>NC_013441.1:1531941-1838330 GCF_000024785.1 Gordonia bronchialis DSM 43247 | reverse complement strand
CGTGACACCGGCGCGGCGATCTCGCCGTTCAACGCATTCCTGCTCGCCCAGGGGCTCGAGACTCTGAGTCTGCGTGTCGAGCGGCATGTCGCCAACGCCCAGCGCGTCGCGCAATTCCTCAACGACCACGCCCAGGTGGAGTCGGTGGCGTACGCCGGTCTGACCAGCTCGCAATGGTACGACCGTGGCCAGAAATTGCTGCCGAAGGGCCAGGGTGCGATCGTCTCGTTCGAGATCGCCGGTGGCGTCGACGCGGGCAAGCGGTTCGTGGACGCGCTGACCCTGCACAGCCACGTCGCCAACATCGGTGACGTCCGGTCGCTGGTCATCCACCCGGCCTCCACCACCCACAGCCAGCTCGTCCCCGAAGAGCAGCTCGCCGCGGGTGTCACCCCGGGTCTGGTCCGGCTGGCAGTGGGCATCGAAGGCATCGACGACATCCTCGCCGATCTCGAAACAGGATTCGCTGCCGCCAAGTAGGCGCAGCTCGACGAGAGGAGTGAGGCAGCGGTGTCGGTGAGTATCGACCGGCCAACGGAACAGGCTGATCAGCCCGACTGGGAACACACCCCGGACGGGCAGCTGATGAGCATGCCGATCGGTTCGATACCGCTGGACAACGGTGAGCGGATCGACAACGTCACCCTGGCGTTCCAGCGCTGGGGGACGTTGTCGCCGTCCCGCGACAACGTCATCCTCACCCTGCACGCTCTCACCGGTAACTCCCACGTCACCGGACCCGCCGACGAGCACAACGCGGCGCCCGGCTGGTGGGATGGACTGATCGGGCCGGGCTGCGCCATCGACACCGACGAGTGGTGCGTGATCTCGGCCAACGTCCTCGGCGGATGTGGCGGTTCCACCGGTCCGACGTCTCTGGACGCCGACGGCCGTCCGTGGGGTTCGCGCTTCCCGCAGATCTCCGTCCTCGACCAGGTGCGCGCCGAAGTCGCGCTGATGGACCGACTGGGCATCCGCAGCGTCGGTGCGGTACTCGGCGGCTCGATGGGCGGTGCACGCGCACTGGAGTGGGCGATCGAATATCCGGATCGGGTGCGCAGCGCACTCGTGCTGGCCGTCGGAGCGCGGGCCACCGCCGATCAGATCGGCACGCAGACAACCCAGATCGCGGCCATCAAGGCCGACCCCGACTGGTGTGGCGGCGACTATCACGGCACCGGCCGAATCCCGTTGACCGGCATGGGAATCGCCCGGCGTATCGCGCATCTGACCTATCGCAGCGAAATCGAGCTCGACGAGCGGTTCGCCAACGCCCCACAGGGCGAGGAGAATCCGCTCGCCGGCGGCCGCTATGCGATGCAGAGCTACCTCGAGCATCAGGCCGAGAAGCTCAAGGAACGCTTTGATCCCGGCAGCTACGTGGTGCTCAGCGAAGTACTCAACCACCACGACGTCGGACGCGGGCGCGGTGGTGTCAAGGCCGCCCTCAACTCGTGCCGGGTACCCACCATTGTCGGTGGTATCGACTCGGATCGGTTGTACCCGTTGCGGTTACAGGTCGAGATCGCCGAAGAACTGGGCAACTGCGTGGGCGGCCTCAAGGTACTGCGGTCGGACAAGGGCCATGACGGGTTCCTCACCGAGTTCGACGCCATCAGCGACCTGCTGAAGCAGACGGTGGCGCTCGCACGGGCCTGAGCCCGTGAGCGGTGCGGCTCCGGTTCAGCGCGCCGGGGTGGTCCTCGGTGTCCGTGTACCGGGGGACTCCGGCGCGACGGACGGTGTCCGAGTTGTGTTCGGCGTCTGTCGCTGTGGCGTCACCGGGGGCGGCGGAGGTACCTGGGTGGTCGACGGCAAGAGGCCCGGCGGCACCAGATTCGGTGGCAGGCTCGGAGTGCTGCCGTCGCCAAAGGGCAACGAAGGCAACGGGAATGGCGAAAGCGTCCGCGTCGTCGTCGACTGCGACGTGGTCTGCGGAAGTTCCGTGGTGGCCCACCCGGGCGTCTGATTCCAGTTCTGATCCGGAGTGGTTGCCGGCGGATCGGGAAGATCTGTCGTCGGCAGCGGGACCGCCGACAGCGTCCGTTCGGTCGTGGTGGTGGCGATCATCGACGTCGCAGCCGATGTCGTGTGCACCACGGTCGGCGACGGCGGCGGAACAGGTTCGGGCACTTGCCGTCCCGTGAGTGAGGAACTCACGGCGTAGATGGTCATCAACGTGGCCGCGATGATCGCGGCCGCGACCGCCAACGGCGTCGTGGACAGCCACTCCCGGTCTCGCTTGCCGCCGATGAATGCCAATCGTGTTGCGCCGACCCGACTCTGATGAGCGAGGAGAGCCGCACCGGTCGCCGGTACCAACTCGGGCGATTGCGGTCCCACGACCTCCAGTGTCAGATCGCCGACGATCCCCCGGGTCACCGGGATGTTGGCCAGCCCGCCGACGAGGACCACCGCCTCGGGGGCGTCACCGCGAGTCGACACATCGGAAACGTAGTGGTGCAAGGCCTTCCGGGCGCGCGACACCATCGGCGCGGCTGCCGCCTCCACCGCCGCCGCGGTCAGCGCCAATCGACCAGACCCGGCTGCCAGCGTGACCGCCGATGCCCCGGGATCCGCTGCGGTGTAGTCGATCTCCTCCTTCGCAGTGCGGCACGCTCCGAGCAACGCGCTGCGGCGCAGTCGGCCTCGTGGAGCGTCGGCCCCCAGGTCGTTGACCACCATCGCCTCGGCGAGTTCCTTGTCGAGTTGCCGACCGCTCATGGCGTCGGACCGCTCCATGTCGCTGATGCGGCCACTCGCAGGTTCGACGGTGTAGAACGACATGCCGGTGTCGCCCGCGTCGACCACCACGACCGAGCCGAACCGATCGATCTGCCCGGTCTCGCGCAGATACGCGACGGTGGCCTCCTCCTCAGAGACCAACCGGATCTGCCGTTTGGGTCCGCTGCCGCGCGACCGCAGTCGACGACGCTGACCGCCGGTGCGTGCGGTCACCCCGATGGGCCCCACTCGCAGGCCCTCCTCGCGGGCCGCGGTCAGCATCAGGTCGATGCCGGCGTTGACGCGCCCGGCGGTGTCGAGGCCATCACTCTCGTCGACGTCGATCACCCGTGAATCGACCACGTTGCGACCCACGTCGTCGCGGGTGAGCAGGACGAAGTGGATCATGCCACCGCCCGCGGACACCCCCATCGACGTCGATTGGCCGACCGTGCTCGGGTCTCGGCTCTCTGTCGAAGTGATACTGCTCCCCTGATGGTTCGTGCGCTCATGGCGACACGCGCGGAAATGCCTGGTCGGGGCGATGAACTTCACCCCTAGGTCACGCTCAGGTCTCTATTGTAATCAATCTGTGCCCAAAGAGTCGATCGACGTGGCCAGCCAGAGCATGAGAACGCCCACACTTGCCATCGCCACGACATCGAAGAATTTGCCCCGGACTTGCAGCAATCCGGCACGTGATGACGGGATGCAGGCCCGCAGTACCGCACCCACCAGCAGCGCGGTCCCGAACACGAAGGACCCGCGTCGCCATCGGTCGAAGAGGACGAGCAGTGCCGCAGCAACCACTCCGGCCATCACCAGCAGGTACGGGATCTGCACGAGGTAGGACCGGATGCGCCGAGCGTGCCGAAGCTGCTCGACACGGGGGTCGGTCCGCGCGCTCACCGTCCCCCTTCTCCGGCGCCCACGTCCGAGCCCTGCGCCGCCAGCATCGCCTCGGCTCGCTCCACCACGTTGACCAGCAGGAAGGCACGGGTCAGCGGTCCTACGCCGCCGGGATTGGGTGACACATGCCCGGCGACCTCCCAGACGTCGGGGTGAACGTCGCCCATGAGTTTGCCGTTTTCGTCGCGGCTGACCCCGACGTCGACGACCGCCGCCCCCGGCTTCACCATGTCGCCGGTGATGAGATGTCCCACGCCGGCGGCCGCGACGACGATGTCGGCCCGGCTCACCTCGGCGGGCAGGTCGCGGGTGCCGGTATGGCACAGGGTGACCGTCGCGTTCTCGCTGCGGCGGGTGAGCAGTAGGCCGATCGGGCGGCCGATGGTGACGCCGCGTCCGACCACGGTCACCCGTGCCCCGGCGATCGGGATGTCATAGCGGCGCAACAGGTGGAGGACGCCGCGGGGGGTACATGGCAGCGTCGACTCCTTGCCGAGGACCAGCCGGCCGAGATTGATCGGGTGCAGTCCGTCGGCGTCCTTGTCCGGGTGGATGCGCTCGAGGGCGGCGTTCTCGTCGAGGTGGCGCGGCAGCGGGAGCTGGACGATGTAGCCCGTACACGCGGGGTCGGCGTTCAGCTCGTCGATCGCCGCGTTGAGGTCGTCGGTGCTCGCATCTGCGGGGAGGTCCTTGCGGATGGATTCCACACCGATCCGCGCGCAGTCGGCGTGTTTGCCCTTCACATAGGAGCGCGAGCCCGGGTCGTCGCCGACGAGGACCGTCCCCAGCCCGGGGACCACGCCGGCAGCGCGGAGCTTGTCGACACGTTCGGACAGATCGGCAAAGATCTCGTCGCGGGTGGTCTTGCCATCGAGTCGTATCGCTGTCACGCGGGCCATTCTTCCACTCCGGGGGCAGAACTAGTCTGGGTCGGGTGAGGGTGGATGGTGCGGCGGTGTCGGCGGCTCGTGCCCGGATCGACGGTCGGCTGCGTCGGACCCCGATCCTGCGATCGCAACTGAGCACCGTCAACGGGCCGGTCGACGTGGTGTTCAAGTTGGAGTACCTGCAGTTCGGCGGCTGTTTCAAGGTACGTGGCAGCCTGAATGCCATCGTGCATGCGCAGCGCGACGGCCGGTTGACCGAGGCAGGTGTGCTCGTCGCCTCCGGCGGCAACGCGGCCATCGGCGCGGCGTGGGCGGCGCAACTGGTGGGTACCGCGTGCACCGTCGTCGTCCCGACGACCGCGCCAGAGGTGAAGGTGAACGTACTGCGCTCACTCGGCGCCCAGGTGCACCTCGTCGGCGACCGGTACGCACACGCCGCGCAGGCGGCGCTCGGGCTGGCACAGGAGCGCGGTGCGCTCGCCCTGCACGCCTACGACCTGCCTGACGTCGTGGCCGGCGCCGGCACCATCGGCCTCGAACTCGCCGAGGACGTCGACGGTCCGCTCACCACCGTCGTCTGTGTCGGCGGGGGCGGTCTGCTAGGCGGTCTCACCGCCGCGTTGCGGCCGGGTGACCGGTTGGTCGGTGCCGAACCCGTCGGCGCCTCCTGTCTGCGTCAGGCCATCGATGCCGGCCGGCCGGTACCGGTGGCCCTCGACAGCGTGGCGTCGGATTCGCTCGGCGCCACCCAGCTCGGCGAGATCTGCTGGGGACTCGTCGCCGGACGATCCGAGGTGCGCAGCGTGGTCGTCGGCGACGACGACATCCTCGCGGCACGTGCCGATCTCTGGCGTGATCAGCGCATTATCACCGAACACGGCACCGCCGCGGCAGTGGCCGCGGTCACAACGGGACAGGTTCGGCCCCAGCCTGATTCGACGCTGTGCATCGTGCTCTGCGGGGCCAACACAGCCCTGGACCTCTGAGCCGCAACAGTTCTCGACACGTCCAGCGACCTCCCAGTTGACATCGAAGTCCCTCGCAGCCGCGCAGCGCAAAGTTGTTGATGTCAGCGAGATCCGAACACGGAACTCACCAACGAGAAGGGGCATCGATGCCGATTCCGCAGCAGCGCCAGAACAACAACAACCGCCCGGGCCAGGGCCACGGCCAGCCGACCCGTCGTCGGCGCCGGGTGCGCCGCTACGATCCGCGCAGCCGCCGCTGGACCTGGGTCTGGCAGTGAGCCTGACGTAGCCGTCCCAGCCGGTTCCCGCTCTGTGGCCCCGCCGATATGTCGGCGGGGCCACTGCGCGTTGCGCGCTACCCTGAGCGCATCATGTTCCGCATCATGTTCTATCAGCCGTGCATCCCGCCGAACACCGGCAACGCGATCAGGTTGGCCGCCAACACCGGCTGTGAACTCCATCTCATCGAGCCGCTGGGGTTCTCCATGTCCGACGCCCAGGTCAAACGCGCGGGTCTCGACTACCACGAGATGGCCACGGTGACGGTGCATCCCAACCTGGTGACCGCGTGGACCACCCTCAAACCCGAGCGGGTCTTCGCGTTCACCGCTCATGCCGAACGTTTCCACACCGACGTCGACTATGCGCCGGGTGACGTCCTTCTGTTCGGGCCCGAACCGACCGGATTGCCCGACGACGTACTCGCCGAACCCGAGATCACCGATCGCGTGCGCATTCCCATGCTGGCCGGGCGCCGCTCGCACAATCTCGCCAACGCGGCGAGTATCGCCGTCTACGAGGCGTGGCGGCAGCAGGGATTCGGCGGGGCTGTCTAGATCGGCGCTCTGTGCCCGTTCACCCGACGCGGAAACGTTTGGTGCGCGCGGTGGCCCCGCCGACGAGAGCGACTTTGCTCTTGGGGACACCGAGATGTTTGGCGAGCAGTTCGGCGACAGCCTTGTTGGCCCGGCCCTCGGTGGCCGGTTCGCGGACGTAGATCGTGACGGTGCCGTCCGGCCCGGTCTCCACGAGCGGTCCCTTGCGGCTGTTCGGTTTCACCGTCACCACCACCTGTTGTGGCATGTTCGCCTCTCCTGCCGAGTTCAGTGCCAGTCCCTTGATCGCGTCCCCACCCGAAGATCCATGCGCTGCAAACGATCTGCCACCACGGTCACCGCCCCCTCGGCATTTTGCACCCGGCCGCGGACGATCAGCGCCGACGCCGAATGCGCCAGCGCCCGATACTTCGACCACAGACCCACCGAACACACCACGTTGACCATCCCGGTCTCGTCTTCGAGGTTGATGAACGTGACTCCCGACGCCGTCGCCGGTCGCTGCCGGTGCGTCACCGCACCACCGACGACGACCCGGGAACCGTCTGGTACCGACAATAGCGTCTCGGCCGCAAGCACTCCCATCGCGCGCAGCCGCGGACGCAGGAATTGGGTCGGATACGACGTCGGGGTGATGCCCGTCGCCCACGCGTCGGTGGCGGCCAGTTCGACGTCGGAGAGACCAGGCAGCGTCGGCGTGGTGGCCGCCGAGGCCAACGGCAGTTGATCGTCGCGTACCGTCGCCGCGGCCCCCGCCTCCCACAACGCCTGTCGTCTGCTCACCCCGAAGACATCGAAGGCACCGGCCCCGGCCAGACCTTCCAACTCCCGGGTGGTCAGGCCGGCCCGGCGCGACACATCGGTGATGTCGCGGTAGGGACCGTCGGCGTCGCGGCGCTCCACGATGCGTTCGGCCACCTCGGTTCCCACGCCGCGCACCCCGTCCAGACCCAACCGGACCTCGAGTCCCTCATTTTCCAGCGTGGCATGCGGCAACGAGACGTTGATGTCGGGCCGGTGTACCCGCACCCCGTGCCGGCGGGCATCGGCCACCAGCGACTGCGGTGAGTAGAACCCCATCGGCTGAGCGCGCAGCAGTGCCGCACAGAACGCCGCCGGGTGATGCAGCTTGAACCATGACGAGTAGAAGACGAGCGAGGCGAAGCTCTGCGAATGACTTTCCGGGAAACCGAAATTCGCGAAGGCCGACATCTTCTCGAAGATGCGGTCGGCGACCTCGCCGGTGATGCCGTGCAGATCCCGCATGCCGTCGTAGAAGCGTTGACGGAGCCGCTCCATCCGCTCCGGTGATCGCTTGGACCCCATCGCCCGACGCAGCTGATCGGCACCGGCGGCATCGAAGCCGGCGACGTCGACGGCCAGCTGCATGAGCTGCTCCTGGAACAGCGGCACGCCGAGGGTGCGTTCGAGCGCCTTGTGCATCGACGGGTGTTCGACGGTCGGCTTCTCCTGACCGTGGCGCCGCCGGATGTAGGGATGCACCGACCCACCCTGGATGGGGCCGGGGCGGATCAGGGCCACCTCCACCACCAGGTCGTAGAATTTCCGCGGCCGCAACCGCGGCAGGGTGGCCATCTGCGCCCGGGACTCCACCTGGAACACCCCCACAGAGTCTGCGCGGCACAGCATTTCGTAGACTGCCGGCTCACTCAGATCAAGCTCGGCAAGGTCGACATGCAGGCCCTTGTGTTCGGCGACCAGGTCGATCGCATAGTGCAGCGCCGAGAGCATTCCCAGCCCGAGCAGGTCGAACTTCACCAGACCGATTGCGGCACAGTCGTCTTTGTCCCACTGCAGAACGCTCCGATTCTCCATCCGCGCCCATTCGGTGGGACACACGTCGGCGATGGGACGGTCGCAGATCACCATGCCACCGGAATGGATGCCCAGATGTCTTGGCATGCCGAGGATCTCACCGGCCAGGTCGGCGACCTCCGGTGGCGCCTCGTCGGGCAGACGGCTCCAGGCGTCCTGTTGACCGGTGCCGTAGCCGAGTGCCCGGGCCATGTCGCGGACCGCCGAGCGGCCTCGATAGGTGATGACGTTGGCCACCTGGGCGCTGTAGTCACGCCCGTAACGCCGGTACACGTACTGGATGGCCTCCTCACGTCGATCGGATTCGATGTCCACGTCGATGTCGGGTGGGCCGTCGCGTTCCGGGGAGAGGAACCGCTCGAAAAGCAACTTGTTGGCCACCGGGTCGACGTTGGTGATCCCCAGCGCGTAGCAAACCGCCGAATTGGCCGCACTCCCCCGGCCCTGACACAGGATGTCGTTGGCCTTGCAGAAGTCGACGATGTCGGCGACCACCAGGAAGTAACCGGGGAAATTGAGCGTCTCGACGATCGCCAGCTCGTGCTCGATCTGCCGGTAGGCCTGCGGATGCTGCGCGGGAGTGCCGTAGCGGCGTCGGGCCCGGGTCATCGTCAGCTCCCGCAGCCAGGTGATCTCGGTGTGCCCGTCGGGCACGTCGAACGGCGGGAGCTGCGGGGCGATCAGTCCCAGTTCGAAGGCGCAGTCGGCGGCCAGCTGTACCGCATTGTCGATGGCGTCGCGATGTGCGGGCAGCAGACGGGCCATCTCGTCGCCGCTGCACAGATGCGCCCCGGCAACGCCCGGCATCCAGCCGGCGATGGTATCGATGTCGGTGCGTGCCCGTACGGCTGCCATCGCCATCGCGAGCCGGCGCCGTCGGGGCCCGGCGAAATGCGCGCCGGTGGTGGCCACCGTCGCAACCCCGACGAGCCGCGCCACCCCGGCCAGTGCCGCGTTGCGGTCGTCGTCATCGGGCAGCCCCGAGGCGGTCAGCTCGACCGCCACGTCGTCACGACCGAACCGATCCACCAGGTCGCGCAGCGCCACCTCGGCCGCCGAGGCTCCCCCGCGGTCCAACGCCCGGCGCACCGCCCCCTTACGGCAGCCGGTGAGGATCAGCCAATGACCGCCGGCCGCCGACGACAGCGACTCCCGTTCGTAGCGCAGCAGCCCCTTCTCCCCGGCCACCATGTGCGCGTCGGCGATGGTTCGCGACAATCGCCGATAGCCCTCGCTGTCGCGGGCGAGGACCAGCAGATGCTCCCCCGGCGGATCGTTGTGGCCGGTGCGCGCCACGTCATGAGCCAGCGACAACTCCGATCCGAACACCGTCGGCATCCCGAATTCCCTTGCCGCCTCGGCAAATCGGACGATGCCGTAGAAGCCGTCGTGGTCGGTGATGGACAATGCCCGCAGATCCAGCCGCTGGGCCTCGGTGACCATCTCCTCCGGCATCGACGCGCCGTCGAGGAAGCTGTAGGCGCTGTGCGCATGCAGTTCGGCGTAGGGTACTGACGACGGTTCGGGCCGGACCGGATCGGGCCGGAAGGCCCCACGCTTGCGCGACCAGGCCGGACTGTCGCTGCCGTCGCCGGTGTTGTCACCGGGACCGAAGGCCTCGCCGGGACGCCCCGCACCCGGCGCCCGGCCCGAGAGCACCCGCTCCAGCTCCGACCACGTCGGTGGTCCCTGATCCCATCCCACGCCGACCAGTCTATCGAACATGATTTCGATACGACACTCGTCTGTCGGGTCACGATTCCGCAGACAGCGCCCTGCCCGCGATCGTCGGCCGTCGCACCACCATTGAGACCCCACCCGTCCGAGCGATCCATGTTGGACGCCATGCTCGACCACAACCGCCGTGAACTCATCGAGTCCGCACGAGGGCTACCGGACGCGACCGTCCGCCTCCATCTTGTGCCCTCGCTGACCACCCCCATCTCGTTGATCAAGCATGCCGCGGCCGCTGAAAGGATCTGGTTTCAGCGTTTCTGGGCAGGACTCGACGAGGTGGAGTGCGATGGCTACTCGCGTCGCGACGAAGGCACTTTCACCGTGGCCGACGACGAGACCCTGAATGACGTCATCGCCGAGTTCGAAGGCGCCAGCGCCCGCTCACGGGAGATCGCAGCCCGCTTCGGCCTCGACGACACTAAACGCCAACCCCGCGAGGGCCTGGTCAGTATGCGATGGACCCTCCTGGCGATGATCGCCGAGTACGCCCGACACGCCGGTCACGGTGACATCCTGCGCGAACAGATCCAGACAGCCATCAGTGGCCACCCCCGCCGATAGTCCGCGGACGGACATTCCGTGACGTGACGGACTGCGGTCGAGCCACGGCCATCGTCGGCGGAGTGTTTAGCGTGGGTCGTGGTGACAGCGGATTCGCGCGCAGCCGATTAGCGTGTAGACGTTGCCGTCCGGCAATGTAAGTGTCACTCTGAGTTGCAGAAATCTTGTTCCCGAATCAACCAGGACACACAGCACATGCGGAACTACTTCATCACCGGCGGCAACGGCTTCATCGGCCGCCGGGTCATCGAGCGTCTGCTGACCGTGGACCGCTCCGCCACCGTCCATGCTCTGGTCCGCGAAGGTTCGTTGTCGCGGTTCACCGAGATGCTGGCATGTCTGCCGGACGCCGATCGGGTCACCCCCGTCGTCGGCGACATCACTGTCCCCGGACTGGGGCTCGACACCGCCGATCTGCCCGACATCCATCACGTCGTCCACCTCGCCGCCATCTACGACATGGCCGCCGACGCCGATGCCCAGCAGACCGCCAATGTGGCGGGCACCGCGCACGTCGCCGACTTCGCCGTCGCCCGAGATGCGTTGTGCCATCACGTGTCGTCGATCGCGGTCGCGGGCGATCACCGCGGCGTCTACACCGAGGACGATTTCGACACCGGGCAGGGTTTTCCGTCGCCCTATCACCGCACCAAGTTCGAGGCCGAACGCGTCATCCGCGAACGAGAGGGGTTGCGGTGGCGGGTGTATCGGCCATCGGTGGTGGTCGGTGACTCCCGCACCGGCGAGATGGACAAGATCGACGGTCCATACTACTTCTTCGGACAACTCGCCGCGCTCGGGAAACTGCCTTCGGCGCTGCGTATTCCGATGCCCGACCTCGGGACGATCAACATGGTGCCGGTCGACTACGTCGCGCACGCCATCGTCGCGCTGCTCGACGTCGATCCGGACCGGAGCGGACTCGTCTTCCATCTCAGCGATCCCCGACGCCGCACGATCACCGACATGTACAACGCCATCGCGCCTGGCTTCAACGCCCCCAAGGGATTCGACGCTCTCCCCCATCGCCTGATGGAGCCTGCACTCACCCTGTCGGCGATCGGGCCGCTGCGGGTGGGCCGGAACCTGATCGCCGCCCAGCAGGGTGTACCGCCCGCCGTCCTCGACACCATGTCGCTGCCCGTCGACTTCCGCGCCGATCACACCGTGGCCGTCCTGGCCGATCACGGCATCACCCTGCCCGACCTCGAGGAGTACGGCCCCCGACTGTGGGAGTACTGGGCCCGCCACCTCGATCGCAGTCGCAATCGACGGCCTGATCGCCGTGGTCCGCTGGTGGGCAAGAACATCCTCATCACCGGCGGCTCCACCGGCATCGGCAAGGCGACCGCCCGCATGTGTGTGGCACGTGGCGCCAACGTCTTCATCGTGGCCCGCAACGCCGACGACCTCACCGCCACGGCTGCCGAGCTCAATGCGACGGCCAGCAAGAAGGGCATCCCGCCCGGCCGCGTGTTCGCCTACCAGTGCGACATCACCGACGAGGAGGCGGTGAGTACCCTCATCAAATCCGTTCTCGCCGAACATGATCACGTGGACATCCTGGTGAACAACGCCGGCCGGTCGATCCGCCGGGCCACCCTCAACTCGGTCGACCGCAGCCACGACTATCACCGCGTGATGGCCGTGAACTACTTCGCCGCGGTCAACCTGATCCTGGGGTTGCTGCCGCACATGGTGGAGCGCCAGACCGGGCACGTGGTGAACGTGACCTCGATCGCGGTGCAGTCACACGGGCCACGCTTTGGCGCGTACGCCGCGTCCAAGGCGGCGCTGGAGGCGTTCAGCGATGTGACGGGCACCGAAACCCTGTCCGATCACGTGACATTCACCAATGTGCGGCTGCCCCTGGTACAGACCCGGATGATCGCGCCCACCGAGGCCTACGACAATCAGCCGGGCACATGGAATGTCGACAAGGCCGCCAGTCGCGTGCTCGACGGAATCCTCCGCCGGCCACGGCGGATCAATTCACCACTGGGTACCCTCGCCGAGATCGGGCACCGGATCACACCACGATTGACGACCCGTATCCTGCATCAGGAGTATCTGATGTTCGGCGAGTCGGCGGCTGCGATGGGGAAACCGGTCGAGCCACGATAGGAGGCGACGAGTGACCGGAGTGACCGGCACGCCCTTCCTCGTCGTCGACGATGAGCGTCTCGAGGCCAACCTGGCGCGGGTCGCCGACCGTGCCCGTGACGCCGGGGTCCTGGTCCGCCCCCATGCCAAGACCCACAAGTGTGTGGAGATCGCCCGACGCCAGATCGCGCACGGCGCAGCAGGATTGACCGTCGCCACCGTCGGTGAGGCCGAGGTCTTCGCCGCCGTCGACGAGGTGCGTGAGATCTTCATCGCCTATCCCCTGTGGGTGACCCCCGCCATGGCCGGCCGACTGATATCCATCGCCCGCATCGTCTCCCTGCGGGTCGGAATCGATTCCGCGGAAGGGGCACGCCACCTTGCCGATTCACTCCACGAGGCCGGCGACGGCGGAGCCCCGCTCGAGGTGGTCGTCGAGATCGATTCCGGCCAGCACCGCACCGGTACCTCCCCGCGGGTCGCGGGTGAGGTGGCCCGGGCCGCAGTAGACGCGGGACTCGACGTCGTCGGGGTCTTCACGTTCCCCGGCCACTCATACGGCCCGGGTGACACCCGGGCGCGGGCCGCCGACCAGGAGATCACCGCACTGGCCGAGGCCGCCCAAGGTCTGCGCGCCAACGGAATCGAACCCCGAGTGCGCAGCGGAGGTTCCACGCCGACGGTCGGGTTCACCGGGCAACTCGCCGCCGGCGTACTCACCGAGATCCGGCCCGGCGTGTATCCGTTCAACGACGCCCAGCAGGTCGAGATCGGCTCGTGCACCTTCGACGACGTGGCGCTCACCTCCTCCTCGACGGTGGTGCACCGCAACGGATCTCGCATCGTCGTCGATGCCGGGAGCAAGATCCTGGGTGCCGATCGCCCCGCCTGGGCCAGCGGATTCGGCCGGCTCCTCGAGCATCCCGAGGCGCGGATCACCGCACTCTCCGAACATCACGCCGTCATCGACTTCCCGGCCGACGCCGCAGTTCCCGCGCTGGGCAGTGTGGTGCGCGTGGTCCCCAACCACGTCTGCTCGGCGGTCAACCTCGTCGACGAACTCGTCGTCGACGACGTGCGCTGGCCGGTGGCCGCGCGGGGACGCAACAGTTGAACCGGCGTCAATCCTTGGTGACAACCCGATAGAGATCGTTCGCGTTCCCGGTCAGCACCGCATCGATCTCGGTGGGCGAAAGGCGTGAGGTGCGGATGTAGTCAAATGCCCTGACGTACTTCTCCCCCTGAAAATACGGGTGATCGGAGCCGGCCATGATTTGTTGCTCGCCCAGGGTTTCCACCGTCATCGCGAGCGAGGGTTCGTGGAAGTTCGCCGCGTCGAACCACATACGCCGCAGAGCGGTCAACGGCGATTCCGGAAACGCTCCCCAGTCTTCGAAGTTGTCTTCCAAGCGCTGGGCCAGAAACGGCAGGTCTCCGGCCAGATGAGCCACATGGAATCGGACTCGCGGAAATCGACGCGGAATGTCGGCCTTGAGTAGGTGCAGCACACAGATCGCGTCCTCGACAGGTGCCCCGTTCACCCAGACCAGCCCGTGATCGACGAGCAGTCGTGACATGGCGCCGGAACCGGTCGCGTGGAGGTTGACAATGGCTGAATGCTCGTCGAGTGCCGCCCAGACCGGGTCGAACCTCCGGTCGGCGAGTGACGTGCCACCCGGCAGCAGTGCGGGAAGTGAGACACCGACGAAACCGAACTCGTCGACGATGCGGTCGATCTCGGTCAGCGACGCATCGACATGCGGCAGCGGAAGCGCGCCGTAGGCGAGGAATCGCCCGTCGTGACGACGCACCAGCCGGGCGTACTCATCGTTGATCCATCGTGCGGCGGCCAGGGACGGGCGGGCTCGACGCCGCTCGGACACTGTGGCGTCACTGCCAGCACCTGGGTCTCGACGCCGGCCTGGCCCATCAGCTTCAGGCGTGCCGACATGTCTGCATCGGTGGAGTCGGCACCGAGATCGCGAGCGATGGCGGTGGTCGCCGGGTCCACTCCGATCTCCTCCAGCCGGTCCAAATAGACGGCGGGATAGACGTGCGCATGCACATCGATGGCGCGAGATGCCTCAGTCATGCGATACCTCCGTAGACGATCCGGGGTGGTGCGTTACTCGTACACGCCCTCCACGATCCACCCACCACCTCGATAGCACAGCAGCAACGCCCGCGAGTCGTCGAGGAGAACCTGGGCGCGGGCGATGATCCCGCGCTCGTCGGTCCCGGTCGGCCACGGTCCGGCCCACCAGCACACCTCCCATGCCATGGCGCGGCCCGCCGGATGGCGTCCGACCGTGGCCATCCGAATCGTCGACGGTTCGGTGGTGAACGCGCCACGGGCGCTCACCGACACCGGTTGCCCAGCACCGTCCAGAACGATGATCTCGGTATCCACCAGCACCGCGGGCGCGGGTTGCGGCAACCGGCCCGGCCAAGGGGCGCTCGGGTCGTGCTGCGGCACCCGCTCATCCCCCAGTGCCACCATGGTGATCTGTTCGGCGGGTCCCCGCCCGCCACTGAGTACCGGGATCTTCACGGCGTCGCCGCCGAGGATGCCCTGGATGCGCACCAGGGACCGGTGGGCGCGGTCGTCGGTGTCCTGATCGCCGGGCAAGCCGGCACCGGTGAGTCCGTACTGCAGCGCACCGGCATCGACGAGTTCCACCGGTTCCAGCCGCAGCGAGGCGATGGGCGAATCGGGTTTCACCCCGGCTCCGCGGCCACCGGTCAGCCAGCCCTCCAGTTGCCACCGGACACGATCGGCCGTCGCCTCCGGGGTCAGTGGCTGTGCACATCGCCAGGTACGCGAATGCCGTTGTCCGCGTTCGGTGGTCGCCTCGATGGTCAGCCGCGTGCACGCCGTCGACGCGTCGAGCAGGCGCCGGTGTAGGGCGTCGGCTAGCTGACGTCCGAGGAACGCCGCGGCATCGACACGATCGACCGGCGGGTCACAGACGTGATCGACGGCCATGTCGACCGGGTGACGCCGGCCCGACGGCACCCGCCCCGGTTGCGCGTTGGCCAGCCGGTGCGCCAGCGCCGCGTCCGCGGAGAAGCGCGTCGCGACATCCGCGGCCGACAGCGCGGCAAACGCGCCGATGGTGGTGATGCCGAGACGACGCAGCAGATCCACCAGCTCGGTGCGGGTGGGATCGCTCAGGCTCGGCTCGAGGGCCAGATGCGCGATCGGCAGGTCGGCGAGATAGCGGCGATCGCCACCCGGTTCGACATGGTGACCGCGTCGGGCGGCGAGCACCGCGGTGAACAGTTCGTCGGCGATCCCCACCTGGGATTCGACACCGCACGTCGAGACCGCGTCGACCATCTCCTCCGACAGTGCCTCCTCACTACCGAAATAGCGGACGGCCCGGTCACCGGGGACCACCACCAGTCCGGGACGTAGCACCTCCAGGGTGGGTGCCACCTCGGCCACCACGGCGGCGACCGGCTCGAAGAATCGGGCATCGCGATGCTCGTCGGCGGCCACCAGGGTCATCTCCGGACAGGTGGACTGCGCCTGCCGTTTACGCATACCCCGGCGGACCCCCAGCACCCGAGCCGACGCCGAGCAGGCGATCACCCGATTCGCCGACAACACCGCAATGGGCAGCTCCGGTGACAGATCGACGTCGGCTGCAGCCGCGGTGGCCGGCCAGTCCGGACACCAGAGCGCCAGAACCCGACGCGTGACGGTGCGCTGGGTCATCAGTGGGGCTGCCATCAGTTGGCCACCGCCAGTTGCGGGCGGGCCTGGCCGGCACGCACCAGCGTGACCGGCCGGACCGGTCCCGGACCCGGCACGAGGAGATCGGCCTCGGACGTCTCCGCACGTTGTGATCGTCCGGAAACCGTTATCCGCAACCGCATCCCCCCGATCCGGCCGAATCCGCTGCGCGCCTCCCGGAGATCGTCGCCGGCCGGGAGGTGCCGATAGGTGAGCACCTCGGTGTCGATGGTGGTCTGCGCACCGGGCCAGGTGCCGCCCACCACCAGCAGTGCGGAGGACTGTTTACGCGCCCGCCCCATCACCACCCGGCTGCGCGAGGGTGCGACATCGACTCCGCGTGTGCCCAGTACCACCAGATCCATGCCGTCGAGCAGCACCGCCGCCACCTCCACCGGGTCCGTCCCGGGCGATGGCACCGTCGCGATCCTGGACAGATCAGCCCCCATCTGGGCCGCGGACAGCAGACCCAGGCGGGGCAGGCCGACGATCCCGACCTGTCCACCGTTCTGGGTGACCGTGGCGATCACGGCGATCAGGACCGAGTTCACACCGGACAACCGGGTCACCGTTCCGCGCGCCAATCCTTTGTGCGGCAACATCTCCGACAACGGCTCCGGCACCGGGATCGCATCCGACGAGCGATCGGCGAGCGCCACCGCCGGCGTGTCCGGCCGCCCGGACATCACTGCCATCTGCCGCCGCAAACCGGCCAACGCAGCGTCGCGTCCCGACGAAATACTCATTGCACCCTCCAGGTCCAGCGGTGGTACTCAAGCGAGCCGGGAAGGTGCGCGCCATCGATCACTCGAACGTGTTTTCGACATTTTCCATCGTAGAACCGGTCACCGACAAACGTCAACCCGACGGGTCTCAGAACAGCGTAAGTGCTTGTTGCAGTTCGGGTTTGGCGACAATTGCATCTTCGGTCCCAGATTCGGGCCGACGCAGGCCGCCGGACCCGGCGAGCCCATGCTGCTGCACCAACGGCAGCATGCGGTCACGCAACCATGCCGAGTACTCGGCCGTCACATAGGCACCCCGGCCGTAGAGTCCGCGGTAGCGGCGCACCAGCGCCGGATGCTCGGCGGCCAGCCATTCCATGAACCACGGTTTGGTCGCCCCACGCAGATGCATGGGGAACGCCGTCACCCCCGACGCCCCGGCCTCGGCGAGAGCGCCCAGCAGATCGTCGAGGTGCGCGGTCGAATCGGTCAGATACGGGATCACCGGCGCCACCATGACGTGCGGGGCGAAGCCGGCGTCGGCGATATCGCGGATCAACGACAACCGTGCCTGCGGCGACGGCGTGCCCGGTTCGATCTGCTTCTGCAGATCCGCGTCGAAGAAGGCCAGTGAGATGCCGATGCTCACCGCAACCTGTCCGGCCGCCTGCCGCAACAGCGGCAGATCCCGGCGCAGCAGGGTGCCCTTGGTGAGGATCGAGAACGGCGTCCGCGACTCGGCCAGCGCCCCGATGACGCCGGGCATCAGCCGGTAGCGCCCCTCGGCCCGCTGATAGGGATCGGTGTTGGTACCCAGCGCCACCACCTCGCGTGACCACGACCGGCGGCGCAATTCGCGGCGCAACACCGCCGCCACATTCAGCTTGACGACGACCTGGGTGTCGAAGTCGCGACCCGCATCGAGGTCCAGGTACTCATGGGTCGGCCGCGCGAAACAGTAACGGCAAGCGTGAGTGCAACCTCGAAAAGTATTGACAGTGAAGCGAAACGGCAGGTGCGACGCCTCCGGAACGCGGTTGAGCGCACTCTTGGCCAGCACCTCGTGGAACGTGATCCCCTCGAACTCCGGGGTCCGCACCGAACGCACGAGTCCCGAACGCGCGAAGCCGGGAAATGCCCCGTCGTCGGCATCCACCGACTGGTCCGCCCATCGCATATCGCGAGTCGAACATGCGTGCGAGGTGAATGTCAAGCGCAACGGACCATCGACTCGGCGTGCCGCTATCATCGCCGTATGTCCATCGAGCCGGGTAGTCGCCGCATGCCGGGACCGCAGTACCTGGTGGCCGGACGCTACCGCCTGCTGTCGCGCATCGGTGGCGGCGGCATGGGCACCGTGTGGCTTGCCCGCGATCAACTGCTCGACCGCGAGGTGGCGGTCAAACAGGTCGTGTCCACCGAGGGCCTCACCGAGGAATCGGCCGACAACATCCGCCAGCGCGCGATGCGGGAGGGACGGATCGCCGCCAAACTCTCCCACCGCAATGCCATCGCCATGCACGACGTAGCCCTCGACAGTGGCGAACCGTGGCTGGTGATGGAGTACCTACCCTCCCGCAGCGTCGCCCAGATCCTGCACAGCGCAGGCACTCTCGGAGTGCAGGAGGCCGCCCAGATCGGCGCACAGGTGGCCGACGCGATGGCCGAGGCGCATGCCGCGGGCATCGTGCACCGCGACATCAAGCCGGGCAACATCCTCATCGCCACCGGCGCCCGAAACGCCGGACTGGTCAAGATCACCGACTTCGGTATCTCTCGCGCCAAGGACGACGTGACGCTGACCCAGGCCGGCGTGATCACCGGTACCCCAGCGTATTTCGCGCCCGAGGTGGCGCGCGGCGTCGAACCGGGCGAGCCGTCGGACGTCTACTCCCTCGGCGCCACGGTGTACACGATGGTCGAGGGGCAGCCCCCGTTCGGGACCGATGACAACTCGCTGGTGCTGCTACATCGGGTGGCCCGCGCCAAGATCAACCGGCCGCAGCGGGCCGGCGCCCTCGAACCGGTGCTCATGCGCCTACTCGAACCGAGCCCGGCCCGGCGGCCGACGATGGAACAGGCCCGCGACGCACTCGCCGAGGTTGCCGCCGGCAGCCATCTCACCACCGCGCAGGTCCTCACCGGCAAGATCACCAAACCCGGTGGCGGAGCACCGATCTGGGCCGCATCTTCCGGCAGCACAGCCCCCCGCGGCCCGTCGACGGGAGCGCATCCGCCGTCGCGTGATTCGGCGGCCTTCGCGCCGACGATGACGCCGCCGCCGTCGGGCTCCCGGGTGTCCCCGCGCACCCCGCCGCTACCGCCGAGCGGCGCCTACCAGCCGGTGCCGCAACAGGTTCACACACCGGCGCCGTATCCGGGCGTGTATGCGCCGGTCCCACCGCGCAAGTCGTCGAGCGGTCCGCTCGCGCTCGCCGTGTTCGGCTTCTTCGTCGCCCTCGCCGTGGTGGCTGTCCTCGTGATCGCCCTCCTGCGCTGATCCCTCACGCGGCTCGCCGCGCTGCTCCAGCTGACCCCGAAGCCGTGAAGATGGCCCGAGAACGGCGGCCCACGACCGACCACTGAGCCGAAAACCGGCCTCTTCAGGTGCGAGGAGTGTTGGTGAGACAACCGTATTCGGAACCGTCCAAAAGTGGGATCTACTGACCTTCTTGTGGGTGGATTACGACCACGGCAACTCCGGGCACGCGCCGCCGCGGGTGAGTTCGGCCATCGCGATCAGTGCTTCGGGAGTGTGGAATCCGTAGGCCCGCTTGGTCAATGCGCGTAGGTGGGTGTTGGTGGCCTCACTGCGCGCGTTAGAAATGTTGTGGCGCAGGGCGTTGCGGATACGTGTGTTGTAAAGATCCAGAGTCCTTCCCAACGCGGCGATTTCAGGAATATCACTAGCGCGGGCCCAGAGCTTGTCAAGATGTTTGTGTAAGAACGTGACTCCTGATTTTTGTGTGCTTGCTGTTGCGGTCTAGGTGAGGTGGGGTTCGATGCGGTCGGGGTAGGCCAGGGCGAGTTGGCCGAGGGCCTGTTTCCAGTTCGTCACGACCTGTCCCTCGACGAGTCGTCCGGGGGCTTTGCGGGTGGCGGCGGGCTTGCCGCGTTCCTTCTCGCGTTGCCGGGCGCGTTTGTCCTCGATGTCGCAGATCGCCAGCCACAGCAGCTTGCGGACCGCGACGTCATTCGGGAAATGGCCGCGGTTCTTGATGACCTTACGTAATTGATAGTTCAGCGACTCGATCGAGTTCGTGGTGTAAATGACCTTGCGCAGTTCGGGTGGGAACGCCAAGAAGGGGATGAAACGGTCCCACGCCCGGTCGAAAGCCTGTGCTGCACTGGGGTATTTGACACCCAACTCCGAGTCGCGGAAGGCCTCCCACTCGAGGCGGGCGACCTCGACATCCGGGGCTGTGTAGATCGGTTTGATCGCCCGGGCCACCTCCTTGCGGTCTTTGTAGTTGACGAACCGCATCGCGTTGCGGATCAGATGCACCACACACGTCTGCACGGTGGCCAGCGGCCAGGTCGCCTCGATCGCCTCGGGGAATCCGGTGAGCCCGTCACAGCACACGACCAGCACGTCTTTGACGCCGCGGTTGGCCAGATTCGCGCACACCCCGGCCCAGAACCTCGCGCCCTCTTCGGCCTGTATCCAGATCCCCAACACATGCTTGATACCGGCCATGTCGACGCCAATCGCTATGTGGGCGTGTTTGTTTCGGACGTGGGCGCCGTCTTTGACCTTCACCACCAACGCGTCGAGATAGATGACGGGGTACAGCGCCTCCAGCGGCCGGTTCTGCCATTCGTCGACCGCGTCGAGGACCTCGTCGCAGATCTTGGAGATCGTCTCGTGGGACAGATCGGTGCCGATTGTGGATGCGAGGTGGTGTTGGATATCGCGCAACGTCATGCCGCCGGCATAGAGCGAGATGATGATGTCATCGAGGCCACCGAGCCGGCGCGACCCCTTGGGGACCAGACGTGGGGTGAACGTGCCGTCACGGTCACGAGGGACGTTCAGCTCGACCGGACCGGCTTCGGAGGCGACCGTTTTCGGGGTCGACCCGTTGCGGGCATTCGGCAGTTCCCGACCGGCCGGGTCGCCCTTGTCATAGCCGAGGTGATCGGTCAGTTCGGCTTTCAGCCCACGTTCGAGGGCGAGTTTGATCAGACCCGGAATTAGGCCACCGTCCCCGGTGATCTGAACCTGCCCGGTATCGATCTGGGCCAACAACTCATCGACCATGCCCGAAGCCGCCAACGCCTCGGCCACCTCCGCAGTCGAACGTGGCTCGGCCAGCTCAGGCAACTGATGATCGTCGTGGCCCTGCTGCTTGTCGTCTAACGCCATGCTCATAGATCTTCCTCTCACTGATGAGCACTGGACTTACACAGACCATCTGACACCCCCCGGGCCCACGCCTGCACCCCGGTCAGCAGCACCAACCGCCGACGACCCTTGCTGCGGATGGCCTCGCGGAGTTGCTCTTTGAGCATGTACGCCTCATACAGGTCACTGTTGTCGGCACGTAGTTGCTCGACGATCCCCCGCTGCTCGGGTGACTGATCGCCGTGACTCTTGCGCACCGCCCACATCGCACCCTTGCCGCCACCGTGGGTGGCCACGGTACGCCGGCGCACCTTGTCGACCATGGCCCCGGCCCACTGGATCAGATGAAACACATCCAAACACTGGATGGCGTGCGGAGCGCGGGTGGTGACCGCCGACCAGATCCACTCGGCGCCATCAGCAGAGACCTTCTCGATCATCGCCGCCCGCTCGGCACCCAACGCATCGAAGAACTCGCCCAGCACCGCACTGTCGCGGCCCTCTTTCGCCCACACGATCAGGCCGGTGTCATGGTTGATCACCACCGTCAGATAACGATGGCCCTTGCGATAGGCGATCTCATCGATACCCACGTTGACCAGACCGTCGAGCCGGTCGATGCCGGCGAAATGATCGTCGACGACCCGCTCCACGATCCCCGACACCGTGCGCCAGGCCACCCGCAGGAACTGCGTGACCGCCGAGACGGTGGCATGGGCTGCCAACCACGCCGCCATGTCGTCGAAGGCCCGGGTGAACCGCGCCCGCGGCCGCGCCCACGGCACCGCCTCGGTGACCACGCCATGGACCGTGCAGCGCACCCGACGCAGCGACGCCGCCAGCACGCACCGACGCCCGGCCACATCCAGATGCCGCCACCGCCGCCGCGCACTGACCTGGTCATAGCCCGGACACCGCCGCCCGCATTCGCCACACCGGGACCGATCACGCGCATAGGCACGGACACTGACCACAACCATCCCGTCGGGATCGACAGTTGTCTCCTCGAGCGTGACATCCTCGACGATCGCATCGATGGTCAACACCTTCTGCACTACACTGGACATGCGCAACGCCGGAACTCCTCAGGTTTAGTCTTCGCAAACCAAACCTTAAGCAGGACAACGGCGTTGCGCCCTACGCCACGCCGAAACAACCCACAACTACGTCACAAGTGCCCAAAAGTGTCGGTAGCCCCTGATACGAATAGCTGGCAACAATGCAGTACGCGCAGTTTCACACCTCACCCAATTCGGGAATCACACGAGGTGCTGGGGTGATACAGCAACAACCGTGGGGAAAAGAATTGTCGGTGCCCTGATATAGCCTCGAGGCATCAGAATTGCAGAACAGCACCACATCAGAAGGGGGGAGTGATGTCGGTGATGTGGACAGACATTCCGCCGGGAGTGTTGGGTCTACCCGATCTCAACGGCATCTCCCCCGACATTCCCGAACCGGCTGTGGTGAATGATCTGGTGGTGTCGTTGGGTCAGGCCGAACGCGGTCAGTGCTTTCTATCCTGGTACACATTTCAGGTTGCCGCCGAGTTGCATACCCGGCTGGTGGCGCCGGTCGCAGATACCGACCTGCGCGGTATCGACGCCTACGCCCAATGCGCGGCACGGATCGCGATCTCGCTGGCGATCTCGCACGCCACCGCCGAAAAGCTGCTGCGCGAAGCGCTCGCCCTGCGTGACCGGCTACCCAGGGTCGCCGAATGTCTACGCGACGGTCTGCTCACCCCCGGGAAAGTATCGACCATCATCACCGGCACCGACCTGTGCGAGGGCCAACCCTACGCCGGCGCGGTCGACGCGGCGATCGCCAACGCCGTCCGTTGCCGCGACGGGGTGTGGTCACGAGCAGCCATCCGCGACCTCACCGACCGCATCGTGTTCCGCCACGACCCCGATGCCGTGCGCGAACGGCGTCGACGCGCCACAGAAGACCGCGCCATCTGGGTCGATGACGATGGTGACGGCATGGCGGTGCTGTCGGCGTCGATGACTGCCGAAAACACCCAGATCGCGTTCGCCGCCGTTCACGAGTTGGCGGCATGTGCCTGCCGGCACGACCCGCGCAGCACACGAGCCCGCGGCTCAGACGCCTCGTTCGCACTGTTGACCGGCACCCGCTTCGAATGTCTCTGCGGCCGCACCGACTGCGACGCGGTCATCCCCGAAGCAGGGATGTTGCCGGCCGCACAGGCCCGCATCGTCATCCACGTCGTGTGTGACGAGAAGACCCTCACCGACCCCGAGGACACCACCCCCGGCTATATGAACGGCTACGGCGTCATCTCTGCCGACCACACCCGCGAACTCGCCGACCGCCCCGACACCGTGACCCGGCCCATCAACCCCCCACCCACCGCACCCGAATCGACCCGACCGGCCACCACCGAACCGGCACCGACCGAACCGGCAACGCCGGTGGCCGCCGAGCACCATCCCGCACCCACCGACGAGATCCCGGCCACGACAGCGGAATCCGAGCCCACCCAGGATGATCCGGAGCCACGTGGCTCCCGCCACGGCATGCCTGCACCCGAGGCCGAGACCGAACACGAAGCCGAGGTTGCTGACCTTGCGGTCGAACCCACAGCCACCACTACCGGGCATGGGCGGGGGTTGGCAGCACACCTACCGTCGAACCCCTACCGGCCCACCACGGCGTTGACCGACTACATCCACTCCCGCGACGGCCGGTGCACCGTGAACCGCCCCGGGTTCGTCGGAGGCTCTCGAACCTGTGAAGGATGGAGAGCATGGCAGCACCTCGGAAGTACAGCATTGAGCTGAAGGAGCGAGCGACGCGGATGGCGGTGGAAGCCCGCAAGGACCCGGCCACACGGCCGGGAGCGTTCAAACGGATCGGCGATCAACTCGGTGTGCACCCGGAGGCGCTACGCACCTGGGTCAAGCAAGCCGAAATCGATGGCGGGCAGCGGCCGGGTACCACGAGCAGCGATTCCGAGCGGATCGCGCAGCTCGAGCGGGAGAACCGCGAGCTGCGGCGGGCGAACACGATCTTGAAGCAGGCGTCGGCTTTTTTTGCCGCGGAGATCGACCGCCCACAGCGTTGATCGTGGAGTTCGTCGCCGCTTCTCGCGACGAACACGGAGTCGATCCGATCTGCGCGGCCCTACGCGACACGGCCGCCCAGATCGCTCCGTCCACGGTACGAGCCCACCTGAGTGCGAACAAGACCGAGGCGCCACGCACGGTGCGTGACCGGGAGATGCTCGGCGAGATCCGCACCGTGCACGCCGACAATCTCGGCGTCTACGGTGCCCGCAAGGTCCACGCCGAACTACGCAGAAAGGATATCGACGTGGCGCGCTGCACTGTCGAACGATTGATGAAAGCCGATGGACTGCAAGGGATACCGAGGTTGAAGACACGCAGGACCACCCGCAGCGATGGCGCCGAAACCCCGCAACCGGCCGACCGAGTCGGCCGGCAGTTCACCGCCGAGGCGCCGAACACCTTGTGGGTGGCGGACCTGACCTACATCCGCACCCACTCCGGGTGGGTGTACGCGGCGTTCATCCTCGACGTGTACTCGCGCGTGGTCGTCGGCTGGCAGGTCTCGACCACGATGCACACCGACCTCGCATTGGACGCCTTAGACATGGGATTGTGGGCGCGTGATCGTGCCGGCCAGGATGTGGCCGGACTGATTCACCACTCGGACCGCGGAGTGCAGTATCGAGCGATTCGTTACACCGAGCGTCTCGCCGAAGCTGAAGCGGTGACTTCGGTTGGCTCCAAGGGTGATTCGTATGACAACGCGATGGCCGAGGCGTTCAACTCGTTATTCAAGGCGGAATGTATCCGCAACCCGATCATGCGCCCGAAGAGCGGGTGGGGCGGTGTCGGCGACGTCGAGATCGCGGTCGCCGAGTACATCGAGTGGTTCAACCACCGCCGTCTGCACGGCGAGATCGGACACGTCCCGCCGGTCGAGTACGAGGCCGCCTACTGGGCGGCCCACACGGTCACCAGCTACCGTGAGAACCCGGTCCCAGCAGAGGCCGGAACCAACTAACCGAGCCTCCAGCAAACCCGGGGCGATTCACCGTACCCGGCTGCACCAAACCCGCCTGGTCCTGCGACCTCGACCACATCCGCGAATACAACCACGACGACCCGGCGGCCGGTGGACAAACTCACCCGTCCGAGATCGCCGACAAATGCCGATTTCACCACCTGCTCAAAACGTTCACCGATTTCCTCGATGACATGACCCTCGACCGTCACGGCCGACCACACACCACCTTCACCACCCCCGAAGGACTGACCCTGCCCGGCCGCGCCGACTCGGTCATCGACGTCATCCCCGCTCTCGGCCGCATCCGCTTCCGCGACCCCGACACCGCCCACCGACCCCGCATCATCCTCGGGCCCGACACACCACGGCGCCACACCCGCACCACCGCCAAACACGCTCGCCGCCACCAAGAACGCATGCGCAACCGCCGCACGCGCACCGAACACGACCACCAACTCAGGCGACTACACGACAACGGACCCGCACCACCGTTCTGACCCACCAGGCCATCAGACCCGGGAACCATTCACCGCTTCGCGCGCAGACCGCCGGCAACACGAGCAGAGGCGGTCGTCGGATCGCGGTCACCCGATGTGGCGTGTCGCCGCCCATCGGGTCAGAGCATTGCGATTCGATTGCTGAGTCTTGCGGAGAACGTTCGAAGCATGCGTCTCCACCGTCTTGATCGAGATGAACAGTTCCTCGGCGATCTCCCGGTACGTGTACCCCCGGGCGAGCAGTCGCAAGACCTCGAGTTCGCGGCGGGTCAACGAGTCGAGTTCCGGGTCGAGCGGCGGCTCGGGAGCGCTCGACTTCCCGGTGAAGGAGTCGAGGACGAACCCGGCGAGCCGGGGACTGAACACGGCGTCCCCGTCGGCGACCCGGCGGACCGCGTCGGCGAGGTCGGCGCCGCTGATGGTCTTGGTGACATAACCACGGGCGCCGGCGCGGATCGTCGCGATCACATCCTCGGCGGCGTCGGACACGCTGAGCGCCAAGAACACCGGTGCCGATTCGCCGATCGCGTCGGTGACGCCGCGGAGCACCGCGACCCCGCCGCCGGCAGGCATGTGGACATCGAGCAGGACGACATCGGGTGCGGTGGCCACGATGCCGGCCACCGCCTCGCCGACCGTGCCCGCCTCGCCGACCACCCGTAGACCGGGTTCACCGGCCAACTCGGCACGCACACCGGACCGGAAGACCGCGTGATCGTCGACGAGGAAGACACCGTGGATGGTCTCGACGGCCGGTTCACCATCGGTCGCGGGTTGGTCCATCAGTGTTTCTCACCCTCCTGATCCGCTTCTGCTCCAAGAACTCTCGCGTGCTCGTCACGTACGCCGTCGACGTCGCCGACGATCCGCGGCATCACCAGACGGACGTTGGTGCCGCGCCCGGGTACCGAGTCGATCCGTACGGTGCCGCCGGCGCGCTCGATCCGCGCCCGGATCGAGCGGGCGATCCCCTGCCGGTCATCGGCGATGGTAGCCGGGTCGAATCCCGTACCGCGATCACGTACGAACACCTCCACCTCGTCGTCGGTGATCTCGCAGTACACGTCCACGGTGCGCTCACCGGAGTGTTTGGCGGCGTTGACGAGTGCCTCGCGGGTGGCCCCGACCACCGCCGACCAACGCTTGCCGTCACCGTTGCCGTCGGGGCGCAGATCGCCCACCGTCACCACCTCGACCTCGATGCCGTAGGCGTCCTCGACCTCGGCACCCACCGATTGCAGGGCGGCGGCCAGCGATCCGCTGCGCTGGGCGGGGTCGCCGAAAAGCCATGTCCGCAGCTCTCTTTCCTGGCTGCGGGCCAGCCGGGCCACCTCCTCGGGCCGGTTGGCCTGCTTCTGGATGAGCGCGAGGGTCTGCAGGACCGAATCGTGCAGGTGCGAGGCGATCTCCTCACGTTCGGCGTTGCGGATCCGGGCGGCACGTTCTTCGTTGAGCGCCCGCCACATCCGCATCCACAGCGGCACCGTCAGCAGCACGACGCCGATGAGGGTGGCCGCGACGGCGAGGATGGTGGTGCTCAGTCCGCCGAAGCTGCGGGTTCCGGCCAGCACCACCACGACCAGTCCGCCGATCACCAGCACGACCCCGCCGGCCAGTCGCGTCCAGGTCAGCAGCGGAGTGCGTGGTGCGGTCCGGGAGGTGTCGAACTCACGCCACACCAGACTGGCACCGATGGCGATGAACACGAACGGGACCAGATAGGCGGCCGGTGTTCCCGATGCCGAGAAGCCGACGACGGCCATCGCCACCAGACCGATCAGCGCCAATCCCCACGACTGGCGGCGGACACCCGGCGGTGGTGGTTCGGTGTCGTTTCCCGGCGGGCAGAAGAACCACAGCAGTCCGTAGGCCATCACCCCGGCACCGGCCAGCGCGGCCAATACGACGAAGACGACCCGCACCCGGAACACGTCGACACCGAGATGATCGGCGATCCCGCCGGCGACACCGGCGATCACCCGGCCGCCGTCGCGTCGCACCAGTCGCGGTGCGGGACCGACCGGCGTCGAGTCCTGGGAGTGCTTCACTCTTCCGATAGTGGCACGACGGTGCCGCCCCGGCATCAGGGTCGGTCCCCGATTCTCGGGTGTCGCGGGTCCGGGTTTGGGGGCAGAACTCAGGGTCATACCCGATGTGACAGACATGGCCGGGACGCCACGATGGTCACCATGGACACCAAGCAGCTCCAACAGCAGGTCGCCGACCTGTGGGCCACCCGACCGGTGCGGCCCGACGACCCGCGGACCATCGCCGGCGTCTGCGGCGGGATCGCCGCGCGCTATCGCGTCGATCCGACTCTGGTCAAAGTTGCCTTCGTGGTGGCGGCACTCTTCGGCGGCAGCGGTGTGCTGCTCTACCTCGCGGCCTGGATCGCGTTTCCCGGTGCGGCCAAGGCACGTTCGGCCGCGGCCCGCGGACGTCCGGTACACGGCCGGATGGCACTGCACAATCCGCGCATCATCCTGTTCGTGGTCCTCGCGATCGTCATCGTCAGCTCGTTGGGCCCCAACAGCACCTGGGGGTCGGGCGGCGTCGTGGGGGCGATCCTGATGCTGGCCGGATGGTGGCTGCTCTATCTGCGTACGCCGACGCCTCCGCCCGCGACATCGGTGGACACCCAGCCGGTGGCGGCCACCTACACCGTCGGTTCTGCCCACCCCGCCGGCGCGGCGAGCGCCGGCCAGTTCGAGAGATGGATACCCCGCGCCATGACGACTCCGATGATCCCGGGTGGTCATCCGCCCACTCCCCGCCCGGTCGACGCCACCTCCGACGAGGCACGTCCGTCCCTGCTCAAGGAGACCCCTGCCGAACCGACGCCGCCGGCCTGGGATCCGCTGGGGACCGCACCGTTCGCCTGGGATCTGCCCGAGCCCGCGCCGTCCCGCGACCCCGAGCCGCTGCGCGACCGGCGATCGCCGACCACGCTGATCGTCGTGGGACTCGCGGTCCTGGTCGGTGCTGTGGGTACCGCCGCACGTCAGGCCGGCATCGAGTGGTTCACCGTCGGACGCATCCTGGCCTGTTCGCTTGCGGTCATCGGGGGCGGCCTGATCTACGCGGGGATGCGGCGGCGGAGTTCGGGACGGCACAGTTCCGGGCTGGTTCCGATCGCCATTGCCGTCGGCGTCGCCACCGTGATCACCACGACGGCCGCCGGATTCTCCGGTCTACCCGCCGGAGGCCTGGGTGACCGCGACTGGAAACCGTTGACGGAGAACGACATCAAGAGCGAATACACCCTGGGCGGGGGCAACATGGTCCTCGATCTGACGAAAGTCGACCTCACCGCCGACCGGCACGTGACGCTCCGCAACGGCTTGGGTCAGATCACGGTCAAGGTGGGCCCCGAGATGAACGTACGTGCCGACTGCAGCACCGGGGTGGGTGAGTACACCTGCCCTGACGGCCTCGACGGCGGCCGCAACGGCACCGAGGGTCCGGTGCTGTCCATCGATGCCCACACCGGCATGGGTCAAGTGGAGGTAGTGCGATGAACCGGACCGATCAGACCGGCCGTGAGATCGAGCGGCATCGCTCCCCCGGCCTCGTCATCTTCGGGATCGTCGCGCTCGCGGTCGCCGCCTGGGGACTGGCCGATGGCCCTGAGTTGCCCGACCCGTCGAACCTCGGGTGGCTGGTGGTGGCCGTCGGACTCGTGATCGGGTTGCTGCTCATCGTCACCGGGGCGCGCTCGAAACGCTGAGCCTCACTCCCACTCGATGGTGCCCGGCGGCTTGCTCGTCACATCGAGGACCACGCGGTTGACGTCGGGCACCTCGTTGGTGATGCGGGTGGAGATCACCTCGAGTACCTCGTAGGGCACTCGGGTCCAGTCCGCGGTCATCGCATCCTCGCTGGACACCGGCCGCAGCACGATCGGATGACCGTAGGTGCGTCCGTCGCCCTGCACGCCGACGCTGCGGACATCGGCCAGCAGGACCACCGGGCACTGCCAGATCTGGGCGTCGAGGCCGGCCGCGGTCAGTTCCTCCCGGGCGATCAGATCGGCTTTGCGCAGCATGGCCAGCCGGTCGGCGGTCACCTCGCCGACGATGCGGATCGCCAGACCGGGTCCGGGGAACGGCTGTCGGCCGACGATGTCCTCGGGCAGCCCGAGTTCGCGACCCACCGCGCGGACCTCGTCCTTGAACAGCAGGCGCAGGGGTTCGACGAGGCTGAACTCGAGATCCTCGGGCAGCCCGCCGACGTTGTGGTGGCTCTTGATGTTCGCGGTGCCGCTGCCGCCGCCGGACTCCACCACGTCCGGGTACAGCGTGCCCTGCACGAGGAACTCCACCTTCTCGCCGGCCTCGGCACCGTCGCCGAGCACATCGGCGACGGCACCTTCGAAGGACCGGATGAACTCTCGTCCGATGATCTTGCGTTTGGTCTCCGGGTCGCTCACGCCGGCGAGTTCACCGAGGAAGGTCTCGGCGGCATCCACGGTCACCAGCTTGGCGCCGGTCGCGCCGACGAAGTCGTGCTGCACCTGTTCGCGTTCCCCGGCGCGCAGGAGCCCGTGGTCGACGAACACACAGGTCAGCCGGTCACCGATGGCGCGTTGCACCAGTGCCGCCGCCACCGCGGAATCGACACCGCCGGACAGGCCACAGATTGCCCGGCCGTCACCGATCTGATCGGCGACCGCGTCGATGAGGGTGTCGGCGATGTTCGCGGCCGTCCAGGTGGCCTCGAGACCGGCGATCTCGTAAAGGAAGCGGGTCAGGATCTGCTGGCCGTGCGGGGTGTGCAGGACCTCGGGATGGTACTGCACACCGGCCATCCGTCGCTCCAGGGACTCGAAGGCGGCGACCGGCGCACCCGGAGTGGACCCGGTGACGACGAATCCCTCGGGCGGGCTCTGCACCGCGTCGTTGTGGCTCATCCACACCGGCTGGGTCTCGGTCAGCCCCTGATGCAGGATGCCTTCGCCGTTCACCGACAACGTGGTCCGGCCGAATTCGCGGCCGCCGGTGTTGGCGACGTCGCCACCGAGCTGACGTGCCATCGCCTGGAATCCGTAACAGATGCCGAAGACGGGCACACCGAGCTCGAGGATCTCCGGGTCGAGCCCGGGCGCATCGTCGGCGTACACCGAGGCCGGGCCGCCGGACAGGATGATGGCCACCGGGTTCTTGTCCCGGAACTCCGCTGTCGCCGCGTCGTGCGCGATGACCTCGGAGTACACCCGCGCCTCACGGACGCGCCGCGCGATCAGCTGCGCGTACTGCGCCCCGAAGTCGACGACGAGAACCGGCCGCGGCCCCTCGATGAGATCCTCAGCGCTGGCATTCTCTGCGGAAGAATCGGTCACCTCAGCAATTCTAGGGCCGGACGGCGCGGCGGTAGCGCGTGGGATACTCCGTTGCGTCATGGACGCATCCACCGAATCCTCCGCCCGGCCACCCTCCCCTCGACCATGGTCGCTGTCGATCCTCGACATCACCCAGGCCGCGGTCTTCGCCGCCCTGATCGCCGCCCTCGGACTGCCCGGCGCGATCAATCTTCCCGGCGGTGTACCGATCACCCTGCAGACGATGGGCGTCATGCTCGCCGGGGCGATCCTGGGTCCCAAGAAGGGAACACTGGCCGTCGCCATCTTCATGGTGCTGGCCATCGTGGGGTTGCCGATCCTCGCCGGCGGCGTCAACGGGCAGGCCTCGCTGGCTTCTCCTCGCGGCGGCTATTTCCTCGGGTTCCTGCCCGGCGTGATCGTCGTCGGGCTGCTCACGGCGCTGATGATGCCGCGCTACCGGGTGCTCTGGGGCATCGTCGCCAACCTCATCGGCGGAGTGCTCGTCATCTACACGTGCGGGGTGATCGGCCTGATGATCCGCACCGATCTCACCGTGTGGGCGGCGATCACCACCAACGGGCCCTACCTGGTGGGTGACCTCGCCAAGGCCGTCGTCACCGCGCTCGTCGCATCGCAGGTGCATCGCGGCTGGCCCGGACTGATCGAGCCACTGCGCCGGCGCCGCCGCGCCGCCTCGCCGTGATCGAGTTCACCGGCGTCGGCCATGCCTATGACGGCCGAGTGGTGTTGCGGGACATCACCCTCACCCTGGCCGAACGTCGCGTGGGCATCGTCGGCGCCAACGGCAGCGGGAAATCGACGCTGGCCCGGATGATCAACGCCCTGGTCACCCCGGATGCGGGCACGGTGACCGTCAACGGCGTCGACGCCGCCAAACACAAGCGCCGGATTCGACGCGAGGTCGGCTTCATCTTCTCCGACCCGGATCGGCAGATCATCATGCCGACGGTGATCGAGGACATCGAATTGTCGTTGCGCCGCACCGGATTGTCGGAGGCCGAGCGGGCCGAGCGGGCGCGTACCGTGCTGGCGCGTTTCGGTCTGGCCGATCACGCCGACCACCCGGCCCAACGCCTGTCCGGCGGGCAGAAACAACTGCTGGCGCTGGCCGCGATCTTCGTGACCGAACCGACGATCATCGTCGCCGACGAACCGACCACCCTGCTCGATCTGCGCAACAGCCGCATGCTTCGGCGCGTCTTCGCCGGCCTCGACGAGCAACTCGTCGTCGTCACCCACGACCTCGACCTCGTCGACGACTTCGACCGCGTCATCGTGCTCGACGACGGTGTGGTGGTCGCCGACGACGCACCCGGCCCCGCGCTGGCGGCCTACCGGGAGCTGATGGCATGAGCACGCTCGGCGTCTACCGCCCCGGAAACAGTGTGCTGCATCGTCTCTCACCGGGTGCCAAGCTGATCGCGCTCGGGGCCGGGATCGTCGCCATGTCGGTGACGGTCCGTTCGATGGGCGCGCTCGGCGTCGCCGTCCTGGTGGTGGCGGCAGTGTTCGCGCTCGGCGGGATCGGACCGGTGGCCGCGTGGCGGCAGATCCGCCCGATGCTGTGGATCACGGTGTTCATCTTCGTCTTCCAGGTGATCTTCACCGATTGGCAACGGGCCGTGGTGGTCTGCGGGGTACTGGTGTTGTCGGTGGCACTGGCCGCGGTGGTCACGCTGACCACCCGCACCACCGACATGCTCGACTCCATCACCCGGGCAATGTCCCCGCTGCGCCGCGTCGGCGTCCCGGTCGAGGTTCTCGCGATGGCCCTGGCGCTGGCCATCCGCTCCATCCCGCTGCTCGTCGAGATCATCCGGCAGGTCGACGAGGCCCGCCAGGCCCGCGGATTACGTCCCGGGCCAAGGATTCTCGTCGCACCCATCGTGCTCGCCGCGTTGCGGACCGCCGACGGTTTCGCCGACACCCTCACCGCGCGCGGATTGGACTAACTCGCCGTCAGACCCCGAAGCGCCTGCCGATCACCGACCGGCCCCGGTTCTTCACGCCGGAGACCGCCCCGAAGACCGACTCCCCCAGCGGAGAATCGCTTCCGAACACCGTTCGTATGCTGCCGATCCCCAGCGCCGGGGGCTGACTTCGCCACGCCGACTCCGGTATCGCACACCGGGTGTCGATGAGGCGGGCAACTGCCGGTTCGATGTCGTCGAGGTTGATCTCCCCCTTGCGCCACAGCAGCATCTGACCCGGTTCGATGCGCATCGACCAGACCCCGAGCCACGGGTCGCCGAGCATGCCGCGGCGGGTCGGTTCGGTCAGTGCCGCGGTCGCGAACTCCGGATTGTTGGTGGTGATCCGGAATCGCTTGTCGAACTCGGGATCGTGGAATTGGATGTCGGTGACGCCGATGTACTCCAGCGCCCGGCCGACCAGCGTCTCCTCCTGCACCTGCAGCGCGTTGCCGTCCGACGGAGCCGGGATGGCGACCACCATGTGGTGGCGCCGCCCGCCACGCTCCCACTCCTCGGGGTCGGTGATCTCATATTCGTATTCCAAGGCGACGAAGTCGTGGTCGTTGATGACTCCGCGAAAGGCATCATGGCACTTGCGCTTCTCGCCGCGGCCGAAGGGCGGGCCGTCGGAGAACCAGGTCAGCGCCGCGTCGTAGCTCTGAAAGGTCCATCCCCGATCGGTGGCGTAGGCGGTGCGCTCGGCCACCTCTTTGCGTCGGCCGACCATCCACATCGCCCCGATCGCGGCGATGAACAGGCAGAACAGGACGAGGCCGATGATTGATCCGGTACTCACGCGACGATCATGCCTTCGGACCGGAAGCAGGCCCGACGGTGTCACCACCAGACTCTGTCCGGCCGACTCGTGCTCACCCGACGGATGTTCTCTCGGCGAGATGCTCGACAGGCGTGATGGGCAGCCGCAGCGCACCGGGCGCCTGTGCGGGGACCACCGGCGCGACCGGCGGGCATGGGCTGATCCGCTCGTAGGGTCGACCCTGTGCGGGCCGCATATCCTGCTCACCTTTGTTGGGCCACAACGCCATTGCGCGTTCGGCCTGCGCGCAGATGGTCAGCGACGGATTGACCCCGAGGTTGGCCGAGACCGCCGCGCCGTCGGTGACGTGCAGTGTCGGGTAGTTCCACACCCGGTGATAGGCGTCGATGACGCCGGTGGCCGGGTCGTCGGAGATGGCGCACCCGCCGAGATAATGCGCGGTGAGCGGCATGTTCATGATGTCACCCCAGGTGCCGCCCGCCATTCCGCCCGGCAGCTTGCTCGCGATGCGGCGAGTGGCCTCATTGCCCTTGGGAATCCAGGTCGGGTTGGGTTCGCCGTGACCCTGTTTGCTGGTGATGTACCGGAACGGTCCCCGCTTGCGCACGAAGGTGGTCAACGAGTTGTTGTTGTTCTGCATGACCAGGGCGATGACGGTGCGCTGACTCCATTTGCGCACCACCAGAAGTCGCACCAGCAGCAGCGGATTGCGGGCCACCTGACGTAGGAACTGCCCGAACCGGTTGGCCCGGGTACCACCGTCGGTGAGCAGGGTCTGCAGATAGGCGATCGCGTTGGAGCCCTTGCCATATCGGACGGGTTCGATGTGGGTGGTCGGATCCGGGTGAAACGACGACGTGATCGCGACACCGTGCGAGTAGTCGTGCCTCGGGTCGTAGTGGCTCGCGGCCGCACCCAGGATGGATTCGGAGTTGGTGCGCGTGAGCACACCCATCGCGTCCGAGATCTGCGGCAGCGTCGAATGTTTCGCGTGATGAAGCAGACGCTGGGTGTTGAAGGTACCGGCCGCGACGATCACCTGGCCGGCGGTGAAGGTACGCGCCCGGCGGCCCACCGGACCCCAGGACGAGGAACGATGGGTGCCCACGAGCCACGTGCCGTCGGATGACTGCTCCAGGCTCTGTACGGTCGTCCGATCGATGATGATGGCGCCGGCACGTTCGGCCAGACCCAGATAGTTCTTCATGAGGGTGTTCTTGGCGCCCACCCGGCAACCGGTCATGCAGGCGCCGCATTCGGTGCAGGCGGTGCGCTCCGGTCCGACGCCACCGAAGTACGGGTCGGGCACCTTCTGACCGGGTTCACCTGCGAAACCCGTTTTCGCACCGAAGAACACCCCGACCGGCGTCGCGGTGAAGGTGTCGGCCGCCCCCATCTCCTCGGCCACCTCGCGCATCACCCGATCCGACTCGGTCACCGTCGGATTGGTCACCACGCCGAGCATGCGCCGAGCCTGCTCGTAGTAGGGCGACAGTTCGTCGGACCAGTCGGTGATGTCGCGCCACTGCGGGTCGGTGAAGAACGGGGTGGGCGGCTTGTAGAGGGTGTTGGCGTAGTTGAGTGACCCGCCGCCGACCCCGGCGCCCGCGAGGATCATGACGTCCTTGAGCGCGTGGATGCGCTGGATGCCGTAGAGGCCGAGCTTGGGTGCCCAGAGCCACTTGTTCAGTCGCCAGCTGGTTTTCGCGAAATCCTCGTCCTCGAAGCGCCGTCCGGCCTCGATGACGCCGACCCGGTATCCCTTCTCGACCAGACGCAGCGCGCTGACACTGCCGCCGAAACCGGATCCGATGATGAGCACGTCGAAGTGCGTGGGTTCATGGTGGGCTGCCATGGACAACCATACTAACGTACGTTGTCACATACCGTGACCCGGACCACTAACGGTGAACGGACAGGCCCACCTTCTGGAATTCCTTGAGGTCGCAGTAACCGGCCTTGGCCATGGCCCGTCGCAGGCCACCGACCAAATTGAGCTCGCCGAAGGGGTCGTCGGACGGCCCGTTCAGCACCCGCTCGAGCGACGGCCGGTCATCCTCGACGGCGACCTGCAGCAGCGCCCCGCGCGGCGTATCCGGATGCGCGGCCGCCGACGGCCAGTACCAGCCGCGGCCGGGCGCCGACGCAGACGCGGCCAGCGGGGTGCCCAGCACCGCGGCGTCCGCACCGCACGCGATGGCCTTGATCAGATCACCCGAGGTGTGGATGTCACCGTCGGCGATCACGTGGACGTACCGTCCGCCGGTCTCGTCGAGGTAGTCGCGGCGCGCGGCGGCGGCGTCGGCGATGGCGGTGGCCATGGGCACCCCGATGCCGAGTACCTCACCGGTCGTGGTGGCCCCGGTCGCCGACCCGTAGCCGACGATCACACCGGCCGCGCCGGTCCGCATCAGATGCAGGGCGGTGCGGTGATCGTGGACGCCGCCGGCGATGACCGGGATGTCCAGCTCAGCGATGAAGGTCTTGAGGTTCAACGGTTCCCGGGTCGAGCCGCCGGAATCATCCCGGGCCACATGCTCGGCCGAGATGATGGTGCCGTGCACCACGAGCAGTTCCACCCCCGCGGCGATCAACGCCGGGGTCAGTTCCGGAGCGTGCTGGGGACTGACCCGCACCGCGGTGGTCACGCCGGCCTCGCGGACCTGCGCGACGGCCTCACCGAGCAGCCCGCTGTCCAGGGGCGCGGAATGCAACTGCTGCAGATGCCGAACGGCCGCATAGGGATCCGGGTCGTCGGCGGCGATCGCGATCAGTTCGGCGATCTTGGCCTCGACGTCACGATGCCGCGCCCAGAGGCCCTCACCATTGATGACACCCAGCGCGCCGAGCCGACCGAGCTCGACCGCCATCGACGGCGACACCAGCGCGTCGGTCGGATGGCTCAGGATCGGCGACTCGAACCGATAGGCGTCGATCTGCCAGGCGGTCGACACATCCTTGGACGACCGGGTCCGACGCGACGGCACGATGCTGACGTCGTCGAGCTCATAGGTCCGTCGCGCTGTTCGGCCGATGCCGATTTCGACGAGATCACGCACCGCTGCGCCTTTCTCCTTCAATTAACTCCGACGATGCGGCCCGCGTGGCGGGCGCCGGTCATCGGGAATAGTAGTTGGGTGCCTCGGCCGTGAGTGTGATGTCGTGCGGATGGGACTCCTTGAGACCGGCCGCGGTGATCTGCACGAAGCGGGCGTCCTGCAGTCCGGTGATCGAACTGGAGCCGGTGTACCCCATCGCCGCGCGTAGGCCGCCGACGAGCTGGTGGATCACCTGCGACAGTGGGCCACGGAACGGGACGCGCCCTTCGATGCCCTCGGGCACCAGCTTCTCCTCGGACAGGACATCGTCCTGGAAGTAGCGGTCCTTGGAGTAGGACTTGGCCTGGCCGCGCCCCTGCATCGCGCCGAGTGACCCCATGCCGCGGTAGCTCTTGAACTGCTTGCCGTTCACCAGGATCAGATCGCCGGGAGCCTCTGCGGTACCCGCGAGCAGCGATCCCAGCATCGCGGTCGACGCACCCGCGGCCAGTGCCTTGGCGATGTCGCCGGAGTACTGCAGACCGCCGTCGGCAATCACCGGCACATCGGCCTTCTTGCAGACGGCGACGGCCTCGAGGATCGCGGTGATCTGCGGCGCTCCCACCCCGGCGACCACGCGGGTGGTGCAGATGGAACCGGGCCCCACCCCCACCTTCACCGCATCGGCGCCGGCGTCGATCAACGCCTGGGCGGCCTCCCTGGTCGCGACGTTGCCGCCGACGATGTCGACGCGGTCACCGACCTCGGCCTTGAGTTTGGACACCATGTCGAGCACCAGACGATTGTGGGCGTGTGCGGTGTCGACGATGATGACGTCGGCGCCGGCATCGGCCAGCGCCATGGCCCGGTCCCATTGCGGATCTCCGGTGCCGACGGCGGCACCGACGAGCAGCCGGCCGTCGGCATCCTTGGTTGCCAGCGGGTGCTGTTCGGTCTTGACGAAGTCCTTGACGGTGATCAGGCCGGTGAGGCGGCCGTTGCCGTCGACGATCGGCAGCTTCTCGACCTTGTTGCGCCGCAACAGTCCCAGCGCCGCCTCGGCGGACACGCCTTCCTGCGCGGTGATCAGCGGCGCCTTGGTCATCACCTCGGACACCGGACGGTCCTGGTCGACCTCGAAGCGCATGTCGCGGTTGGTGATGATGCCGACGAGCTCGCCGCGGTCATCGACCACCGGCAGGCCGGAGATGCGGTAGCGCGCACACATCGCGTCGACCTCGGCGAGGGTGTTGGTCGGCGAGCAGGTGACCGGGTCGGTGACCATCCCGGCCTCCGACCGCTTGACCGTCTCGACCTGTCCCGCCTGATCCTCGATGGACAGGTTGCGGTGCAGCACCCCCATACCGCCGGCGCGGGCCATCGCGATGGCCATCCGGGCCTCGGTGACGGTGTCCATCGCCGAACTCACCAGTGGCACACGAAGCGAGATGTTCTTGGTCACCCGCGACGACGTGTCGACCTCGCTGGGAATCACGTCCGACGCAGAGGGCAGCAACAGCACATCGTCGAAGGTCAGGCCGAGCATCGCGACCTTGCCGGGGTCGTCCCCACCGGTACGAACATTCGTCATCTGTCCATGGTATCGACTGCGCTCGCGCGTCTGAAATTGCCGACCTCGTGACGGCGAAACGTTGTGGACGCGTGCGGTGCAACCAGGCCGGTATCCGCTACGGTGGTGGTGTGCGCGATCACCTTCCACCCGGCCTTCCGCCGGACCCGTTTGCCGACGACCCGAGCGATCCCGCCTCGGCACTGGACTCGGTGGAGCCCGGCGCCCCGCTCGACGAGAACGAGCGCCTGGCCGTCGAAGAAGATCTCGCCGATCTCGCCGTCTATGAGGCACTACTCGCCCATCGCGGGGTGCGCGGACTCGTCGTCGTCTGCGACGACTGTCACGAGGATCACTACCACGACTGGGACATGCTCCGCGCCAACCTACTTCAGCTGTTGATCGACGGCACCGTGCGTCCCCACGAGCCCGCCGTCGATCCGCGTCCCGACGCCTACGTCACGTGGGATTACTGCCGCGGCTTCGCGGATGCGCACAATCAGTTCTCCGACGGCCGCTGAACGGACGACCGCTCAACGCGCCTCGCTTCGATCAGCGTGACGGAACGGTCGTCGTGGTCGTGACGGTGGGCACGTCGGTACTCGCCGGCGGCGGTGTCTGCGTCGGCACCGTGACCGTGTAGGACGTGGTGGTCGTGGTCGGTACCGGCTGCTGTTGACTCGTCGTCGGGTTGGTCGGCCGCGTGGGCGGAACACTCGGCTCGGTGGTGACCGGCCCGCTCGGCGGCGGAGTGGTCCGAGGCGCCGTGCTGCGATTATCGGTGGAACCGGGCGGGGTCGTCTGCTGCTCTGACCTGGTTCGCAGTCGTGGATCAGGCGATGTGGTGTTCTCGTTCGGCGAGGTCGTCCCCGAACCCGGCGCCGACGGCGAGGTCGACACGTTGGTCTCGGTCGCCTTGCCGGTTCCGGCCCGCAGCCGTGCGATCCAGTCGTTCATCTCATTGCGCTTGTCACCGTCGCGCATCGGGCCCATTTGGCTCTCGGCCTTGGCGATGAGACTGGACGCGGCCACGGTGTCCCCGGCGGCCATGGCGGCCTCGGCGCTCTCCAGATTTGATCGCACATCGTGGGCGGCCTGCGTCTCCGACGCAGCCTGGGCGAACACGACCCGCTTGACCGGCCACAACGCGTCGCCCGGTTGCGAGCCCTCGGAGAGGACCGTGAGACCGGCGGCCGCGACGACGACGATGGCCGCCGCACCCGAGACGACCCGCAGGTGGCGGACCATACGCTTGCCGCGGCTGACCCGTTCGGAGGCCGCGATGGCGCGTTCGACCTCGTCGACCGAGGGCAGTTCGGGTGGGGGCGCGTCGAGTGCGCCGTGGCGCCAACCCGACAGGAGTGCGGCGAGCTCGTACTCACCGTCGTCGCGGGTCTCCACTGGGACGTCACGCGAGAGCGCGTCGAGGAATCGGTCGTCGAAGGCGACCTGGGAGAGATCGACAGGCGCTCCGTCGCCGGCCTCGGTCGGCCAGTCGACGGGTCCGGTCATCTCGGGGGTGTCTCCGGACAGAGGGTCACGTCCGGCGTTCGCGCGGCGGTGCCGCCAGTCATGCGCGTCGTTCATTTGCCCCTCCTGTCCTCTTGAGTTCGTTCTTCAGCTTCGCCAGCGCCCGGTGCTGTGCGACCCGGACCGCCCCGGGCGTGCTGCCGACGGCGTCGGCGGTCTCCTCGGCCGACATCCCGACGACGAGACGCAGGACCAGGACCTCCCGTTGCTTCTCCGGGAGGATCTCGAGCAGGGCTCGCATGCGGCGGCTGGCGTCGGCGTCGAGAGCCAGTTGCTCCGGTCCACCGGCGAGTGTGGTGACCTCGGGCACGTCATCGGTCGGATCGGCCTTCACCCGGCCCGCCACACGGAGCGCGTCTGCGACCTTGTGTGCGGCGATGCCGTAGACGAACGCCATGAACGGCTTGCCCTGGTCCTGATACCGGGGCAGGGCAGTCATCACCGCCATCAACGCCTCCTGCGCAATGTCATCGGCGGAGAACAAGTGGCGTTCTCCGGCTCCAATACGCCCTCGGCAGTAGCGCAGAATGGGGTCCTGCACACTTTCGAGAACTGACGTGAGAGCGGCGCGGTCCCCTTGCCTTGCGGCACGGACCGCGTCGTCCAACTCACCACCTGTCAGCTTCATCGTCAGTCGGAATCCCCGTGTTACATGTCGGTTGACCGGACGTACCGGTCCTGATATGACCCCCCGCACACCGTTACGGCGTGGCGTTCGAACTACGGCAAGCCATTAGTCACCTTAGCGATCGTCCGCGCTCGACAACGGCATGCCCTGCCGACGGAGCCGATCACGCAGGTTCACCAGGAGGTCTCGTTCGATCTGCGACGCAGCGCCGGTCCCCGCCAGTAGAGACAGTGCAGCCCACTGCAGCGGGCCGAGTCCTTCTTCTCGGGCGTGATCGGCGAGTTGGCGCGCGCGAGCGGCCGACCGGTCGAGGTCACCGGCCGCGGCATCGGCGGCCGCGGCGATCAGGCGGGTCTTGATGCGGTGCCGAGGAGTGATGCCGTCGGTTATCTCATCAGTCGCCGCCACCGCGGCACCCGAGATCTCGACGGCCTGGGTGCCGACGCCGAAGTACATGGCCAGTTCGGCCCGCACCCATCGGGATCGGAGCCATCCGCGTCCCCCGGTCTCCCACTGCCGGTGATCCCAGCGTCCGGGATGTTCGGTATCGAGGTCGGCGAGCAGCACATCACACCGGTCGAGGAGTCGCTGCGACGCCGTCAGCCGCATCAGACCCAGGTTGTCCGCGGCGAGGCCGACGAGCGCGTCGCTGAGGGCGGCCCGGCCCAGATCATGACGAACACGGCACTGCGGCGCCACGAACGGCGCGGCCGCGGCGAGCGCGCGTCCGTCGAGGATGTGGGCCGCACGGTGTCGTCCGGCCTGCCGGTGGAGGGAGGCCGCGGTGCTCCAGGCGAGGGACCGCAGGTCGTCACGTGCGCCGCAGCGTGCGCGCATCTCGCCCAGCCGGGTCAGCGCCGCCGCCACCTCTCCCCGGCCGCCGGCCTCGACGGCTGCCCGCCAGTCGTCGGCGAGATCATCCGCGGCGCGGTGTCGTCGCAGTTCAGAAGTGATGTCGTCCCCCTCAAGAAGTGGTCTGGCTCACGTCGTTCAGTTCCGGTTTGTATGAATTTAACCAACGGTCACAAACGTTAATTCCGATGCCACATCACCGGCAGATGAGCCATAGATTTCGTCCAGGTAAATCAAACACAGTCATCTCCACACGTCACCACATCTGACACACCCGCTCACGCAGCGGTCAGATTTCCGGAAATGCCTGTTCAAAGCCCCTGTGCGACACCCTGATGAGGGTGTGTACACCGGTTCCCCACAGATGTGGTAGCGCGGTCCGCTTACCTCACCTGCCGTTAACAATTTGGAGATTTTCACCCTGGTCAGACCCGAATTCGACGGTATTGACTCGCTTTCTCGACCCCGCTTAATGTGTGCCTTGCGTTGCTGCGGAATGACCTACGAATCGACGCGCCATTGCTTTCGAGCGATCCCCTATCGGGGACACTTTGAACAAGGAGTAGCTGCCATGCCCCAGCCCAATCACCTTCCCGGCCCGAATGCGGACATCTGGGAGTGGCAGATGCACGGTCTCTGCCGTGGAGTCGACTCATCGATGTTCTTCCACCCCGACGGTGAGCGCGGGCGAGCACGCGCCCAGCGCGAGCGACGCGCCAAGGAGATGTGCCATCAGTGCCCGGTCATCGCCCAGTGCCGTGAGCACGCCTTGGCCGTCGCCGAGCCCTACGGCATCTGGGGCGGGCTCTCGGAGTCCGAACGCAGCATCCTGATGAAGCGTGGCGTCGGGCGCCGGATCGCCAGCTGAATCCACCGGACACACATCGGGGCTCCCACTCGGACGAGTGGGAGCCCCGATGTCGTCGGTCGATGCGCTGGGAGACCGGGCTCAGTGCGCGTGGCCGTGACCGGCGTGCGCGTCGGCCTCCGCCGGCCGATCGGTCACCGCGGTCTCGGTGGTGAGCACCATCCGGGCCACCGACGCGGCGTTGACCACCGCCGAGCGGGTGACCTTTACCGGATCGATGATGCCGTCGGCGACGAGATCGCCGTAGCCGAGGGTGGCGGCGTTGAAACCGGTCCCCTTCTCGGCGGCGGCGACCTTCTCCACCACGACGGCACCGTCGAGACCGGCATTGGCCGCGATCCAGAACAGCGGTGCACGGGCCGCATCGCGAACCACGCGCACACCGAGTGCCTCTTCGTCGGGCAGGCCGGCGGCGAGATCATCGAGAACGGTGGCCGCCTGCACGATGGCCGAACCCCCGCCGGGGATGATGCCCTCCTCGACCGCCGCCTTGGCCGCGGCGACGGCGTCTTCGACGCGGTGCTTGCGCTCCTTGAGCGCGGTCTCGGTGGCCGCACCGACGCGGATGACGGCGACTCCGCCGGACAGCTTGGCCAGCCGCTCGGCGAGCTTCTCGCGATCCCAGTCGGAATCACTCTGCTCGATCTCGCGACGCAGCTGCGCGGCCCGATCGGCGATGGCCTCCTTGGTGCCGGCACCCTCGACGATGGTGGTCGCGTCCTTGGTGACCACCACCCGGCGAGCCGAACCGAGCACCTCGAGACCCACGGTCGACAGGCTCAGGCCGACATCCGCGGTGACCACGGTCGCGCCGGTGACCACGGCGAGGTCCTCCAGGAACGCCTTGCGGCGATCTCCGAAGAACGGTGCCTTGACGGCGACCGCGCGGATCGCCTTGCGAATCGAGTTGACCACCAGGGTCGACAGCGGTTCACCTTCGACGTCCTCGGCGATGATCAGCAACGACTTACCGGCCTCCACAACCTTCTCCAGCAACGGCAGGAAGTCCGGCAGCGAGCTGATCTTGTCGCGGTAGAGCAGCACCAGGGCGTCTTCGAGGACCGCTTCCTGGCTGTCGGCGTCGGTCACGAAGTAGGGCGAGAGGAAGCCCTTGTCGAACTGCACACCCTCGGTGACCTCGAGGTCGGTGTGGAGTCCGGAACCCTCTTCCACGGTCACCACACCGTCGGCGCCGACGACGGTCATCGCCTTGCCGACCATCTCACCGACTTCCTCATCACGGGACGAGACCGTCGCGACCTGCGCGATCGCCTTCTCGCCGTCGACCGGGGTGGACGCGGCGACGAGCGCATCGCTCAGCGCGTCGGCGGCCTTGCCGATACCGGCACCGAGTGCGATGGGGTTGGCACCGGCGGCGACGTTGCGCAGGCCGGCCCGGACCATCGCCTGGGCGAGCACGGTGGCTGTGGTGGTGCCGTCACCGGCGACGTCGTTGGTCTTGGTGGCCACCGACTTGACCAGCTGGGCGCCGAGATTCTCGAAGGGATCCTCGAGGTCGATGTCGCGGGCGATGGTCACCCCGTCGTTGGTGACGTTGGGACCACCGAAGGACTTGGCCAGGACGACGTGGCGGCCACGCGGACCCAGCGTCACCTTGACGGTGTCGGCGAGCTGGTTGATGCCGCGTTCGAGCGCGCGCCGTGCGTTCTCGTCGAATTCGATCTGCTTGGGCATATGTCTCCTAATTCGGAAGAATTGCGTCCCCTGCGAATACACACCGCCCCGGAGCCCTTGACGGGCCGCCGGGGCGGTGGGACACGCGAGGGTCTCGCGGGTCTTACTTGCCGATGACAGCCAGCACGTCGCGTGCCGACAGGATCAGGTACTCCTCGCCGGCGTACTTGATCTCGGTGCCGCCGTACTTGCTGTAGATGACGGTGTCACCTTCCTTGACGTCGACGGGGACGCGGTTGCCCTGCTCGGTCACGCGACCTTCGCCGACTGCGATGACGGTGCCTTCCTGGGGCTTCTCCTTGGCGGTGTCCGGAATGACCAGGCCCGAGGCGGTGGTCGTCTCGGCCTCGACGGCCTGCACCAGGATCTTGTCCTCAAGCGGCTTGATGTTCACGCTCGCCACGATGTGAGTCCTCAACTTTCGTACTGAGAAAGAATCTGCACGTTCATGGCCCTGGGACAAAACCTCGTCGTCGCGGGTGCCGAGGCTTGTTCAGTGCCACCTAGCACTCTATACATGCGAGTGCCAGCACTCAAGGGCGGCGGCTGCGAAAATCAGGCGTTCACGCCGAGCGAAACACTGCGTGCCCTGACCCTCGACCACCATGCCACGCCGATCGCACCGAGCAGGCCGATCACCGACAGTCCACTGACCACCCAGATGGCCGTGGTCATCCCGCCGAGCAACTCGCCCGGTTCCGACGCACGATGGGCACTGGCCAGGATCGCGGTCACAACGGCCATCATCACCGCACCGCCGACCTGGACACTGGTGTTGACCAGCCCCGAGGCGAGACCCTGATCGTCGTCGTGGACACCCGCGGTGCCCTGAGAGGTGATCGACGGGAACGTCAGCGCGAAACCGACCCCGAGCAGCACGATCGTCGGCAGGAGGAAGATCGCGTAGGCCATACCGGGTTCGGCGCGCGAGAACCACAGATATCCGCCGAGGAAGGCAACGAAACCGGCGATCATCAGCACCGGCGTACCGACCCGGTCGAGCACCTTGTCCATCTTGATCGCGCTGGTGGCGACGATCAGGCCGGCCGGCAGGAAGCCGAGTGCCATCGCCATCGGCGACCATCCCAGCGAATCCTGCAGATAGAGGGTCACGACGAACTGAAAGGCGACGTACCCGCCGAACATCAGGGCGCCGGAGATGTTGGCGTGTACGAGCAACACTGAGCGCAGCACGCCGAGCCGGACCAGTGGATGGCCGTGTCGTTGCTCGATGACCACGAACGCGATGGCCGACACAGCCGACGCGACGAGCACCCCGATGGTCTGCGGTGCCGCCCACCCCACGTCCGGCGCGCGCACCACGCCGAGGACCAGGAGCAGCAGCGATCCGGTGCTGGTCACTGCCCCGGCGACGTCGAAGTGGGCCCAGTTGACCCGCGCGGCGTGCGATCGCGGGATGACCCGCGTTCCGGCCAACAGCAGGAGCAACGCGACCGGACCGGGAAAGATCAGCGTTGCGCGCCACGACATCTCGGTGAGCAGACCACCGAAGACCAGTCCCAGCGAGAAGCCACTCGCCCCGCTCACCGTGTAGATCGACAGTGCCCGGTTCCGGGCGGGCCCTTCGGCGAAGGTGGTGGTGATGATCGACAGTCCCGCCGGGACGGTGAAGGCGGCGGCGACGCCCTTGACGAATCTCAGCACGACGATGAGTGCGTTGACGTCCACCAGCGCACTGAACACGGATGCGACCGCGAAGACCGCGAGCGCCGTGAGGAAGACGCGTCGTCTGCCGAAGAGGTCGCTCGCCCGTCCGCCGAGCAGGAGCAGGCCTCCGTAACCCAGCGCGTATCCACTCACGATCCACTGCAGACTCGCCTGATCCATGCCCAGATCCGCCCCGATCGAAGGCAGGGCCACGCCCACCATCGACACATCGAGCGCGTCGAGGAACAGAGCCCCCGCGAGCACTACGAGGAGCAACCAGGTTCGTGCCGACCAGCCCGAAGCACTCGTGAGATGCGTGGGGGCGAAGTCCCCAGCCTGCGACCGCTCCGGTCGCCCGTCCATGAGCACATGCGTTGTCGATTGCGTCATGCCGGAAACTATATGCACATGCATTCAATGCGTCCACATAATTTTCTGACGAATTTGATGTGATTGCATTCACTCTGGGTCACCGGTAGGATGCGGCCATGACCGGCGATGCGAGGGACCACGATGACCTCGCCGCTGCGTGGCATGAACTCTCTGTCAGCTATCACCGTGTGCTCTGCGCGCTCGATCGTGAGTTGCAGGCCGGCCATCAGATCTCGTCGAGCGAGTTCGAGGTTCTCGAACTCCTTTGGGACGCCGAGGATCACAAGTTGCGGATGAGTGATCTCGCCGGTGCGGTGCACCTCAGTCAGAGTGCGCTGTCCCGCGTGGTGGCCCGCCTGGAGAAGGACGGCCTGGTGCAGCGGACCATGTGCACCGCCGACCGGCGTTCCGTGTTCACCGCGCTGACCCCCGCCGGCGAGCGACGCTACATCGAGGCCCGCCCGACGCAGCGCGCCATCCTCGCCGAGGAGTCCGGCGGCTGCCCTCAGATGCTGCGCCAGGGACCTTCCGTCGATCAGAGCTGACTGAGCTGCACCGACAATCCCGGGTCGGACGCGACGGTCAGCGGCGACGGCTCAGCGCCGCCGGCGATGACATGCGCGCCGAGGGTCGCGATCATGACCCCGTTGTCGGTACACAACCGCGGCTTCGGCACGCGCAGGGTGATCCCCGCGGCGGCACAGCGTTCGTCGGCCATCGACCGGATACGGGAATTGGCGGTGGCGCCTCCGCCGAGGACCAGGGTGTCGACGCCGAGGTCGGTGCAGGCCCGTACGGCCTTCATGGTGAGGACATCGGCGACGGCCTCCTGGAAGGATGCGGCGATGTCGGCGACGGGACGCTCGACGCCGTCGCGATCGCACTTCTCGACGAACCGGGCAACGGCGGTCTTGAGGCCACTGAAAGAGAAGTCGTAGCGCGCGTCGCGTGGGCCGGTCATCCCGCGTGGGAACGCGATGGCGTGCGGATCTCCCTGCCGGGCAGCAGAATCCAGCGCCGGCCCGCCCGGGAAACCGAGATCGAGCAGACGCGCCACCTTGTCGAAGGCCTCCCCAGCGGCGTCGTCGACGGTGGTACCGAGTTCGACGATCGGTTGCGACAGATCGGTGACGTGCAACAGGTGGGTGTGTCCTCCGGAGACCAGCAGGGCAACGCATTCCGGCATCGGCCCGTGCTCGAGCGTGTCGACGGCGACGTGCCCGCCGAGGTGATTCATCGCGAACAGCGGCACATCCCACGCCAGCGCGTACGCCTTGGCCGCGGCCACCCCCACGAGCAGCGCACCGGCCAGACCCGGCCCGATCGTCACCGAGATGGCGTCGGGCCGGTCGATACCGGCGGCCTCGCGGGCCCGGCGCATCGTCGGGACGATCGCCTCGAGATGCGCGCGGGATGCGATCTCCGGGACCACCCCGCCGAAGCGGGCGTGTTCGTCGACGCTGGAGGCCACCTCGTCGGCGAGCAACGTCGCATACCCGGGTGCGTCACCGTCGGCGGGCGTCCAGCGCACGATGCCCACACCTGTTTCGTCACAGGAACTCTCGATCCCCAGGACGACGAATTCACGTGCCTTCTCGTCGGTCATGCGGGACCCTCCTCGTCGAACTGGCGGCCCGAGGCGGGCGGACGCATCATGGTGAACGCGTCCGCACCGGAGGGCTGATAGTAGTGTCGCCGGATGCCCGACGTGGTGAAGCCGTGCCGCGAGTACATCGTGATGGCGGCCTCGTTGTCGGTGCGCACCTCGAGGTATACCGGGGCATCACAGGCATCGGCGACGTCGAGCATCGCGGTGAGCAGAGCGCGCCCGAGACCGGCGCCCCGGTGATCGGGGGCCACGGCGATGGTGTGGATCTCACATTCGTACTCACCGGGTCCGCCCAGTGTCGAGATGCCGGCGTAACCGATCACCTCACCGCCGGGCTCGGCCCGTGCGGCGAAGTAGGTGTTGTAGGGGGCGTTCAGTTCGGCGCGGAAAGCCGTTGGCGGCCAAGGGGAATCCTCGGCGAACATCTGTTTCTCCAGCGCGGCGCAGCGCGGGATGTCGGCGTAGGTGAGACCGTCTATGATCACTTCGGCGGCGGTCATCCGCGCACCACCCCGGTTGCCTTGCGTTCCACCGCATCCGGACGCCGCAGATAGAGCGGAACCAGCGCGGGCGGTTCGTCGCCGGCCCGGATCGCGTCAGCCGCACTGCTGACGAGTCCCGACACCGACGGCACGGCGATCTCCCCCGCCGACAGCCCGACCGATTCCACGTGCGTCGGCGAACCGAGCGCGAGATCGACTGCGACACCGTTGAGTTCGGCCTGCACGGCCGACGGTGCCGCCACCTGCGGTCCGTGTACACGACGGCCGTCGAGGTAGCGCGCCCAGTACACCTCACGGCGTCGCGCATCGGTGACCACGACGATCGTGCCCCGCCGATCGGCCGCAGCGGCGATCGCGTCGAGTGAGCACACGCCGTACGCCGGCACGCCCAGGGCGTCGGCGAACCCCGCCGCGGTCGCCATCCCCACCCGGAGCCCGGTGAACGGCCCGGGACCCGTCCCGACCACCACGGCGTCGATGTCCGAGCGTGAGACACCGGATTCCGCAAGGGTTTCGGCGATCAGGGTGGTGAGCAGCTCGGCATGCCGCCGATGGTCGGTGACGACGCGCTGGGCGAGCACCTCGACGGTTCCGTCGTCACCGACGACGGCCGGTCCGGTGACCACCGCCTCGGTAGCCGTGTCGATGGCGAGGACCGTCGTGCCCCTTCGGCTCCCGCCCGAACTCCCGGTCGCTGGGTTCACCGGCCCGTCACCCACTCCCATTCCACGTGGCGCACATCGGTGTCGGGGTCGCGTCGCAACCGCACCCGCACATGATGGTCGGCGAGCCGCTCGGCGACACCGTCACCCCATTCCACCACCACGACGGCGTCGGCGAGGTCGGTGTCGAGATCGAGGGCATCGAGTTCGTCGAGACCGCCGAGTCGGTAGGCGTCGACGTGCACCATGCCCGGCCCGCCGCTTTCGGCGGGGCGATGCTCGCGGGCGATGATGAAGGTAGGCGACGTGATCCGGCCGCGGACCCCCAGTCCCGCACCGATCCCGCGGGCCAGTGCGGTCTTGCCGGCACCGAGCGGACCGTCGAGGATCACCAGATCGCCGGCGCGCAGGCAGGTCGCCAGCTCGGCGCCGAAGGCCTCGGTGTCGCTCACCTCCGGCAACTCGCGCGAACCCCCAGACCTGGTGCCCCCAGACCCGATGCCTCCGGATCCGTCATCCCCAGACCCGATACCGTTCGTCACCTCACTCATACCCGGATCCGCTTCCACCACTTGGACCGTGGTGCGGGCAGGGCGACGCGGGCGCGGTCGACGAGATCCTCGATGGCGTCGCTGACCAGCCGTGGCTGCTCCATCTGGACCATGTGTCCGGCGCCCTTGACCACCACCAGACGGGAGTCGAGCCGGAACTCGGAGTACATGCGCACCGAATTGGCCATCGGGGTCAGGCGATCGCGGCTACCGCACACCACGCAGGTGGGGACCTGCGCGATGATCGGCAGGGCCGTCGACTCGTCGTGGGTCTCCAGTGCGTGCAGGAAGTTCACGATGGTGTCGATCGGGGTGTTCTGGATCATCTTCTCCACCGCCCGACCGGCTTTCGGGCTGAAGAACGACGGCCCGAAGCTGGCCGCGACCAGCACCGGTTCGAGTGCCGCGCGGGTGACGCCGCGCCCGGCCTGCACCAGCCGCGGAGCGCGGCGCACCGACAACCGGAACGCGTCGACGATCGGATTGCCCAGCCCCTCACCGAGTCCGGCCTCGGTGAGGCCACGCGACGCGGTCGCGACGAGACCGACCCCTGCCACCGGACCGGTGTGGGTGAACAACTCCGGGTGCCGGCGGGCGAGCGCCATCAGCGACATACCGCCCATCGAATGTCCGATCAGCACAACCGGTCCCACCGGTACGGTGGCCCGGATGACGGCGGCGACGTCGTCGGCGATCTGGGTGATCGTGCAGGTGTCGTCCGGGGCCGGGTCGCTTCGGCCGTGGCCGCGGTGGTCGAAGAAGACCATGCGGAAGTTCCGGTCGGCCCAGTCCTGTGCGAGTTGCTCGCGCTGGAAATGCCAGGCCGCCATCCGCAGGCTGAATCCGTGCACGAACAGGATTGTCAGCTCGGGTCGGGCGCCGTCGGCCACAGCACCGAGATCGACTGTGCGTACCGCGAGTTCGAGTCCGTCGTCGGTGGTCACCGTGGACGCGTCGTCGTCGTAGATGGTGGTGAAATCCACGTCGGCGTACGGGTCGCTCCGGCCGACGACCCGATTGCGCGCGACGTTGCGGGCGGCACCGAGAGCGGCGACCCCACCGAGCCCGGCCACGCCGGTCAGCCCGGCCAGCCAGCCGATCCGTTCCGAATTCTCCACTACCGCAACCCCAACCGATCAGCGGCGGCGCCCACGTATTCCCGCACCGCGCGGGCCCCGATACCGGACACGATCTCGTAGTCGATGGTGCCGACGGCATCGGCCCAGTCCTGGGCCCGCTGACCGCCGTCGGCCCCGGTACCGAACAGTTCCGCCCAGTCGCCCTCGGCGATGCCGCCGGCCTCGGGTCCGAGGTCGATCACGAACTGGTCCATGCAGATCCGGCCGACCTGGTCGACGACGCGATCGCCGATCCGGATACGCAACCGGCCGGATGCGGGCCGCGGAACCCCATCGGCGTAGCCGGCCGGGATCACGGCGATCGTGGTGTCCCGATCGGCCACCCAGGTGTGGCCGTAGGACACTCCCTGGCCGGCGGCGATTCGCTTCACCAGGGCGACCTGCGCGCGCAGCGTCATGGCCGGGATGAGCCCGAAGTCGCGTCCGGGGATCGGCGCACCACCGTAGATCGCGATACCGGGCCGGACCAGGTCGCGTGCGAGGTCCGGACGGGTCAGCGCCGCAGGCGAATTGGCGATGTGCATGATCTCCGGCGCAGCCCCGACCCGGACGAGATCGGCGCGCGCGTCATCCAGGCGCGCCGCCTGCTGCGAGTTCAGCGGATGATCTGGTTCGTCACCACGGGCGAGGTGACACATGAGTGCGCGGACCTGCACCGCGCCCTCGGCGACCGCCTTCGCCAGATCGTCGGCGAAGTCCGCCCATTCGTCGGGGGCCACCCCGCTGCGTCCGAGACCGGTGTCGAGTTTGACGGAGGCGGTGGCGGTGGTACCGGCCGACCGGGCAGCGGCGACCACGGCCGCCAGCTGCCGGCGCGACGACAACGCGAGGTCGAGGTCGGCGGCGATGGCAGCGGCGAAATCGGCACTGTTGGTGTGCAGCCAGGTGGTGATGTGGGCGTCGATCCCGGCGGCGCGCAGCGCGAGACCTTCGCCGATCACCGCGACGCCGAGTTCCGCCGCGCCGGCAGCAAGGGCCGCGCGTGCGACCGGCACCGCGCCGTGCCCATAGGCATCGGCCTTCACGACGGCCAGCACGTCGGTGCGCGACGTCTCACGCAGGACGGAGATGTTGTGGGCGATCGCGTCGAGGTCGACGGTCGCGGTCAGGGCAGCTGAGGTCATCGCCGACCATTGTCCCAGATCGCACGATACCCACGGATCGCCGGCCGCACCGCACCGAGCAGCGCCGACGCCCCGATCGGCGATCCATCACTCGCGATCGCCGCGGCCCGCGCGTGCATCCGCGCCGCGGCCGCACCGGCCACCGCCGGTTCGAGTCCGGCGGCGAGGAGTGAACCGGCGATCCCGGAGAGCACGTCACCGGCCCCCGCCGTGGCCGCCCACGACGACCCGGCGTCGTTGCCGTAGACCCGGCCTGCCGGATCGGAGATCAGCGTGATCCGCCCCTTGAGCAGCACCGATACCTCCCAGTCGCGGGCGAGTCCGGTGACCGCTGTCACCCGGTCGGCGCCGACCTCGTCTCCGGTCAGCCGCGCGAACTCACCGGCGTGCGGGGTGAGCAGCGTCGGTGCCGTACGTCCACGGACGAGATCGGGATTCGCGGAGACCAGGGTCAGTGCGTCGGCGTCGACAAGAACCGGGAGATCGGTCGCGAGGATCTCCCGAAGGACACCGAGAGCGGCGTCATCGGTGCCGGCACCCGGCCCGATCACCCATGCCTGCACGCGACCTGCATCGGCGAGGTCGGGCACCGCGACCACCTCCGGCCAATGCGACACCACCTCGGCATGGGCCGAGCCCACGTAGCGGGTCATCCCCGATGTCGCGGCCACCGCCGCACCGGTGCACAGGATCGCGGCACCCGGATAGCGGTGCGAGCCGGCGATGATCCCGATCACACCCTGGGAGTACTTGTCGTCGGCGGGCCCGGGTACCGGCCAGATCTCACCGACCTCGGCATCGGTCAGCGAACGCAGCAGCGGTGTACCCGCAATTCCGAGGGTGCCCGGTAATCCGATGTCCACCAGCACAACCCGCCCGCATTGCGGCGCCGCCAGCAGGTGAGCGTTGCGGTATGCGCCGAAGGTGACCGTCACATCGGCGCATACCGCCGGGTCGTGGACCTCTCCGGTGTCGGCATCGACACCGGAGGGCAGATCGACCGCCACCACCGTGGTCTGCCCGCCCACGCCGGCGAACACCTGCGCGGCGGCGGGACGCAACCCTCCGCGGCCACCGATGCCGACCACACCGTCGACCACCACATCGAGTCGGGACGGAAGATGTTCTACGACAACACCTCCCGAGGTTCGCAGCGCGTCGAGGCCACCGCGGTGCACGCGCTCCGGGGAGAGCAGGATCGCCGACACCGCAACCCCACGACGGGCCAGGAACGACCCCGCATAGAGCGCGTCGCCACCGTTGTCGCCGGCGCCGACGACGAGACCGACCGACCGGCCGTAGCACCCGCCGCTGCGGTTCAGCTCGGCGGCGACCGCCTGCGCGACGCCGTATGCGGCGCGGCGCATGAGGGTGCCGTCGGTCAGCAGGTGGCCGGTGGCACGTTCGGCGGCCCGGACCTGCTCGGCGGACAGATAGGGGGTCGGCATGCCGCCGAAGCTATTCCACCGTCACCGATTTGGCCAGGTTGCGCGGCTTGTCCACGTCGTAGCCACGGGCCTGCGCGACACTCGCCGCGAAGACCTGCAGCGGCACGGTCGTCACCAGCGGCTGCAGCAGGGTGGGCACCTTGGGGATCTCGACGAATTCGTCGGCCACCGCGCGGGCGGCGGTGTCGTCGGCTTCGGCGATCACGATGGTCCGCGCTCCCCGGGCCTGTATCTCCCGGATGTTGCTGACCATCTTGGAGTGCAGCACCGCGCGGCCCTGGGCCGACGGCATCACGATGATGACCGGCAGGTCGTCCTCGATCAGCGCGATGGGACCGTGCTTGAGTTCACCGGCGGCAAAGCCCTCGGCGTGCATGTAGGCGAGTTCCTTCAACTTGAGCGCGCCCTCGAGAGCCACCGGGTAGCCGACGTGGCGGCCGATGAACAGCACCGTGTTGTGGTGGGCCAGCGATCGAGCGAGATCACGCACCGGCTCCATCGTGCCGAGGACCTGCGCCACGGCGTCGGCCATCGCCTCCATCGCCGCGAACTCGCGTGCCACCTCGTCGGCGTACTTGGTGCCGCGCGCCTGCGCGAGGGCCAGCCCGACGAGGTAGGCGGCGGCGATCTGCGCGAGGAAACACTTGGTTGAGGCCACCCCGATCTCCGGGCCGGCGTGCGTGTAGAGCACCGCGTCGGACTCGCGCGGGATCTGGGCGCCGTTCGTGTTGCAGATCGCCAGCACACGCGCCTTCTGATCCTTGGCGTGCCGAACGGCCTCCAGCGTGTCGGCCGTCTCCCCGGACTGCGAGATGGCCACCACCAGCGTCGACCGGTCCAGAACCGGATCGCGATAACGGAATTCGCTGGCCAGCTCCACCTCGACGGGCAGCCGCGTCCAGTGCTCGATGGCATACTTCGCGAGCAGCCCGGCATGGTAGGCGGTGCCGCAGGCGACCACGAACACCTTGTCCACGTCGCGCAGATCCTGATCGGTCAGCCGCTGCTCGTCGAGCACGATCCGGCCGCCCTCGAGATGACCGAGCAGGGTGTCGGCGATGGCGCGCGGCTGCTCGGCGATCTCCTTGAGCATGAAGAAGTCGTAGCCGCTCTTCTCCGCCGCCGCGAGATCCCAGTTGATGTGAAAAGGCTTGCCGGCGCGGGGGTTTCCATCGAAGTCGGTGATCTCGTAGGTGTTGGCGGTGATCACCACCACCTCGTCCTGGCCGAGTTCCACGGCGTCGCGGGTGTGCTCGATGAACGCGGTCACATCGGAGCTGACGAACATCTCGTCGGTGCCCACACCGACCACCAGCGGGGTGGAGCGGCGGGCGGCGACGATGGTGCCGGGGTGATCGGAGTGGGTGAAGACCAGCGTGAACGCACCTTCGAGGCGGCGCAGCGCCGCGTAGGCACTCGCGACGAAATCCCCCGCCGCCGCACCGCTCGCGTACTCGCGCTCCAGGAGGTGCACCGCGGTTTCGGTGTCGGTATCCGAGGTGAACTCGATGCCGGACTCCTCGAGCTCGGTCCGCAGGACGGCGTAGTTCTCGATGATGCCGTTGTGGACAACCGCGATCTTGCCGTCGGTGCTCGAGTGGGGGTGGGCGTTGCGGTCGGTGGGCTTGCCGTGGGTGGCCCACCGCGTGTGCCCCATGCCGGTGGACCCGGCCAGCGTCTCGCGGCCCACGGTCGCGATCTGCTTGTCCAGGTTCTCCAGCCGGCCGGCCCGCTTCTGTATCGAGGTATGGCCCTGACCGTCGAGGATGGCGACCCCTGCCGAGTCGTAGCCGCGGTACTCCATCCGCCGCAGCGCCTCGACGACGATGTCCAGGGCATCACGCTGCCCGACGTATCCGATGATTCCGCACATAGCTAGTCAGCGTACCTGTGCGGCCGCTCGATCAGGCCGATCGTGCGGGCCCGTCGGACCGGGCGAGGGCGGCCGCGGCCAGCTTGGTGATCGGCGAGCGCTTACGCGCCTTCGCGCCGAGCAGCATCGACACCTTGTCCAGCGGCTGGGTCGGCAGGTCGTCGAGGTCGACGACCACCGACGTGCCCAGCACGGTGTTCGGGTCGACAAACGCCTGATAGTCGGGATCGCCGGTCAGGGTGTGCAGGAAGAAACCGGTGCACAGCGCCCGCACGAACTGATGGGTCTTGGGGTCGGCGCCGTGACTGCCGATCAGCGATTTGAGCGTCTGGCGTTCGACGAGACCCCGGGCGGTCGCGCCGGGCAGGGTGCGCAACACCACATCCCCGCGGGCCGCGCTGTCACCGGCCCGACGGCCGTAGGCCACCGCCAGCGGCAGTGCGTTCCCGGCGACGGTGTCGATATCGTCGGCGCCCGCAACGATGACGCCGGGCACATCCACGGTGCGGGCCGCGGGCAGCAGTTCCGGGGTGGTCGGCGCCGGGAACAGTGCCGCGACGCCACGGATGGGCGGGCGGGCCTGACCGAGCAGCGTGGCATCGGATGCGGCGAGGATCGCGGCTGCCGCGCCGAAGCCATGACCGGCGACGCCGACGCGTTCGGGGTCGACGGTGATCTGGCCGAACCCGAGCGGCACGTTGGAGACGATGGACAGTGTGGACCGCAGATCGGCGGCCAGACCGACGTCGGAGGCCAGGACGCCGCCCTGGCCGGCCGGGAGTGCGACGACGATCCCCCAGGACGCCAGGTGATGGACGAGGTCGCGGTACCGGGCGGTCTGGTTCATCCAGCCGTGCCCGAAGGCGATCGCGGGAAGGTGTTTGCCCTCGTCGGGTGTGTACACCTCGCCGGGAACCCCGACGATGCCGAGGTCACCGCGAAGGACGTGATGCGGGCCGCGACGCGACAGTCGCGACATCAGTTGCGCGGGCGAATGTGATGGCTTGCGCTTCTTGCCTGGCACAGCAGACAGCCTAATGCTCCGCGCCGGGAAGATGGGGACTGGTCTCGGCGCGGTCGGCGGGCAACAGGATGCCGGGTGTCGCGTCGACGGCGTCGGCGTCGTCCTCGAGGTCGGCGCGGGCACGTGCGACGGCGTCCGGCGTCGAGGCCTGGTGGGCACGGAGCGCATCGGCGAGGTCGCGCCGGGTGAGCGAGAAGGCTCGCGAGGCGGCGGCGACCTCCGCGGTGGCCGCCCGGGCCACTGCTTCGATCTGATCGGCGAGATTCACTGGTCACCCGCGAGCGCCAGATCGCCGGCGGACGGTTCGGCTGCCGTGGACGGCCGAGGTCCCGGCGCGACACCGGTGGTGGCCGCCGTTCCGGTGCCACCGAGACGCAGCGGCACATCGCCGTCCTCGACCGGGCCACGCTCGACCGGGTCGGGGGTGGGCACGATGCGCGCCGACGCGCTCTCGATCGGTCCCGGTGCGGTGGTGGCCGCGGTGGCCGGTGGCTTCTCGGTCGGCCGGTGGTCGTCGTGTTCGTGTTCCACCGTCGTGACGATGCCGGTACCGTCCGGTCCGGCGGCGAGATCACTGCGCGACGGGGTGAGGGTGGCGTTGCCCGGTGTGCGCGTATCGGCGGGATAGGGCTCGGTGTCGAGGCCGGCGGTCGAGCGGTTCAGGATCTGCAGGATCGCTCCGATGCCACCGACCACGGCGTCGGCGCCGACGGTGAACAGCGCGACACGCGCTTGGATGTCGGCGATGACCACGTGTATCGGCACGCGGCCGGCGAGAACCGCACCGGGTAGCTCGGCGATCGGACACCCGGCGACGGTCGGTTCACCCGCACGCGCCACCGCGAGCAGGAAGGTCCGCAGCAGACGGTCGATGCCGGAGGCCGCCGCAGCCGTGGCATCGGTGAGCGTGCGAAGCACATCGAGGTCGGATTCGGCCCGGCGCTGATGGTTGATCACCGCCACCACGGCCTCGGTGGCGGTGGCCCCCTGCCACCCGCGGTCCAGGCGGATCTGCTGTTCGGGAAGCTGGTGGAGTTGTTCGGACACCGCGCGATGGGCGGCCACCAGGCAGCGGCTGTCGGCGGCGAGGGCGGCGATGTCGAACCGGTCAATGGTGGCCATCCGGGTGCGGATCTGCGTGTCCGGCGGCAGGTTCATCCCGAAGGTGCGGCCGACCGCGAGGTACTCCAGCAGCCGATCCACCCCGGCGCCCGCCTCGGCACGCAGGGCCGCCAGCGAGTCCTGCGATCCCCTCATCTGGTGTCCCCGAACCTGGTGTCCCCGATCACCGGGATCATCGCGGCCGCCGCGGCATCGCCGGCCGCCAGTTCCGAACTCCCCCGACCCAGCGTCGACGCGAGCACCGCCGCCGCCTGCGACTGTGCGCTCAGCCGGGTCGCGAGTTGGGCGCCCATGGTCGCGTAACGGGCGGCGAGCGAACTCATCACGTCGTCGCCCTCGGGCTGACCTCGCGCCCAGGTGCCGAAGACGTGCGACGACAGGTCCTGCGACACCGCGTAGACGACGAGTGAGGCCCGACGGTAGAACGCGGCGACCTGCGAGATCTGATCGGCGTCGACAACGATGCGATCCATCGACTCCCCTCCCTGACACCCCGGTGCGCGTACGGGTCACTTGTTCCTTGGACGCACGCGGCCCCGATCCGGTTCCGATTCTCGGCGATTCTCTCCCAGCGAGCGGCCTCGCACCAGCGGAATGCCGTGGAGAGGCGGCGGATCGACGCTGCCCCTAGGGGCCTCCCCCGCTTAGGCTAACCTCATCCGCATGATGACCCGCCTCGCCCGCACCCAGCGGTTCGCAGCTCTCGGAATCGGATTCGCACTGTCCATCGGGCTGGTAGCCGGGACCGCGCCGGCGCAGGCCGCTCCGCAGTCCGATCCGGCCGCCCGGATGTGGGAATCGCTCCCGGCGCCGACGGTGCCGCAGCAGCCCGGCTACCGGATCACCGGCTACAACGTCGGCAAGGGCAACTATCGCGGCGCGATCGACGCGCAGACCGGCAAATTGTGGCTGACCAACGTCTCCCCTTTCGACGGGCCGTCGGAGTCGTCGATCCTGCGCGTCGATCCGTACACCATGCGTCTCGAGAAGCGCATCCGCATCACCAAACAGGCCGACACCAACGGTCACGGCACGATCGCCGCCCAGTACGAGATCGGCGTCCCGAAGACCGGCAACACCGTCTGGACCACCGCGGCCGCCGTCAACGAGGTCAACGTCTGGGACAAGAACACCGGTCGGCTGCTCAAGACGTTCAGCGGTGTCAACCACGCCCACGGAGTGGTCTTCGCCGAGGGCATCGGCGTGGCAATCGTGTCGATGGCCCGGCCGGGCGGGATCGCGCTGTTCGACATGCGGACACTGCAGCCGCTGGGCCGGACGGTCATGCCGGGCGACGGTCAGCAGATGGGGGCCGGGATCGCCTTGACCGACGACTCGGCCGCCGGTGCGACGGTGACCGTCCCGTCGTACTACTCGAGCCTCACCCAGTTCCGCGTCACCCGGCCGGGTGGACAGGTGCGCAGCCGCGTCACGTGGTCGACCCGCCAGCCCGGTCCCGACGGACACGGCAGCGTCGCCGCCGATACCCGGCACAACCGGGTCTACGTCAATCACCTCTATCTCGGCCTGGTCCAGGTGTACGACCTGCGGACCGGAGCGCATGTTCGTGACGTCGTCACCGGCCCGGGCACCAATTCGCTGCTGATCTTCCGCGGTCAGGTGTATGCGGCGAACTACTTCGGCGGCTACATCTCCGTCATCGACCAGAACACCCTGGGTGTGCGCCGGCTGCTCACCACCGGCCTGCTGCCAAATCAACTCCTCGGCTGGAAACCCGACACCTTCCTGGTCATCGACAAGTCCAGCGTGATCCTCGACGGCGGATACAAACAGAACCGTGGCGTCGACCGGGTGTGGAAGGTGCGCGCGCTGCCCTGATTTGGGGTTTCCGACAGATTTGGGGTTTCCGACAAGCGCCGTCGAGCGGCGGGTTCCCTCGCGACTGTGACTCCAGCCACAGTCAAGGCATGAGCACACACTTCGGTCTCTGGTACGACCTCCGCAACCCGGCTGACCCTGCCGGCACCACCCGTGGTTTCACCACGCTGTATCGGCAGGTGCTCGATCAGATGGTGTGGGCCGAGTCGTTGGGCATCGACTCGGTGTGGCTGACCGAGCATCACTTCATGGACGACGGTTACACCCCGTCGCCCTTCGTCATCGCCGGCGCGATCGGTGAACGCACCGAGCGGTTGCGGTCGGCACCAATCTGATCGTGTCGCCGCTACACAACCCGATCCGCCTCGCCGAAGACGCCGCCACCCTCTCGCTGCTCACCGACGGCCGATTCGAACTCGGTGTCGGGCAGGGCTATTGGGAGCCCGAATTCGCTGCCTTCGGGCGCAGCGTCCGCAATCGGCCCAGCCTCCTGGAGGAGGGCGTCGAGATCATCCGGCGCTGCTGGTCGGGCTCCGACGAGGCATTCACCGGACGGCGGCTGAGCAAACCGGCGCTGGCGGTGAGCCCGACACCCGAGTCGGTACCGGCGCTGCTGGTCGGCGCGATGGCCGATCCCGCCATCGAACGGGCCGCGCGAATCGCCGATGGTTTCCTCAGCACCCAAAACGTCCACCACGCACCATATCTCGCGGCAATGGACCGGCTCGGCCGGCGTTCGGCGGCCCGCATCTACGCCGGTCAATGGGTCATCATCGCCGACGACCCGGAGGCCGAATGGGCGCGGATCGGCCGGCACGCCCTCTATCAGATCAACAAGTACATCGAGATGGGCGCCTTCGGCCCGATGCCGCAGTTCACCGAGCCGTCGCAACTGATCGAGGCCGGCTCGTACACGCTGTGGGATCCCGACACCGCGGTGACCGAGCTCAGCACCCTGCTGAGTTCCACCCCGGAGATCGTCGACGTCCACTTCTGGGCGCAGCTTCCCGGAGAGCCGGTCGAATCCGGTAGCGCGCGAATCGAATTGCTGGCCACCGACGTGATCCCGCGAGTCCGCGCCCGGGTCGCCGACGCCGAGGTCGCGGGGGTGCATGCATGACCGGATCGTCGCAGCCACTGGTCATCACCGACTTCCTGTACCGGGCACGAGACATGTTCGGGGACAAGCAGATCATCGATCACGTCGACGGCGTCGAGACGATGCGCTACGACTACCGCACCTACACCGACCGGGTCCTGCGTCTGGCCGCGGCGCTGGTGGCTCGCGGCGTCCGTCCCGGGGACCGGGTCGGCACGCTTGCGTGGAATCACCACCGCCACCTCGAGCTGTACCTGGCGATCCCGCTGGCCGGGGCGGTCTTGCACACCATCAACATCCGGCTCGAGGCCGACGAGATCGCCTACATCGTCGACCACGCCGACGATGTGCTCGTGTTTGCCGACCCGTCACTCGAGCATCTCCTCACGACCGCCCGACAACGGCGCCCGGACATGGCGGTGGTGCTCCTCGACGACGGCGAATTCGAGGAGATCATCGCCGGCGCCGCCCCGTTGGATGCTCCGATTCGCCGCGACGAGGACGATCTTGCCGCGCTCTGCTACACCTCCGGCACCACCGGCGCACCCAAAGGTGTTGGATATCGCCACAAATCGCTGTATCTACACACCTTTGCCGCCTGTCTCGCCGATGGCCACGCGATCAGTGAACGCGATCGGGTATTGCTCGTCGTCCCCATGTTCCACGCGAACGCGTGGGGAGTTCCCTTCGCGGCCATGATGTCCGGTGCCGACCAGGTTCTTCCCGGACCGCATCCCAGCGCACCGGAGATCGCGACGATCATCGCCACGCAGCGGATCACCTACACCGGCATGGTGCCGACGGTCGCCGTCGACCTGGTGGCCCATGCGACGCGGGAGAACATCGATCTGCGCACACTTCGGGCGCTGGTGCTGGGTGGTTCCACCCCGAGCACCGGACTCATCCGCGACATCGTGTGCCCGTCGTGCGGGGCGTGGTCGGCGTCGAGGACGGACCCGCCGTCGACGCAGACGCGCTGTATGCCGATCTGCGCGAGAACGTCCCGCGCTGGTGGCTACCGGACCGGGTGTTCGTGGTGGACACGCTGCCCCGCACCAGCGTCGGCAAACTGGACAAACGCACGCTACGGGAGCAGGCGGCCGGGCTTTTGTGGGAACCCACAAACACCGATTCACAGCCCGTTCCCGCGGCGGCCACCTATCCCTAGCGTGAGCTTCATGAAGTTCAGTGTGTTCTATGTGCTGGAAAGCCCCGACCGCGACTTCCGACGTGCTTACGACGAGATGCTCGAACAGATCCGGATCGCCGAATCGCTCGGCTTCGGTGAGGTGTGGCTCGCCGAGCATCATGGCAGCGACTACGGATCGATCCCGTCCCCGCAGATCGCCGCCGCCGCGATCGCCGCCCACACCGAACGCATGCGGATCGGCATCGCCGTCAGCAACCTCACCTTCGACTGGCCGGTCCGAGTGGCCGAGGACTACGCGATGGTCGACGTCCTCTCCGGTGGACGCCTCGATCTCGGGGTGGGCCGCGGGTACCAGCCGCATGAGTTCCGGGCGATGGGCACCCAGGATCTCCAGGGGGTCAGCCGGGAGGTCTTCGACGAGGCCCTGCAGATCATCAGCGGGCTGTGGACCAAGCCGGTGGGCGAGCCATACACCTTTGTGGGCAACCACTTTCAGGTGATCGAGGCGGACTGCCGACCGGCCGTCGTCCAGCAACCGACGCCACCGCTCTACGTCGTCTCGATCAGTCCGGAGACCTTTGATCTCGTCGCCGAGGGTGGCCACAACATGCTCGTGACGCCCACCCTGATGACCCTGCCCGAACTGAACAGCTTTGTGGTGCGCGCCAAACAAGCGCTGCTCGACCGGGGCCGCGACCTTGCCTCCCTCGATTTCCCCATGAACTGGCAGATCCATCTCGCCGGCGACGAGCACACCGCCGTGCAGCGGTCGCGCGAGCCGCTGCGCTGGTACTTCGAGACGGTGATGTCGGCCATCCCGCACGGTCCGGACACCCCCGGATACGAGCGCTATGCCGAACTCGCCGCGGCCGCCGATGAAGGGGCGATGAGCATCGACGGGCTGCGCGAGGGCGGCGTCTGCTACGTCGGCGATCCAGAGGGACTCGTCCGTGAGATCGAGGTCCTGCGCGCGGAAACCGGGCTCGATCACCTGATCTGCTGGATGCGATTCGGCGGCATGGCACATGAGCACGTCGTCGAATCGATGGAGTTGCTCGCCGAGCATGTGATGCCGGTCTTCGCCGACGCGCCACCGGTCATCGCGCGCACCCTTTCCCAACATTCACATCCGTTCGGACACAACGGCTTCGACGCCGATGTACTCGACACCCCGTACCCCGATCCCCACCCACACCGAGAAGGAGCAACCCATGAGCTATCTCGCCGTCGAGAACGACCGTCGCATCTACTTCGAACACCACCACGGTGCCGGGCGCACCGTCGTCCTGATCCACGGCTGGGGCGCCACCACACTCTGCTGGGACAACACCGCACCCGCACTGCGTGCCGCCGGACACGAGGTGATCTTGATCGACCTGCGCACCTGCGGTCGCTCGGACAACGACTTCGACGACGTGTCGATCGATGCACTGGCATCGGACGTGGTAGCGCTCTGCGAGCACCTGTCGCTGACAAACCCGGTGATCAACGGCTGGTCGCTGGGCGGTGCGGTGGCGACCGCCGCCGTGAGCAAACTCGGCTCCCGTGCCGGCGGCCTGGTCCTGACCGGTGGCGCCTCCCCGCGATACACCGCGACCGACGACTGGCCGCACGGTGGCACGGTCGACGACGTCGAGCAGGTACTCGCCGGTGCGGCCGCCAACCGGGCCGACACCTTCCGCGGCGTCGCGTCGGTGATCTGTGCCCAACCGCCGAGCGACGATGTGCAGAACTGGTTCTGGGGCGTGTTCATGGAGATGGGACCACTCGGCGACCACTCGATGCACGACCTCGCCCATGTCGATCTGCGCAAAGAGCTCGGCGCCATCGACGTCCTGATCCTGTCGCTGCACGGCACCGATGACGCCTTTGGTTCCCTTCTCCGCGGCCCAGGCAGCCGCGGAACTCGCGAACGATGCCCGGCTGGTCGCCTTCGACGGCTGTGGTCACGCACCGTTCCTGGAGGACCGGGATCGCTATCTCGCCGAGCTGCTGGGGTTCCTCGAGGCATGAGTATCCAACCGAGAGTCTGGATTGTCACCGGCGGTTCGCGCGGCATCGGGCGCGCCGTGGTGGAGGCGGTCACCGCGCGCGGTGACCGCGTGGTGTCCATGGCCCGGGGCGTGGCCACCACCGCCTACACCCACGCCGACCGGGTACACGAGATCAAAACCGACGTGACCGACACCGAATCGGTCCGCCGAGCGGTGAAAACCGTTGCCGAGGAATATGGCTCGGCACACGCGTTGATCAACGTGGCAGGCGTGCACCGCGGCGGCCGGATCGACGACCTGAGTCGGGAGTCCTGGGACCTGGTGCTCGCCACCAACCTGACCGGCGCCTTCGAGATGTGCCGGGCCACCGTGCCGATCCTCGAATCCGGCTCCGCCGTCGTCAATGTCGGCGCGGTGGTGGGCTTGCGCGGATTCCCCGGCGACGTGGCCTACGGGTCGGCCAAGGCCGGATTGTCCGGCATGACGCAGGTACTGGCGGCCGAACTCGCACCGCGCAACATCCGGGTCAACCTCGTCGTCCCCGGCTTTGTGGATACCGACATGACCTCCGGACTCTCGGAGAAGGCCCGGGCCCGCATCGTGTCGTCCATCCCGGCCGGCCGGACTGGTACCGCCAAGGAGATCGCGCAGGTCATCGTTGACGTCGCCGGGGCGACCTACATGTACGGCGCCACCGTGCCCGTCGACGGCGGGCACCGGCGCACCCAAAGGTGTTGGATATCGCCACAAATCGCTGTATCTACACACCTTTGCCGCCTGCCTCGCCGATGGCCACGCGATCAGTGAACGCGATCGGGTATTGCTCGTCGTCCCCATGTTCCACGCGAACGCGTGGGGAGTTCCCTTCGCGGCCATGATGTCCGGTGCCGACCAGGTTCTTCCCGGACCGCATCCCAGCGCACCGGAGATCGCGACGATCATCGCCACGCAGCGGATCACCTACACCGGCATGGTGCCGACGGTCGCCGTCGACCTGGTGGCCCATGCGACGCGGGAGAACATCGATCTGCGCTCACGTCGGGCGCTGGTGCTGGGTGGTTCCACCCCGAGCACCGGACTCATCCGCGACATCGTGTGCCCGTCGTGCGGGGCGTGGTCGGCGTCGAGGACGGACCCGCCGTCGACGCAGACGCGCTGTATGCCGATCTGCGCGAGAACGTCCCGCGCTGGTGGCTACCGGACCGGGTGTTCGTGGTGGACACGCTGCCCCGCACCAGCGTCGGCAAACTGGACAAACGCACGCTACGGGAGCAGGCGGCCGGGCTTTTGTGGGAACCCACAAACACCGATTCACAGCCCGTTCCCGCGGCGGCCACCTATCCCTAGCGTGAGCTTCATGAAGTTCAGTGTGTTCTATGTGCTGGAAAGCCCCGACCGCGACTTCCGACGTGCTTACGACGAGATGCTCGAACAGATCCGGATCGCCGAATCGCTCGGCTTCGGTGAGGTGTGGCTCGCCGAGCATCATGGCAGCGACTACGGATCGATCCCGTCCCCGCAGATCGCCGCCGCCGCGATCGCCGCCCACACCGAACGCATGCGGATCGGCATCGCCGTCAGCAACCTCACCTTCGACTGGCCGGTCCGAGTGGCCGAGGACTACGCGTGCTCAACTCGTTCAGCGGGGGTGGGCGATGAGCGGGCTTGTGGCAACCCACAAGAGCCCCCGCACGTGATGGTGACGCAGGACACAGAGCGCCATACCGTTTGTACTGCACACGAATTCAGCTTCCGCTGAGACCACAGAAGGAGTAATCGGTGGCAACAAGTACCGCGAACGTCAGCCTCGAGCAGCAGAACAAGGAGCTCATCGCCGACTTCATGAAGGTGTTCTCCAAGGGTGACGTGGAGGCGATCCTCTCCTACCTCTCGCCGACCGCCACCTGGTGGGTCGCCGGCACGATCGACGGGATCTCGGGCACCAAGAGCAAGGCGGAGTTCGGCGAGATGCTGTCGAGTCTGTCCACCGCGACCACCACCGGCGCCATCCGGCTCACCCCGCTCGCCTGGACCGCCGAAGGTGAACGGGTCGCCGTGGAAACCGAATCGTACGCGGAGATGACCAACGGCCGCGTGTACAACAACCTCTACCACTTCGTGTTCGTGGTTCGCGACTCAAAGATCGAGTCGGTCAAGGAGTTCCTCGACACCGAACACACCCGGGCCGTCTTCCTCGCACCCTGACGAGACTTACTGAATACCTCTCCCCCAATCGATTTCAGTTATACCGAACACTAGGAGCAACACATGGACGTCGGCGTCCTTCTGGTCTTCCAGAACTACCACGAGAACATCAGCGACGAGCAGGTCTTCACCCACGACCTCGAGCTCGGCGTACTGACCGAGAAGAGCGGCTTCGATTCGGTCTGGTCGGCCGAACATCACTTCGATGACTACTCGATGTGTCCGGACAACTTCGCGATCCTGTCCTATCTCGCCGGTCGCACCTCGCGGGTGAAGCTCGGTCTCGGCGCGGTGATCCTGCCGTGGAACGATCCGCTGCGAGTGGTCGAGAAGGCCATCATGCTCGACCAGATGTCCGGCGGCTGTGTCCTTCTCGGCATGGGACTTGGTCTGGCCAAGATGGAGTACGAGGCCTTCGGCATCCCCATGGAAGACGCCCGGTCCCGCTTCAACGAGGGCGCCGACATCGTCATGCGGCATCAAGTCGGGGTTCGTCTCCAGCGAGGGACCCAACTTCGTCCAGCCCGAGATCGAGGTCCGGCCCCGGCCCAACCCGGAGACAAGCTGGGATGGAAGACTTTTCGCCGCCGCGATGTCCCCGGACTCCGTCCCGATCGTCGCCGACCTCGGTGTGCAGATGATGACCTTCATGCAGTTCCCCTTCGAGAAGCACGCCGAACAGATCAACGGCTGGAAGCAACTGTTCCGCGACGCACAGGGCCGCGAACCCGGTCCGGCGGTCATCCAGGACTTCGTGATCTGCCACGAAGACGCCGACGAGGCCCGACGCCTCGCCTACGAGCACATCAACCGCTACTTCCTGTCTGTCATCAAGCATTACGACTTCGCCGGCAAGCACTGGCGTGAGACGCCCGGCTATGAGACCTATCAGGCCGGCGCGGACATGATCCGCGAGGCGGGCATGGAGGCTGCGGCCGACGCCTACGTGGAGGCCAACGTCTACGGCACCCCCGAGCAGATCGTCGAGAAGTACGCCCACCGGCACGAACTCATCGGTGACTTCATGCCCAATGCAGCGTTCTCGTTCGGCGGACTGCCGCTCGCCGAAGCGGAGAAGAGCCTGAAGTTGTTCGGCGAGAAGGTCGTTCCCGAACTCCACAAGATGAAGGCCAAGACGCCCGTCGGCGTCTGAACCCAGACCCCGTGGCGCCGGCGACAACACTGAACCGGCGCCACGGTCCACACCCCCGACGAGTTCTCCAGGAGTTACCGTGAGTGATCCGAGTGACGCGATGATCGCGCCTGAGTTCCGCGAGGTGATGTCGCGTGTCTGCACGCCGGTCGCCGTCGTGACGTCCTTCGACGACGGACGCCCCCATGGCACCACCGTCAGTGCGTTCACCTCGCTGTCGATGGAACCGCCGATGGTGCTGGTGTCGCTGGATCGCCGCTCGGATCTGCTCGCCATCATCAGGGACTCCGGCCGGTTCGGCCTCAACGTGCTCGCCCACCAGCAGGCCGAGCTGGCAATGCGGTTCGCGCGCAAGGGCACCGACAAGTTCGACGGCGTCGACTGGACCGCCGACGCCGGCGTCCCGCGCCTCGACGGGGTCTCGGGGTGGCTCGCGTGCACCACGGCCTCCCTCGTCGACGGCGGCGATCACGTGATCGCCCTCGGCAACGTCGTCGCCACCGCTCTGGCCGCCGCCGACCCGCTCACCTATCACGCGCGCATCTTCGGGACCCACCGGGCGCTGGAGGTCGCATCATGACCGCGGTGCTCCCGCAGACCGAGGCGGTCTCGGCTGCTGTCGCGGCCATCGCGGCGGGTGGTCTCGCAGTGGTCGTTGACGACGCCGACCGCGAGAACGAAGGTGACCTGATCGACGCGGCGTCGTTGATCACCGATGAGGCGATGGCTTTCATGGTGCGCCACACCACCGGGATCATCTGCGCGCCGATGACCGCCGCACGGGCACGTCACCTCGACCTGCCGCAGATGGTCACCCACAACACCGACAACCACGGCACGGCCTTCACCGTCACCGTCGATCACGTCGACACCGGCACCGGTGTGTCGGCAGCCGACCGTGCCCGCACCGTCCGGGCACTGGCCGACGACGCCACTGCCCCCACTGATCTGCGCCGTCCCGGTCGCGTGTTCCCGCTACGGGCACGCGACGGCGGCGTGCTCACCCGCGCCGGGCACACCGAGGCCGCCGTCGACCTGGTCACCATGGCCGGCGTCGACGATCTGGGTCTCGGCGGCGTCGGGGTGATCGGTGAGATCGTCGCCGAAGACGGGTCGATGCGTTCCGGCGACGACCTGCTCGCCTTTGCCGCCGACCATGATCTGCCGGTACTGCGTATCGCCGACCTCGTGCACCACCGCAGTACGTCGACCTCGCTGGTCGCGCAGGTGGCATCGGCGGCGATGCCCACCGCCTTCGGCGACTTCCGTGCCGTCGCCTACCGCTGCGAACTCGACGGCACCGAACATCTCGCCCTGCTGATGGGCGATCTCGCCGCCGCGAGCCGAACCGACCGCGGCGCGCTGGTCCGCGTGCACAGCGAATGCCTCACCGGCGACATCCTCGGTTCCCTGCGCTGCGACTGCGGCAGCCAGCTCGAACAGGCCCTGTCCGCAATCGCCGAGGAGGGCTGCGGCGCCGTGGTCTACCTGCGCGGCATGAGGGCCGCGGGATCGGTCTGGCGCACAAGATCCGCGCCTACGCGCTGCAGGAACAGGGTCTCGACACCGTCGACGCCAACACCGCGCTGGGGCTGCCGGTGGATTCCCGCAGCTACGGTGTGGGTGCTGCGATCCTCGCCGACCTCGGAGCCCGGCGGCTCCGCCTCATCACCAACAACCCGGCAAAAGTACGGCGGACTCGAGGGTTTCGACCTCGAGATCGTCGGCCGCTTCGGCCTGCCGACCGTGATCACCCCGCACAACGTCCGCTACCTGCGCACCAAGCAGGAGCGGATGGGCCACACCCTGGATCAGGCCGTCACCGGCGCATGAGGCCCGCTGCTACTGTGATGGTGACCACAACGCTGTACTTCCGAGGTGAGGATGACCGTCTCCGCTGATCCGCCCTCGACCCTCCTCAGCCGGGAACGGGCGGTCATCGCGGCCTTCTCGCAGGTCACCACCGAGGCCATCACCGACGCAAAGCTCGAGGACCTGCTCACCCTGGTGGGCCGCCGGCTGTGCCGACTGCTCGGGGTGACCCGGTGCTCGGTCTACCTCCGGCACGGCAGCGGGCGCTACCGCGGCGCCGCCGGCTACTGCCAGGAGGCGGGCGACATCACCCAGGCCGTGCGGCGCCAGGAGTCCGGCTTCGACGGCGATCGGTTCAGCCAGGAGGTGATCACCACCCGCCAGCCGGTGGTGATCACCGACGCTCTCAACGACCCCCGCCCGCATCACCGGACCATGGCGCACTGGGATGTGCGTGCCATGCTCGGTGTACCGCTGATCTTCGACGACGAGGTGATCGGCCTCATCTTCGTCGACAGCCGCGGCCGCGGCCACGAGTTCACCACCGAGGACATCGAGGTCGCCACCCTGTTCGCCCGGCTCTCGGCGATTTTCATCAGCCAGGCGATGCTCAACTCCCGGCTACGTCGGCAGGCCGCCGAAATCGCCCGCAACAACGCCACTCTCGCGTATCTGGCCGACGTACACACCCGACTCACCAACGCGGTTCTCGAAGGTGCCAACATCGCGCGCGTCGTGCAACTGCTGAGCGAGCTGTCCGCCAAACCCGTCGTCCTCTACAACAACGACTTCGACGTCCTCACCTGGTCGGCGCCCGAGGCACTCAAGCTCGATGCGCCGCCGGTGCTCAGTGCCAAGGTGCGCAACACCCCGTCGGTGCGGGCGACGCTCGCCGAACTCAGCGTCACCACGCCGTCGGCTGTGGTTCCGGCCCAGCTCGCCGTCGGGCTCGGTCGCCGTCATCTGATGTGCCGCATGGTGATCGAGGGAAGCCGAGCGGCTTTGTCGGCATCGTGGAGATCGGGCGCAGCCTGCAGGAGATCGACGCCAACATCGCCGAACGCGGCGCCACCGTGCTGGCCCTGCAGATGCTCTCCGAACGGCGTCAGATCGAGACCGAGGGACAGGCCCGCGACGATTACCTCTCCGACCTCTTGCGCTACGGACGAGACAAGGAACATCTGGTCCGGCGCGGCCCGCAGTTCGGCATCGACCTCACCCACCCGCATGTACTGGTGCGCTTCACGGTCGACGACGCCCAGGGACAGTTGTCGGCGTCGGCGATCCAGTCGCTGGTGACCCGGACCTTCGCCGCGGTCATGTCCATCCCGGCGCCCCCGGCCGTCCGGTTGCCGGGGGCGGTGATCGTGATGGTCCGTCTGCCCCACGACGATCCCGACGACGTCCGGGCGATCCAGACCGACGTCACCACCATCGCCGAGAAACTCACCGGCCAACTGTCATTGGGCACCACCGTCATCTCCGGGATCTGCCGCGTCCCCGGCGACTTCCCCCACGCCCACCGCGAGTTGCGCGACATCGGCGCCATCGCGCGATCATTCGACTGGGGCACCAAGGTGATCGCCCTCGACGATCTCGGTCTGTTCCGGGTGATCGTGAGCAGCGGACATGTCAAGGAGGCGCTGCACTTCGCGCATTCCTACGTCGCCGCGGTCCGCGATCACGACGACGGCACCCTGCTCGCCACCTGGCGTGCTTTCGTGGCTGCCGACGGCAAGGTGCAGGCGACCGCGCAGTCGCTCGACGTGCACGAGAACACCATCCGCTATCGGCTTGGACGTATCCGCGAGATCTGCCGTCGCGACCCGACGAGTCTGGACACCATGCTGTCGGCCAAGATGGCCTTCCAGGTGCTCGAACTCGCAGGTCAATGACCGGCGGCCCCGACGTCGGCCACCGCGGTTGGGGATTCCCACAAACGACGCCGACGAGGTGGTTCCGGTAGCGGCAGCGCAACCCTAGGTTCAAGAGCATGGCCCCCGCTAGCACCAGCGCCGCGATCGCCGGCGTCGACGTCGACGCGCTGAACGCCTGGATGGACCGCGAGCAGCTGCCGCCCGGCACCATCGAGAACATCTCCCCGATCGGCGGTGGCACCCAGAACATCATGATCGGATTCAGCCGCGGCGAACCGACTACGTGCTCCGCCGCGGACCCGAGCACCTGCGTCCCGGTTCGAACACCGTCATCGAGCGTGAGATGCGACTGCTCGACGCGCTGGGCGCCACAACCGTTCCGCACGCCCGACTCATCGTCGGCAGCGCCGACACCGCGATCCTGGGTGCCGCCTTCTATCTGATGGAACCGGTAGACGGATTCAATGCGGCACAACGACTTTCCGCGCCGTATGCGGCCGCACCCGCCGGCCGCCGCGAGATGGGGCTGGCACTCGTCGACGCCCTGACGTCGCTCGCCGCCGTCGATCACACCGGCATCGGCCTCGCCGACTTCGGCAAACCCGACGGATTCCTGGCCCGCCAGGTGCCGCGCTGGATCGGCGAGTTCGAACGCTACGCGTCGACGCCGGGGTATCCGGGGCCGGAGTTCGGCGATGTGGCACCCGTCGCGGACTGGCGCGAGCGAAACCGTCCCGGCGATGGCGCCCCGGGAATCCTGCATGGCGACTACCACATCGCCAACGTCATGTACGCCCCGGATCGCCCTGCCGTGGCGGCGATCGTCGACTGGGAGATGGCCACCATCGGTGATCCGCTTCTCGATCTCGGTGTCCTGGCCGCGATCTGGCCGGAGCATCCCGGCGATGCGGATCTCTACGAGAGTGCGCTCGGCGCGACGGGCGACCTGCCCGAACGGTCGGCGATGATCGAACGCTACGCCTCCCGTTCGGATCGCGATCTGTCCGCGCTGGACTGGTGTGCGGTGCTGGCCTGCTTCAAGCTGGGCATCATCCTCGAGGGAACCTACGCCCGATCGTGCGCCGGAGATGCCCCGCGCGAGGTCGGAGAACGCCTGCGGCGCTACGCAAACGGGCTCTTCGATCGCGCCCATCGCTACCTCACCTGAGTTTCACCCCCACCACGAACGGAGTACACGAGCACATGGCCTGGGACTTCTCGACCGAACCCGAATTTCAGAAGAAACTCGACTGGATGGACGAATTCGTCCGTGCCGAGATCTTTCTCCTCGAGGTCCTCGACCTCGACTGGCCGACGCTGCGGCGTGCCATCGCACCGCTGCAGGAGGAGGTGCGCGCGCAGGGACTGTGGGCGGCCCACCTCGATCCCGAACTCGGCGGTCAGGGATACGGCCAGGTCAAACTCGGTCTGATGCAGGAGATCCTGGGCTCCACACCGTATGGTCCCCTAGTCTTCGGCTGTCAGGCACCGGATTCCGGCAATGCGGAGATCCTGGCCTCCGTCGGCACCGACGAGCAGTGGGAGCGCTGGCTTTACCCACTGCTCGCCGGCGAGATGTATTCCTCCTTCGCACTCACCGAACCCGGCAATGCCGGTGCCGATCCCACCAACCTGACCACCACCGCCACCTGGGACGGCGAGAACTGGAATCTCAACGGTCACAAGTGGTTCATCAGCAACGCGACCACCTCTGACTTCATGATCGTCGTGGCGGTGACCGATCCGGATGCCGACCGGCATCGCCGGGCGTCGCAGTTCATCATCCCGATCGACGCGCCGGGCCTCGAGGTGGTCCGGGACATCGGGTCCGTCGAGAACCCGCGTCCCCGTCCGAACACCTACGGGTCACACTGTGAGGTGACCCTCTCCGACGTGAAGGTCGGTCCCGACGCCATGCTCGGCGGGCGAGGCGATGGGTTCGTCGTCGCGCAGGTCCGGTTGGGCCCGGGCCGGATTCATCACTGCATGCGGTGGATCGGTCAGGCCCGACGCGCCTTCGACATGATGTGCGAGCGCGCCACCTATCGGTCGGCCCACGGTTCGGTGCTCGCCGACAAGCAGACAGTGCGCAACTGGATCGCCGATTCGGCCGCCGAGATCCAGGCATTGCGACTGACGACGTTGCACGCCGCCTGGCGGATCGACGAGGAGGGAACCTCCGCGGCGCGCAAGGACATCGCGCTGATCAAGTTCTTCGGCGCCCGCATCCTGCACGACGTCATCGACCGCGCCGTCCAGGTCCACGGCTCGCTCGGCTACAGCGCGGATCTGCCGCTGGAGTTCATGTATCGCGCCGCCCGCGCCGCACGCCTCTACGACGGACCCGACGAGGTGCACCGGGACAGCGTCGCCCGCCAGTACCTGAAGGGTTATGCGCCGCCGGCGGGTGAGATCCCCACCGAACACATCCCGACCCGCCGCACCGCGGCCACCGAACGTTTCGCGGAACTGCTCGCCGAGCAGCCCTGATCGTCCTCATCCACCGACCGAAAGGCCCCCGAATCTCATGTCACTCAATGGAAAGATCGCGATCGTCACCGGCGCCCATCAGGGCATCGGCCAGTCCACCGCCATCCGCCTGGCCGCCGACGGCGCCCACGTCATCGCCGCCGACCTGCAGGACTGCGACGTCACCATCAAGGAGATCACCGAGGCCGGCCACTCGGCAGAGGCCGTACGCCTCGATGTCCGTGTCGCCGACGACTGGGCGTCCACCGTCGCCGACGTCATCGATCGGCACGGCCGCGTTGACTGTCTCGCCAACATCGCCGGTGTGGTCAACATGATCAGCGAGGACTCCGTCGTCGGACTGACCGAGGAGGCCTGGGACACCGTGATCGGCACCGACCTCAAAGGTGTGTGGCTCGGTATGCGCGCGGTGATCCCCAACATGATCGAGGGCGGTGGCGGACGCATCGTCAACATCTCGTCGATGGCCGCGCTGCGCGGACTGCCGAACCTGGCGTCGTATTCGGCCGCCAAGGGCGGCGTGGTGGGCCTCACCAAACAGGCCGCCTACGAGTACGGTCCGCACAACGTCCTGATCAACGCCATCGCTCCGGGCACTATCGACACCCCGATCCTGGCCGACATCACCGAGGAGATGCGTCAGGCAAATGCCAACGCACACATCGTCCGTCGCCTCGGTAAGCCATCGGAGATCGCGTCGATGGTCGCCTACCTCATGCGCGAGGGCGACTTCCTGACCGGCGAGATCTACCCGGTGGACGGCGGCTGGGCGGCCAAGGGCAACTTCTGAACACCCCTGCTGGTTGAGACACGCCCCCAGCTGGTTGAGCCGTGCCCCCACCCTGCGAGTCCGCCGCGTGTCGAAACAACAAGCGAGACAACCATGTCCGCAACCACCAGGAGCACACATGGGGGCGCCGACGTGGTCAGTTGCCAGTGGTTTCGACGCGGCGCGGCTCGCTGTCGCTCGCCGTGCCGGCTCAACCAGCCGAACGGGGGCGGCAGCTCAGATGGCGATGCCGTGCCGGCGCACGGCATCGAGGAGGGCCGTGGGCCTCTGCACGACGGGAACGTCGTGGACAAGTTCGAAGGCGCAGCCGAGTTCGACGGCCCCACCGTCGGCGATGTCGCTGTCACCCACCATGAGTGCCGCCCCGGGAGCCACCCCGAGAGCGTCGAGGGCCGCGTGGAAGATCGCCGGATCCGGTTTGATGGCACCGACTTCGAAGGACAGCGCGTAGGCCCCCACCAGGTTCTCGACACCGTGGCGGCGCAACACGGTGCGCAGATCGAAGGCGATGTTGCTGACCACCCCGACGGGCACACCGGCCTCGTGCAGCCGGGTCAGCACCTCGACGGTGTCGGCGAAGGGTTCCCACGAGTTCGCGTCGAGCACCCGTTCGTACAGCGACGCAGCATGTTCGGGCACTGTGAGTCCGGATTCGCGCGGCATCGCGAGGTAGGCACGACGGTGCTGGGCGGGATCGAGATCCCGGTTCTCCCACGCGATCCGGTCGTCGCCGACCACCGCGTCCGGGACGCCGACGGGCTGGGTCATGCGCCGGATCAGCTCGGCCTGGGTGTCCACGTGCAGCGGACTTCCGTGCTCGTCGTGCAGGCCGTCGAACCAGTCATCGCGGGCCTCGAACCGGAACAGCGTGCCGGAGAAGTCGAACAGGACCGCTGCGGGCGTACTCACGCTCCGGCCGCCCGCACGACGTCGGCGATACGGCCGGCGATCCGGTGCGCATCCTGCGCGCTGGCCGCTTCGACCATCACCCGCACGAGCTGTTCGGTGCCCGAAGGTCGGAGCAGCACGCGGCCGGTGTCGCCGAGTTCGCCCTCGGCGGCCACTACCGCCTCCTTGACCGACTGTGACTGCGCCACAGCATGTTTGTCGGCCACGCGAACATTGATGAGTTCCTGCGGAAGCACCGTCAGGATGGCGGCGAGATCGGCGAGCCGACGGCCGGTGGAAGCCATCCGCTCCATCAGCATCAGACCAGTCAGGATGCCGTCTCCGGTGGTCCCGAAGTCGGGCACCACGACGTGCCCGGACTGCTCGCCACCGAGCGAATAGCTGCCGCGCCGAAGTTCCTCCAGCACATAGCGATCCCCGACCGCCGTGGTCTTGCACTCGACACCGGCCTCACGCATCGCGATGTGCAGACCCAGGTTGCTCATCACCGTGGTGACCAGAACATTGTCGCGCAAGCGATCTCGTTCCTTCAAGGAAGTCGCCAGGATCGCCATGATGGCGTCGCCGTCGACGAGCTGACCGGTGGAGTCCACCGCCAGGCACCGGTCGGCGTCGCCGTCATGTGCCAGACCGAGGTCGGCGCCGTGCTCGAGCACCGCCGCCTGCAGTTTGCCCATGTGGGTGGAACCGCAGTCGTCGTTGATGTTGAGGCCGTCGGGTTCGGCGTGGATCGCAATGACCTCGGCGCCCGCCGCCTCATACACCTCGGGGCCCAGCTTGTAGGCCGCGCCGTGCGCACAGTCGACCACCAGGGTCAGACCGTCGAGCCGGTGATCGATCGCCGCGGCGAGGTGTCGGCTGTACCGGTCACCCGCGTCGGGGGCGTCGACGATACGGCCGACGGCCGCACCGATGGGACGATCGAAGTCGTCGTCCATCGCGGCCTCGATGCGGTCCTCGACGGCGTCGTCGAGTTTGTGCCCGCCGCCGGAGAAGAACTTGATGCCGTTGTCGGGCATGGGATTGTGCGACGCGGAGATCATCACCCCGAAGTCGGCGCCGTAGTCGGCGGTCAGAAAGGCGACCGCAGGGGTGGGCACCACTCCGACGCGGATGGCGTCGACGCCCGTCGCGGCCAGTCCGGCGCACACGGCGGCCTCGAGCATTTCGCCGGAGGCGCGGGGATCACGACCGACCACCGCGCGCGGACGCGCGCCCGAGTCGGCGAAATCTTCCTCGAAAACGACCGCGGCGGCCGAGGCCAGGCGCAACGCGAGCTCGGGTGTGAGCTCCGCGTTGGCCAGGCCTCGGACGCCGTCGGTTCCGAAAAGGCGTGCCAAGATCAGCGCTTGGAGTACTGCGACGCCTTGCGGGCCTTCTTCAGGCCGTACTTCTTGCGCTCCACCGCACGCGGGTCGCGAGTGAGGAAGCCGGCCTTCTTCAGTGCCGGACGATCCTCCGGGGTGACCTCGATGAGGGCACGCGCGATCGCGAGACGCAGCGCGCCGGCCTGGCCCGAGGGGCCGCCGCCGACGAGCTTGGCGTGGATGTCGAAGGACTCGACGCGCTCGACGGTCACCAGCGGCGCCTTGATCAGCTGCTGGTGCACCTTGTTGGGGAAGTACTCCTCCAGCGAACGCGCACCGTTGAGGGTGAACTGGCCGGAGCCGGGCACCAGACGCACGCGGACCACGGCCTCCTTGCGGCGGCCGACGGTCTGGATCGGGCGGTCGATGACAACCGGGCCACGATCGACGGCGGGCTCGGCGGCGACAGCGGTGGTGTCGTAGTCGTCGGAAGCGGCTTCGACGGACTCGACGGCCTCCACGGCCTGCTCGACGGCGGTCTCGGCTGCGGCGGTGTCTTCACCGGCGTCGGCCTGAGCCTCGGCAGCGTTCTCCACGGCGGCCTCGACGGCCTCGTCGCTGATGTTCTCGTTGCTCACTGGGCCACCTGCTTGATCTCGAAGGGGACGGGCCGCTGGGCCTCGTGCGGATGATTGGGGCCGGCGTAGACCTTCAGCTTCGACGCGACGGCGCGGCCGAGCTTGTTGGACGGCAGCATGCCCTTGATCGCCTTCTCGACGACCCGCTCGGGATGGGATTCGAGCAGCTCGGCGGTGGTCCGGGACTTGAGCCCACCGGGATGCCCCGAGTGGGTGTAGTTCAGCTTGCGGTCGGCCTTGTTGCTGGTCAGCGCGACCTTCTCGGCGTTGATGATGATGACGAAGTCGCCGCCGTCCATGTGCGGGGCGTAGGTCGGCTTGTGCTTGCCGCGGAGCAGGTTCGCGCTCTGCACGGCGAGGCGGCCGAGCACCACGTCGGTGGCGTCGATGACATGCCACGTACGCGTGATGTCACCGGCCTTCGGGGTGTAGGTGGGCACAGTTGTCCTCAACTCTTGGTTGTCGTTGCTACTGGTCAGGAACGATGGCGCAGTTGCTTCCGGCGACCAGCGGGGACCCGGGACTGCGGTGACCCGCCCACACGAGGTGAGCAGGTGCCACGCACCAGCGATCCAGAGTACGGGAGTGCCCAGGTCAGGGTCAAAACGCGGACCTCGGGATCACCCCGGCGCGATCCCGGCAGTCCGCACGGCCTGCTCACACTCGACATCCACGGGTTCGGCACCCGTGCCGGGTTGGCAACCGATCGACACCTGCAGCGCATGATCGACCAGCACGTACCAGCGGATGGCGCTGCCGGACGCCGGGGCCTCGCGGTAGCTGATCACGTCGCGTCCGGCGAAGCGGGTCGACGGCGAGAACTCGGTCACCACGTCGTCGCCGCGCTGACCGAGCCGGTTGCGCAGACTCGCGGCCACCGACGCCTGCGTCGAATCGTCCCGCACCCGCGTCTGAACCAGGATGAGGCGACGTCCGTCGTCGGGGTCGACGAACACCGTGCGCGTGGTGCCCGGATCGGCGGAGGCACCAGATGGGGTCGCCTGCTCGGATCGACGCCACTGCCCCGGCACGGTCAGCGTGGTGCGGCCGACGGCCACCTGTTCGCTGGCCGGGACGGGATCGTCGCGCTTCCCGACGACACCGATCACGACTGCGGTGACCGCGATGGCCACTGCGACCACGGCCGCGACCGCCGTCCACACGATCCTGCTACGACGTGGTTTCGCGCTCTCCGGCCACGCCGACGACTCCTCGGATGCGGTGGTGGTGAACACATCCGACGACGTCTCACCGACCCGCCATCCGTATCGGAGGATGAGTCTGCGGTCGACGCGCACCACGCGACCGGCCACCGCATGCTGGCTGACGAGATCGACCGCCCGACGGATCCCGGCGCGGTCGGCTCCGTCGACGAAGACTGCTTCCACCGAGTCGTCAATGGCCTTCACCACGGTGTCGGCGTCGTCATCGGCCGCCAGCACCGTGCTGCGTTCGACACGCCACCCGTCGGCGGCCCGGCGCATGATCTGCACGCTCCAGCGATCCGGGGTCCGATCCGTCGGGTCCCGGGGCCGGCGGGGTACGCGGGTGGTCTCGACCACCGCGCATCTGCTCATGGTGACGTCGCTGTGACTGCGCGCGATGAGCACCGCCCGGGGTACCAGCGACACTACGCCCGGCCGCCCACCGACCTCGGCGAGCACCGACGCACGGCGCGGCCCCCACGTGCTGGGGTGACCGACGACCAGCCCACTGGTCAACCGTCCCGGATGCACGGTGAGCCCGAGGCGTTCGAAGACGCCGCGCCACGCGTGGCGGGTGTACATCCGTCCGCCTCCGGAGGGGATCGTCGGTGAGTCGACAGCCTCGAGCAGCGCGGTGACATCGGTGAGCACTGCGCCCGGAACCGTCGACGACGTCAAGCCGCCGTAGGCGAGGTCCACGACGGCCGGACGATCGGGGTGATACACGGTGCGGGCCATCGGGTCACTCGTCCGGGGCAAGGTAGGCGACCTGGATCATCTCCTGCGGCCTTGTGCGCGAAACGATCTCGCCGCGGCCGGGAATCAGGTTCTGCATCCGAGCGCGTCCCATGATGTAACCCTCGTCGCGGTCACCACTCATCAGCAGCACATCCGACGAGAGATCCTTGAGACGCGAGATCAGCGGATCGAAGAGCGCACGGCCCAGACCACCAGATCGGCGGGCCAGCACGATGTGCAACCCGATGTCGCGAGCGTGCGAGGCCAGTTCGACCAGCGGCAGGAGCGGATTGCCCGACGCGGTGGCGACCATGTCGTAGTCGTCGATCACCACGTAGACGTCGGGTCCCTCATACCAGTTGCGTTCGCGCAGTTGCTGCACGGTCAGGTCCTCCGGCGGCACCCGCTCGGACAGGTAGGTCGCGAGCTGCTGCATCATCGGGGTGGCCCGCTGCGCCGAACTCGCGTATCCGGCAAGGTGATCGCCGTCGATGATCCCCAGCATCGTGCGCCGATAGTCGACGAACACGATTCGCACCTCGTCGGGGGTCGCGCCCGCGACCAGACCGGTGACGATGGTCCGCAGCAGATTGGTCTTGCCGTGCTCGACGTCGGCGAAGGCCATGAAATGCGGTCCGGTGGTGAAATCGAGAATCACCGGGGCGAGTTCCAGTTCCCCGACGCCGATGGCAACCTGGTTGGGGCGCAGCTGGATTCCGGCCTGCGCGAGCGCCTGCCCCACGGTCGCGGCACTGATCTCGGTACCCAGTTTGCGAACCGCCATCGCCTCCCGTCCGGCGTAGGCCGTGCTCAGCTTTTCCACCGCCTGCGCCACACCCGCCGGCAGCGATTCCGGTGATGGCACACCGTCGAGCCGCGGCAGGGCGATCAGCATGTGCAGTTCCTGCGCGGTCAATCCACGTCCGGGGCGGTTCTGCGGCACCAACGACGCTGCGCGCCTGCCCATCTCGGAGTCCATGGCGTCCCCGAGCCGCAGCTCGAGTCGGCTACCGATCAGATCGCGCATCGCCGGCCGGACCTCCGCCCACCGCGATGCCGACACGATGATGTGCACACCGTAGGACAACCCCTGCGAGACGATCACGTTGATCTGCTCTTCGAGCGACTCGAATTCGTTGCGCAGCACCGCGATTCCGTCGAAGACGAGGAAGACGTCACCGAAACGGTCTGCGGCGAGCGGATCGTCGGCGGTCGTCGTGCCGGACTCGAACCAGGCGGCACGACGCGCGCGGTAGTCCCGCATGGAGTCGATACCGAGCCGGGCGAACGTCGTCTCGCGGGCACGGACGATCGCGGCCACCTCGGCGACGGTGCGCCGCACGGCGTCCATGTCCCCACGCGTGGCCACCGAGCCCACATGCGGCAGACCGGCGAGGCCGGTCAGGCTGCCGCCGCCGAAATCCAAGCAGTAGAACTGCACCTGTTCGGGTGTGTGCGACGCCGCCGCCGCCATGATGATGGTGCGCAGCGTGGTGGATTTGCCCGACTGGGGCCCGCCGACGACGGCGATGTTGCCGGCCGCACCGGACACGTCGAGGACATGCAGATCGCGGCGTTGTTCGTAGGGGCGGTCCACCACACCCACCGGCAGCCGCAGCGTCCCCGGCGCCGCGGGCCGGGTCCAGGCGCGCGTACCGAGGAGTTCGTCGACGGTCGGCGAGGTGTCGAGCGGCGGCAGCCACACCTCGTGCGCGGCCGGACCGGCGCCGGCGATGCGCCCGACGATGGTCTCCAGCAACGTCGGCGTCGTCATCGCCGACGGCACACCCGGGTTCTCGGGGTCCGGCGCACCGGGCGGTTCCTCGTCGAGCAGGCTGGCCGCGCGATCGAGGAGCGACGCCGACGCCACGCCCTCGTCGAGCGGTACGGGCAGCGCGGTGAAGACCTTGAGGTGGCCCTGCGGCACCGCCGACGGGCTGTCCTCGTGGTCGGTGTGCGCGGAAACCGGCGGCTCGTACGGACCCGAGACGTAGGAGGTGTTGAACCGCAACGGTTCCGCAGAATCACACTTCAAATAGGCCGACCCGGGGACGCTGGGCAGGTGGTAGGCGTCGGGAACACCGAGAACTGTGCGGGATTCGTTGGCCGAGAACGTTTTCAGACCGATGCGATAGGACAGGTGAGAATCCAGGCCGCGCAGTTTGCCTTCCTCCAGACGCTGCGAGGCGAGGAGCAGATGGATGTGCAGCGAGCGTCCGAGACGGCCGATGGCGACGAACAGTTCGGCGAAATCGGGTTTCTGCGAGAGCAGTTCGGAGAACTCGTCGACGACGATGAACAGCGCGGGCAGCGGCTCGAGCCGCACCCCGGACGCGCGGGCCCGCTCATAGTCGGCGACATTGGCGTAATTGCCTGCGGCGCGCAGGATCTCCTGACGACGGTTCATCTCCCCGGACAGGGCGTCCTTCATCCGGTCGACCATCGCGAGTTCCTGCTCGAGATTGGTGATGATGGCCGCGACGTGCGGGGCCGACTCGAGGCCGAGGAAGGTCGCACCACCCTTGAAGTCCACCAGCACCAGGTTCAGTTCGGTGGGCGAATGCGTCGCCAACATCGCGAGCACCAGTGTCCGCAGGAACTCAGACTTCCCCGAACCCGTTGCGCCGATGCATAATCCGTGCGGCCCCATGCCGCCGTGGGCGCTCTCCTTGATGTCGAGTTCCACCGTCGAGCCACTCGGCGTGTAGCCGATCGGCACGCGTAGACGGTCACGGCCGATCCGTCCGCGCCACGCGGTGTGCGGGTCGAATTGCGTTGCGTCGTCTATGCCGAGTAGCGCGGGCAGACCGGGATCGGTGGGAGTGGCCTCCGATTCCAGATTTGCCATGGTGGCCGCTGTGGACAGCCGATAACGGGCCAGGCGTCGGGCGACCGCCTCGGCCTCCTCCACGGTCACTGAATCCATGTCGGCGAAATCCTCGACGCCGAACGCGCTGCGCGCAGCCACCCGACCGCCGCGTACCACGAGTTGCAGGCCGCGTCGGGCCGCGAGCCCGTCCGGCGGGGCGGTGAGATCGAGGATCGTGACGGCCTCGGTCCCGGCATCGTTGATCAACCGTTCGTCACCGGCGACGTAGCCGTCGTCGATGATGACCACCAGGTGCGCACGGCCGGTGGCCGGTGGGGCGGAACGGCTGAACCGGCCGCGCTCGAGAAGGTCGGCGGCCAGTGAGTTCTCCAGATCGACGAGTGACGGATAGATCATCCGGACCGCCCCGACGCCGTCCCGCAGATTCGGATGGGCCACCTGCGGCAACCATTTGGCCCAGTCCCACGCCTCCCCGGCCGGGTCGCCGGTCACGATGCCCACCCGCAGGTGATCGGGGCCGTGGAAGGTGCACAGCTCGAGCACCATGGCGCGGATCAGCTCGCGGGTCTCCTGCCGGACACCTTCGATGTTGACCGCGGGGAAGCCGCGCAGGGAGATGGCGGTCGGCAGCCGGTGTACAACCGAATGGGTCCGCACGAACCGGCGCAGCGCGACCATCGCCACCGGTTCGATGTCCTCGAGCGGTCCCGTCTCCGGCGGCATCAGTCGTGTCGCGAGACGCTGCGACCCCACTCCCACGCGCACGTGGGCGAAGTCGGTGTCGCCGGGCCTGCGTTCCCACATCCGTCGGCTGCCCACGACGTCGGGCAGGGCGGCGGGGTCGGGGTGGCTCCAGGTGAGCGCGGCTCGCTGCTTGTCGACGGTCTCCAGCACGTCGGAACGCATCTGCCCGAGGTAGCGGAAGTAGTCCTTGCGTTCCTCGTTGAGCTCACCAGCCCGCTTGCCGCCGCCCCGGCCGCCCGCGGCGAACATGCCGAACATCGACATCAGCATCATCAGCGGGAACATCATGAACAGCGGATTGGACAGAATGTTGCGTCCGCCGGTGACAAACATCAGCGCAATCATGCCGACGACAGCCACGATCATCACGATCGGCAGGAGTTTCATCAGCAGGTTGCCCGGCACCACCCGCGGCACGTCGGGCGGGGCCTGGATGTTGACCTCACCACCGGGCGTTCGGGGCGGCGTGATGCGGGGACGACGAACGAACCCTTCGGTGGTCGTCACCATCGCAGTCCCCCGCCCCCTTCGCGGCCCCCTGTCTGTGCATCTCCTGCGGTGCACCGGGCCGAGGTTCGTTATGTTAGCGGTTCAAGCATTGGGGGAGGTTCCATCGATGACACCTGTGGACACGAGACTTGCGCCGCCGTCCGGGCAACCGGCCGGCACACCGACGCAGACCGGTCGTGAGCCGACGATCGAACCCGCGCTCGTCCGCGTGTCCGTACTCGGCGGCAACACCCAGCTCGACGTCGCCCTGCCGGCCGCCATCCCGCTGGCCGGCCTGATGGGCGACCTTGTCGCCCAGATCGAATCGCGCAACCCGTCCCATCATGACGCCGACGATCCGGATGCCGACCCAGCGGGCCCCGAACGTCGTCACGACCGCCAGAACCGGTGGGCGCTGGCTCTCGTCGGGCGGGAGCCGCTCCCCCTCAACCGGTCGCTCTCGGAGTCCGGCATCCGCGACGGTGACCTGCTGCTGCTCACCTCGACACGCACCGGCGAGTCCCCCGTGCTCTTCGACGACGTCGTCGACGCGGTCGCGAAACTCAACGAGTCGCAGTTCGTCAACTGGTCGGCCACCTCCGCCCGCTACGTGGGATACGGTCTCGCGCTGCTCGCCTCGGTGGCGGCCTCGGCGGGCGTGGCCGCATTCCGCCGCACCGACGAGACCCTGTGGGTGGCCGGTCTCGCCGGGCTGCTCGCTCTCGCGCTGATCACCGCGTCGACCATCGTCTCTCGCTACTACCGTGATCCGCTGTCGGCGACCATCGTCTCGCTGTGCGCGATGCCGGCGGTGTTCGTCGCCGGCATGCTGATCACCCCTGGCGGCTTCGGCGCGCCGCACGTGACCCTCGGCTTTGCGCTGACATTGCTAGCCGCGATCGTCTCGTACCGGCTCACCGGGGTCGGCCCCATCACCCACAGTGCCCTCACCAGCGCAGCTATCGGCGGTGTACTCGGTTGTGGCGCACTGATACTCGTCGACGCTGCGGTGTCCGACGTGGCCGCCGTGGTCACCGCCGCCGGTCTGCTGGTCATCGCATTGGCACCTCGGGCCACCATTGTGCTGGCCAAGTTGCCGCTCCCGCCGGTACCGACCGCGGGCGCAGCCATCGACATCGAAGACGTCGCACCACGACCCACGATCGAGGGCATCGGGGCGATCGGTGCCATGGCCCTGCCCAAGGCAAACGCACTCGAGCGTCGATCGTTTGTGGCCAACTCCTATCTGACCGGCATCGTCGTCGGATTCACCTGCGTCACAGTCGTTGCCGCGGTGCTCACCGCGGCCCCGCTGGGCGGGTTCGACGCCAAGACCACCGCCTACGCGGCGATCGTCGGGGCGGTGCTGTGTCTGCGCGGCCGGTCGCACAGCGATCTCTTCCAGGCGGCGACGCTGATCATCGGCGGAGCGCTCACCCTGATCACGCTGATCACCGGGCTTGCCTTCGGCGACGATCACTGGCCGCTCATCGGGTTCGGACTCGCTGTCCTCGTACTCTGCGGCGCTCTGGTCTTCGGGGTCATCGCACCCACCCAGGAGTTTTCGCCGGTGATACGCCGCGCGGTCGAGATACTCGAATACCTGCTGGTGACAACGATTGTCCCGTTGTTGCTGTGGATCCTCGATCTCTACCGCATCGTCCGGGAGATCTAGACCGTGTCCGTTCTGCGGGGGCGGTGGCGCCGGGCGGTTCCCGTCATGGTGACCGCCGGTGTGCTGCTCACCTGCGCCGCGCCGGCGGCCGCGGTCACCCCTCCGCGGATCGATACGGGCGCACTCATCCGCTCGGCTCCGGTCGCACCGCCCGAACCGACTCGGCAGAGTCACCACTGCACCACCGCGACGTCGATCCGAAGCTACGCCAAACCCGGTGCGGCGCAAGCGATGATGAACTTCGATGAGTTGTGGCGTTTCGGCCGCGGGGCCGGGCAGCGCATCGCCGTCATCGACACCGGCGTCACACCACACCCGAGACTGGGACGAGTGATTCCCGGTGGCGACTATGTCTCCGACGGTGTCGGTCTCGACGACTGCGACGCCCACGGCACCCTCGTGGCCGGGATCATCGCCGCACGGCCGAGCAGTTCGGACGCCTTCGCCGGGATCGCGCCGGAGTCGACGATCATCGCGATCCGTCAGTCCAGCGGCGCCTACGAGGCAGCCGACCGTAAGCGCGAGAGCCGAAAGCCCGACGTCGGTTCAGGATTCGGGACGGTCCGCACGCTGGCCCACGCCATCGTCCGGGCGGTCGATCTGCGTGCCACCGTCATCAACATCTCCCAGGTGGCCTGCGCGCCGGACGCGGATAAACTCAACGACCCCGCGCTCGGCGCCGCGGTGCGCTACGCCTACGACCGCAACGTGGTGGTCGTGGTCGCGGCGGGCAACGTCGAGAGCAACGGCGCATGCCGGCCTCAGAATCAGCCGCCGGCAGCCGACGATCCCAGCGGCTGGAAGTCGGTGAGCACCATCGCATCTCCCGCCTGGTTCGCCCCCTACGTCCTGGCCGTCGGATCGGTGGATGCGTCGACCGGGACGCCGTTGCCGTCGAGCCTCAACGGCCCGTGGGTGAGCGTCGCGGCCCCCGGCAACGAGATCATCAGCCTCGACAGCGCGCGCGGATCATCATCGCTGGTGTCTGCCCAGCGGACCGAGACCGGGCCGATCCCGTTGACCGGCACCAGTTTTGCCACCCCATATGTGGCCGGCACTGCAGCCCTCATCCGGGCCAGGTACCCGCAACTGTCGGCGCGCGAGGTGATGGACCGCATCATCCGCACCGCGCACGCGCCCGGCACCGGACACGATCAGCAAATCGGCTACGGCGTCATCGATCCCGTCGCCGCGCTCACCGCGGTCCTCCCGCCGCAGCGGCGAGATCCGAATGCGTCCGCGCCGATCGCCGCGCCCACGGTGGACCCCGCACCCGATCACACCGCCCGCAACGTGGCGCTGGCGGGCGTGGCCGTGTGCGCGGTGGTGATCGCCGCGGTGCTCGCGCTGGCGTTTCCGCACCGCCGGGTCAAGCGTCTCGACCCCGACGACTTCTGAGGGGCCGCTGAGACCTCAGCGCGCGGTCCGCGCCGGCCGCAGCTCGCGCGGCAACGCGAAGGTGAGGGTCTCTTCGGCGGTGTTGACCGTCTCCACCGAGTCGTAGCCGCGCTCGGCGAGGTAGTCCAGGACGCCGCGGACCAGGACCTCGGGTACCGAGGCACCGGAGGTGACGCCGACGGTGTTCACGCCTTCCAACCACGCCGGGTCGATCTCGCGGGCGTAGTCGACCAGGTGACCGGCGCTCGCGCCGTTCTGCACGGCGACCTCCACGAGGCGCACCGAGTTGGACGAGTTCGTTGACCCGACGACGATCACGAGGTCGCAGTGCGGGGCCATCGCCTTCACGGCGACCTGACGGTTCTGGGTGGCGTAGCAGATGTCGTCGCTGGGCGGGTCGGCGAGCTGGGGGAACTTCTCGCGCAGTCGCTTCACGGTTTCCATCGTCTCGTCGACCGACAACGTCGTCTGGGACAGCCAGATCACCTTGGATTCGTCACGCACCGACACCTTGTCGACACTGTCCGGGCCGTCGACGAGCTGGATGTGCTCGGGCGCCTCACCGGCGGTGCCTTCCACCTCTTCATGGCCTTCGTGGCCGATGAGCAGGATGTCGTAGTCGTCGCGGGCGAAGCGCTTGGCCTCTTGGTGCACCTTGGTGACCAGCGGGCACGTCGCGTCGATGGTCTTGAGGCTGCGGGCGGCGGCGGTCCGGTGCACCTCCGGGGACACCCCGTGCGCGGAGAACACGACGATGGCGCCCTCGGGGACCTCGTCGGTCTCGCCGACGAACACGGCCCCGCGATCGCTCAGGGTCTCCACCACGTGGCGGTTGTGCACGATCTCCTTGCGGACGTACACCGGTGCGCCGTGCTTGTCGAGTGCCCGCTCCACGGTCTCCACCGCCCGGTCGACCCCGGCGCAGTAGCCCCGCGGTTCGGCGAGCAGGACGCGCTTGGATTCACTCATGGTTCCCAGGGTACGGGTTGGACACGCCACCGGGTGATGGCAGAGTGTTGGCATGGTTCGCGCACCTTACCCGGCCCGTATCGCCGCAGGACTGATCGTCACGGCCATCGAGGAGACCCGCAAGCTGCCCACTCTGCTCGTCACCCTGCCGATGACGGCGGTCAGCCAGACGCTGCAGGCGGGGATGCGCGCGCAGCAGAACATCGCCGAGTTGGCCATCAAGGGCGACGCCGCGCTCGAGATGATCTTCGACAAGCCCAGTGAGCAGCCCCAGTGGGCTCGATTCGACGAGGACGACGACCTCGACCAGCAGCCCCCCACACGTGAGAGCCCGGCGGCGCAGGACGACGCGACACCCGAGAGTCCGGCGCCCGAGCACAACGACGTCGACACCCCGGCTGCCGGGCGATTCGCCCTGTACAGCTCGGCACCCGAGAGTGTCGTCGCAGGTGACTCCGACGACACCGGTGCCGGGGCGGTGACATCCGCCACCAAGCGCCCGGCGAAGAACACCTCGGCCAAGAAAGCACCGGCCAAGTCGAGCTCGGGCCCGGCCCCCGAGGTGGTCGAGTACATCGAGTACGACGGTCTGACGCTGGCGCAGTTGCGGGCGAAGCTGCGTTCGGTCGGCTCCGAGGACCTGCAGGAACTGCTCGACTACGAGAAGACCAATCGCAACCGTGCGCCGTTCGTGACGATGCTCGACAACCGGATCGCGGCGCAGAGCAAACGGTCCACGTGATCCCCGAGGGCGCATGAGTTCACCGAACACCGCGGACAATCCGTGGCCGGTTCGGACCGTCAACACCAAGATCGCCGACTGGATTCACCGCCTCGGACAGATCTGGGTAGAGGGTCAGGTCACCCAGATCAGTCGGCGCCCGGGCACCCGCACCGCGTTCCTCACCCTGCGCGACCCGGCCGCCGACATCTCCATCTCGGTCACCTGCAGCCCGGATCTGTTGGCGCGCACCGAGGTTCCGCTCACCGACGGTTCGCATGTGGTGGTCCTCGGGCGTCCGAGCTACTACACCGGACGCGGTACGCTGTCGCTGCGGATCAGCGACATCCGGCCGGTGGGCATCGGCCAGTTGCTGCTGCGCATCGAACGCCTGCGTCAACTACTGGCCGCCGAGGGCCTGTTCGATCCGCGGCTCAAGCGCCCACTTCCCTTCCTGCCCAAGAGCATCGGACTCATCAGCGGCCGCGCGAGCGCCGCTGCCCGCGACGTGGTCGCGGTGGCGACAGGTCGTTGGTCGGCGGTCCGGTTCGAGGTGCGCGACGCCCCCGTGCAAGGCCCCACCGCGGTCCCGGCGATCCTCTCGCACCTCGCGGCGCTTGACGCCCACCCCGACGTCGAGGTCATCATCATCGCCCGCGGCGGGGGCAGCGTCGAAGATCTGCTCCCGTTCTCCGACGAGGCGCTGCTACGTGCGGTCGCCACCTGCACGACCCCGGTGATCAGTGCCATCGGCCACGAACCCGACGCTCCGCTGCTCGATCTGGTCGCCGATGTCCGGGCGGCCACCCCGACCGACGCGGCCAAGCGGGTCGTCCCCGACGTCGAGGCCGAACTCGCCGCCATCGCCGCACTGCGCCGCCGCAGCGCACACGCCCTGCGCAACTGGGTCCGTCGCGAAGCCCACATCGTCGACGGCTTACGCGCACGGCCCGTGTTGGCGCGCCCACATACGCTCGTCGACGCCGAGGCCGCGCGTGTCGGCGACCTGCGGCGTGCCCTGCGCCGCGACATCCGGCGGCGCGTCGACGTCGAGGACCGTCGCATCGAGCACCTGTCGGCGCAGCTGGGCACGCTGGGTCCCGCACAGACCCTCGCCCGTGGTTACGCGGTGGTGCAGCGGGCCGATTCCGATCAGCAGATCGTCGGCGCGGTGGCAGACATGTATCCGGGTGCGCGCCTGCGCATCCGGGTGTCCGACGGCGCCGCCCACGCCACCGTCACCGAAGGAGATGAGTCGCGATGACCGACGACGACACCCCCACCCCGGTCGAACAGCTCGGCTACGAGCAGGCCCGTGACGAACTCGCGGAGATCGTCACGACCCTCGAGCACGGCGGCCTCGACCTCGACGAGTCGCTCCGGCTCTGGGAACGTGGCGAAGCGCTCGCGACCCGCTGTACCCATCATCTGACCGGTGCGCGGGAGAAGATCGAAGCCGTTCTGGCACAGAAGGAGTCCGACGACGACACGCAAGACTGAGCGGTCCGGGCCTCACTGCAGCGCGGCACTCTGACGCACGTCGAGTTCCCAGCGGATCTCGGCGGCCCGCCGGCAGGGCACGCACGCGGCTGCCGGGGCCGTCACCGACGGAGTGGACACCGTGACCGCCGGAGCGATTCGGACGCTGACCGGAACGCGACCGGGCACCGATCCCGCGGCGGTGTCGAGCGGGACCACCCCGACCATCAGCACGAACAGCACGGCGCTCGGCAGCGCGCGCAACCACAGTAACCGGATCGTTGCCGGGCGGAACGGGTTCCACGTCATCGCGCGCCTCCTCACAGGAGAAACGCTAGGAATCGCGCGCCGTCACCTCACGAGTAGCGCACTACCCGTCTTCTCGCGCCGAGCGCGCAATCGAACCGCGACCGTGCGCAGGTGTGTCGCGCATGTCAAGGTGCGTCGGGCAAGTTCGATCGTCGGAACGACGCCGGGTCACCCGTTTCGGCGCAGTGGATCGGCGGCGAGCACGGCCGTCGCGAGCTGTTCCATGTCGGAGTCCGGGCCGCGGGAGAGCACGGCGATGCGCACGTCCCCGAGATCGGTCACCCAGAACTTCTTGCCGCCCGTCGTCGAGTAGGTCACCCACGTCCGGCCGGCCACCTCGCGGGTACCGTTCGCGCTCACCGCGTCGTAGTCCTCCTCGCCGCGGAGATAACCGATCAGGGAGTCCTCCGTGGCGTCGCTCTGCGTGAGCTGCACGTACGCGCCGTTGCCGCTGATCCACCCGGCAGTACTGACCCGGTGGCCGTCCAGTGACGGCGACGATCCGGAGTTGGGTTTCCAGCCGGCCGGCGTCGCCGGCAGCCGGACCGGGAACGGCATCTCGCGGGCGTCGGCCTTCAGTGAACTCGCGACGTCGAAGGCGGGGACCCTGTCGTCGGATGCCCCGCCGGTGAGACCCACCGAGCAGTTGCCCGACACCATCGCGACCACCGCGCAGATCGCGAGCAGCGGGATCAGAGACCAGATCATGTCCTTGCCGCTGATCAGATAGCGCGGTTTCTGTGCCATGAGCCGAGTATCCCATCACCCGTCGGGCCGCGACGCCACCCCTCTGCCACCCCTCGCCCCGCACCGGCCCGCCGTCGGAATGTCCGGTATGACATGCAAGGATGGGACACGAGCACGCATCGCCGACGCCGAGGAGTTTCAGAGCCATGTCCACGAGCACCCACCAGGCACCTGATCGCAACCTCGCGATGGAGTTGGTTCGCGTCACCGAGGCCGCGGCCTTGGCCGCCGGACGTTGGGTTGGGCGTGGCGACAAGAACGGTGGCGACAAGGCCGCGGTCGACGCCATGCGCGAACTGCTCTCCACGGTGTCGATGCGCGGAGTGGTGGTCATCGGCGAGGGCGAGAAGGACGAGGCGCCGATGCTCTACAACGGCGAAGAGGTGGGCGACGGCGACGGCCCCGACTGCGACGTCGCGGTCGACCCCATCGACGGCACCACGCTCATGGCCGAGGGTCGGCCGAACTCGATCGCCGTGATCGCGGTCAGTGAGCGCGGCACCATGTTCGATCCGTCGGCGGTGTTCTACATGAACAAGATCGCCGTGGGCCCAGAGGCCAAGGGCGCCATCAACATCGACGAATCCGTCGAGTGGAACATCAATTCGGTGGCCAAGGCCAAGGGCATCGATGTCCGCGACATGACCGTCGTGGTTCTCGACCGTCCGCGGCACGCCGATCTGATCGGCGAGATCCGTCAGGCCGGCGCCAAGATCCGGCTGATCTCCGACGGTGACGTCGCCGGTGCGATCGCCGCGGCCGGCGACTACTCCACCGTCGACATGCTGATGGGTGTGGGCGGAACCCCCGAGGGCATCATCACGGCGGTCGCGATGAAGTGCATGGGCGGCGAGATCCAGGGCAAGCTCTGGCCGAAGGACGACGCCGAGCGACAGAAGGCAATCGACGCCGGTCACGACCTCGACCGGGTGCTCACCAACGACATCCTGGTACAGGGCGAGAACTCCTTCTTCTGCGCCACCGGCGTCACCAACGGCGACATGCTGCGCGGCGTGACCTACCGGCCGGGCGGCGCGACCACCCGCTCGCTGGTCATGCGCTCCAAGTCCGGCACCATCCGCCGGATCGAGGCCGTGCACGTCACCACGAAGCTGCGCGAGTACGCCCGCCTCGACATCTAGTACGACCGCAATTCGCCTGTGCACTGGGCATATTCGTATGTTCAGGTGACGGTGCAGTCGTCCCCGGCGCTGATAGCGTCCTTCTGCACCGTCCCGCGCCCCGCGGGGATGCAGAAGGGTACTCGGTGAGTCACTCACGGTTCTTGCTGTCGTCCGTCGTTGTCATTCTCGCGCTAGCCCTTTCGGCCTGCGGGTCGGCCGACCGTCCGGGTAGTACGGCGACCACGGACTCGACGACCGCGACGCCAGTGACGACGCCGACCACCACTGCACCGAAACTCGCGGACGAGCACGTCGATCTCGATGAGTTCACGGTGTCGGGTCCACTCCTACTTGACGGGGGTTCGGAAACGCAGTTCCCCATCGGCGGAGTGCGCGGCACCGCCACCGTGTATCTGCCGGGAAAATCACCTGTCACCGTCGACGCCGCGACGCTGTTGCCCAGCGAAGAGATCGAATCCCAGGCTTGGGCAGGCTCGGGCTCACTGGATGAGCCGAAGCTCATCGGTGCAGTCGTCGTGCGGCACCCTGCAGCCAATCTCGAACCCGAGTACTGGGAGGGCAGACTCGTCACCGTGAACCGCTCACAGGTTCTGTCGAGAAATCGGTCACCTACCTGAAGAACAATGCCAAAATCGACGACAGCCAGATCGGGATCGGGAGTGGCCCGGTGGTCCCGATCGTGTACGCCGACACCGGCCAGCCATCTGGAAACGTATACTATGCACGCTATTTCGTGATCGGGGTCGACACCGCCAGCGGCCGTGTCGTCTGGACATCGGACGGCGCCGGAAAAGCGGCGACGCCCGAGACCATCGCCATCGAGCGAGCCGGTTCCACCATCGCGGGGCGCGACCGGTGCGCACGAGTCGGCGTGGTCCGGGTATCGGACGGGATGTGGCTCGGGCACATGGATCAACCACAGCAGGGCACCGGATGTGACGGTCAGTTCGACTACCAGTACGGCGGCGGCGCGGTCATCGGCTTGAATCGGATCAATACGTACGGTCGCGCCGATCGTCGGATTCCCTACACCGCGTTCGACCTGCGGACCGGCGCAAAGCTCGCCGTCCCGGAGGCTGTGTTCACGTTGACCGACAACGGCTGGTTGCCGAAGGTGCAGTACGACGTGGCCGCAGGAATCGGTGCTTACCAATTGACCGCGGGAGACGAGATCGTCGCGTTCGACGTCCGCAACGGTCAGACCCTCTTCAGCCTCGATCAGACCCGCGCGAAGGCGCTGAATGCCAAGCTCCAGGGAATCGCCGGCCGTAGCCTGATCATCGAGACGACCGACCAGCAACTGTACGTCGATGTCGACTCCGACCAGTCCGGGACCACTGCACCACCAGCGACAGCGGTTGCCCACGTGACCGGCAACTGGACATTGTTCACCGACGGAACGCTGACCAACTCCCTAGTCGAGCTCGGCATGCCCCAATGATGCCCGTGGACGCGCCAATCTCACATCTCGGGCCGCTCAGCTCATCCCGAGCGGTCGCGGGTCAAAGGTGACCCGGATCCGGGTGATCAGGCCGTCCTCGACGTGACTCCAGTTGGCGGTCGGTAGCGTCGTGCCGTCCTTGGTCACCAGGTCGAACCAGGTGATGACGTCCGCGCCGTCGGCAACCCGGGCGTGCAGGACCAGATCCGCCATGACCGACTCGGCCATCCCCCGCAATCCGGCGATGCAGTCGTCGGCTCCGTCTGCGGTCCCCATCACGCCCACAAAACTGACGTCGGGGGCCAGGACCGTCCGCAGGCGGTCGAAGTCGCGTTCGCGCCATGCGTCGAAGTAGACCTCGGCCGCATTCCGGCCGGCAGTGGTGGCATCGGTGTTCGTTGTGGTTCTCATATCTCCATGGTCGAGGCATGAGCACTCATCGGTCCAACAGAACATAGGTATCGCACCTATCATCACCAGTGATGGAACTGCATCAGCTGCGCTATGCCCTCGCCGTGGTCGACGCGGGCACCTTCACCGCGGGTGCGCAGGCCGTCCGAGTCAGCCAGTCCGGTGTGTCCATGCAGATCGCGAAGCTCGAACGCGAGCTCGGGGTCGCCCTGTTCGACCGCACCTCACGCCGGGTCGCGCTCACCGATGCCGGGCGCACATTGCTACCGGCGATGCGGCAGGCCCTCGCCGCCGCCGATGCCGTGACCGCCGCCGCCGGGGAGATCCGCGGCGTCCTGGCCGGGTCGCTGCGCGTCGGCGCGGTGACTGGCCTGACCTGGGAACCGCTGGTGGACGCCCTCGCCGCGATGCACGCGCGACACCCCGGCATCGATGTGCGGCTCACCGAAGGACTCTCCGACGACCTGGTGGTGTGCGTCCGCGAGGGTTCTCTCGACATCGCGGTCGCGGGCTGGGCGGGGCGCGAACCGCGGGATCTGCTCACCACCGTCATCGTCGACGACGCGCTGTGCGCGGTGGTCGCACCCGACCATCCGTGGGCGTCGCGACAGGCGTGCAGCGTCGACGATCTGCTGTCCACCGACGTGATCGCGCTGCCGACGGGTACCGGCGCCCGCACGGCGCTTGATACCGCAGCACAGCGGGCGGGCCGGCATGCCTCGCCCCGATGGGAGGTGACCACACCGGCCCAGGTGGTGGCTCTGGCTCGACGCGGGATCGGCGTCGGCGCGCTCAGCGTGACCACCGCCGCCGGGTTCGAGGGCGTGCTCGCGATTCCGCTCACCGATGCGGCCGCGCGGTCCAGTCTCGGCGTAGTCTCCCGCCACGACCCGTCGCCGGCGGCGCGTGCGTTCCGCACCCTGCTCGGGCACTGAGCGGTCTCACACCTCGGGTGACCGCCAGACGAGGCCCGGGGATCTGGCGAAGTCGCGGTCCAACGTCACCCGTCTGCGGTCGGCAGACCTGCACTTAGTAGCGTGTTCACTCAGGATCACCTAACGCCGACGGAGCCGGAGGACACACGGACATGACCGAGCAGCAGTACCGCATCGAGCACGACACCATGGGCGAGGTCAAGGTCCCTGTCGACGCCCTGTGGCGGGCGCAGACACAACGCGCGGTAGAGAACTTCCCGATCAGCCACCGTCCGCTCGAGCGCACCCAGATCCGCGCGATGGGACTGCTCAAGGCGGCGTGCGCGCAGGTCAACAAGGACCTCGGTCTGCTCGACGCCGAGAAGGCCGACGCAATCATCGCCGCCGCCAAGGAGATCGCCGACGGCAAGCACGACGATCAGTTCCCGATCGACGTCTTCCAGACCGGCTCGGGCACCAGCTCCAACATGAACGCCAACGAGGTCATCGCGTCCATCGCCAAGGCCGCCGGGGTGGAGGTCCACCCCAACGACCACGTCAACATGTCGCAGTCCTCCAACGACACCTTCCCCACCGCAACGCATGTCGCGGCCACCGAGGCCACCGTCACCGACCTCATCCCGGCGCTCGACCACCTGCGCCTGGCCCTGCTCGGCAAGGCCACGCAGTGGCGCGAGGTGGTCAAGAGCGGCCGCACGCACCTGATGGACGCCGTCCCGGTCACCCTCGGTCAGGAGTTCGGCGGCTACGCCCGCCAGGTCGAGGCCGGCATCGAACGTGCCACCGCGACGCTGCCGCGCGTCGGTGAACTGCCGATCGGCGGCACGGCCGTCGGCACCGGCCTCAACGCTCCCGACGGTTTCGGCACCAAGGTCGTCGAGGACCTCAAGAAGCTGACCGGCGTCGATGCCCTGTCGCTGGCCAAGGACAACTTCGAGGCGCAGGCCGCGCGCGACGGTCTGGTCGAGTTGTCGGGTGCGCTGAAGACCATCGCGGTGTCGCTGACCAAGATCGCCAACGACGTGCGCTGGATGGGCTCGGGACCGCTCACCGGCCTCGGCGAGATCCAACTCCCCGACCTCCAGCCCGGCAGCTCGATCATGCCCGGCAAGGTCAATCCCGTTCTGCCCGAGGCGGTCACGCAGGTCGCGGCGCAGGTCATCGGCAACGACGCCGCGGTCACCTGGGGCGGCGGCAACGGTGCCTTCGAGCTCAACGTCTACATCCCGATGATGGCCCGCAACGTCCTCGAGTCGATCAAGTTGCTGGCCAACGTCTCCCGCCTGTTCGCCGACCGCTGCATCGAAGGCCTCGTCGCCAACGAGGATCGGTTGCGCACCCTCGCGGAGAGCTCGCCGTCGATCGTGACGCCGCTCAACTCCGCCATCGGCTACGAGGAGGCCGCCGCCGTCGCCAAGCAGGCCCTCAAGGAGGGCAAGACCATCCGGCAGACGGTGATCGACCGAAACCTCATCGGCGACAAGCTGTCCGAGGCCGAACTGGACAAGCGCCTCGACGTTCTCAAGATGGCGAACCTGGACCGCGAGCGCTGAGGGATGTCCCTCGAGCCCTTTCCGTCCGGCTGGTCGACCGCGCTGGTCCTGGTCGCACATCCCGACGACCCTGAGTACGGGATGGCGGCCGCGGTCGACCGCTGGACGTCGGAGGGCAAACGGGTCGTCTACGCACTCGCCTCGAGTGGCGAGCGCGGCATCGAGGGCATGCCGCCGGAGCAATGCGGTCCCCTGCGCGAGGAGGAACAACGCACCTCCGCGCGCGTCGTCGGCGTCGACGAGGTGGAGTTCTGGGGATTCCCGGACAGCGACATCCGCAACACCCCCGAGCTGCGGGCCACGATCGCCGAGACCATCGACCGTGTTGCGCCACAAGTGATCCTGTCGCTCTACGGTGGCCCGGAGTGGGCGCCGGGCGCGCCCAATCAGCGCGACCACATGGAGTTCTCGGCGGCCGTCCTCGACGCCTATGACGCGATCGACGGCGACCGTCCGCGCTGGCTGTTCGAGAACGGGCCGCATCCCACGCACGCCGTCGACGTCACCGATCACGTCGACGCCGCGGTTGCCTCACTCGCGTCCCACGAGCAGTACCTGCGTGTCCTCGACCCCGACACCCCGGTGCTCGATCAGGCTCGGGCTCAAGTGGATTCGACCACCGGACGGCGGGACGACTTCGGTGACCGCCGGGCCGCGTGCTTCGAACTCAAACGGGAGACCGTGCCACCGCCACGCTGGCTCACCGACACCAAACCCGGCCACAGCCAGTGGTACATCGAGCGATTCCGGGACATGGCGGCCCAGGGAACCGACCTCGCAGGCGAGGCCCGGCTCATCGACGCGATGGTGCCGCGCGGCGCACGCATCCTCGACGCGGGTTGCGGCCCGGGACGATTGGGCGGATACCTGCACACCGTCGGGCATCAGGTGGTGGGAGTCGACGTCGATCCCGAACTGATCGCCGCGGCGCAGGCCGACCATCCGGGGCCGCACTGGCTCGTCGCGGATCTGTCGACTCTCGACCTCGCGGCCCACGGCGAGGGCGAGCCGTTCGACGCCATCGTGTGCGCCGGCAACGTCATGGTGTTCCTCGCACCGGATACCGAGACCCTCGTTCTCCGTAGGCTTTCCGCCCACCTGAAGGACGACGGTGTGCTCGTGACCGGCTTCCACACCGATCGCGAGCTCACGGTCGAACACTTCGACACCGCCGTCGCCGCCGCCGGGCTACGACTCGAACATCGCTTCGCCACCTGGGATCTGCGTGCCTGGCACCCCGACGCCGACTTCGCTGTCAGCGTACTGCGGAAGTAGCCCGCGTCACCCGGCGCTACCCGTGCCCACCCCGAGCAACGCCGGGATCAGGTTCATCAGCTGCGACAGCAGGCCCGTCAGCGGGTTGTCACCGGGCACCGATGGCGTCTGGCCGTTCGGCGGCGTGGTGGTGCCCGGCGTGGTGCCCTCGGGCGCATCACCGGTGGGAGCACTCTGGTTGACGCCGATGACGATCCGGGGACTCTTGGCCGGATCGAGCCACTGCAGCGTCTTCTTCATCAGCTCGCGCTCGATGGCGACACAGCCCATGGTCGGCTGATTGTTGGTGACATGCAGGAAGATCGCCGACGCCTTGCCCGGCGTGCGCTGCGGATTGTGCGCGATGTTGACCGCGTAGTCGTACATCTCGCCGACCTTGTACAGATTCTCGCTGTCCCCGCCGGGGCCGTTCACCGATCGCACGTGCGTGTTGTACGTGGGCGATTTGGGATTGGAATCCCACCAGTCCTGGGCATCGGTCTTGAAGTACGGCATCTTGGTGCCCGGATTGGCCTGCCGCCCGAACGCCTGGTCCAGCGCGAAGTTGCCCTCCGGCGTCCGATACACGTTGTCCTGCGGCTGCCCCATGCCGAGCGAGCCGAGGAACGCCTTGGTGGGACCGATGACCGGCTTCCAGCTCTTGTCCGATCCACGCTCGAACCCGGTCAACGTCGCCGTCGTATCCGACGCCTTGGGCGCGCTGACCACGATCAGCTGATTGGTCTTGGACCCGGCGGCACCGCCGGGCAGCACCCCGTCGCTGGATCCCAGTCCTGCGGCCAGCGAATTCAGGAGCTGATCGAGCAGCGGTATACCCAGCCCCGGTGTCTGCGGGGGGGTCGTGGTGGTCGGCGGTGGTGTGGTGGTGGTTCCCGGCGCAGCAACGGACTGGCCGGCACCCGCAGCGAAAGCGGCCAACACCCCAATCACCAATAGTCCCAGAAGTCTCATTCGCCTCATCAGTAACTTCAGCACCACACCAGTGTGCCAGCGCGCAAGTCTCCGTGAATCACGTGATGGTCACGGTGCGGTGAGGATCGAATCACCTCAGTAGCCGAATGAGAGAGCCTGAGTACCCCGACGGCATAGGTGAACCGGTCGCGCTCGGCGGCATCCACGAGCAGAGTCTTGTCGGTGGCCCGCGTTAGTGTGTGGGTAGTTCAGATGATGAGGGTGTGAACCGGCCCGGTTCACAGGAGTTTTCGACGACGAGTACGTGACGACAGCGTCCCTGGTTACTTCGTACCCGGAAGCGTGCCTCTCGTGATGTTCACTCTGACCGATCCGGTCGCCGACGACACCGGTGTGTCGTCGATGGTTTCGGATGCGGTGGTGGACGCGGCGCGGGAGATGCAGCAGTTGGCGCGGCGTGCTGAGGCCCGTACGGTGCTGCTGGCCTACCGGATCGGGCATGCGGTGTATCAGGACATGATCGCCGACCCGTCCTGGAACCGGACACTGGGCCGTCGGGTCCGCGATATGCCCGACAAAGCCGCCATCGGGCAGGTGTCGGTCCGGCTGGGGATCTCCCGCTCCACCGCAAGCCGGTGGATCACGCTGGGCACCCACCTGCAGCAGCTGCCCGCGGTGCGGATCGCGTTCCTCGACGGCCGGCATTCGTTGGCGCGTACCGCGTTGATGGCCAACGCCCTGTTGTTGCTCGATGAGGACACCCGGGTGGGTGCCGAACAGCTGGCGTTGACGCTCTCGGCGCGGCCGTCGGCGGATCGGGTGTTGCGTGAACAGCTCGAGGAACTCGTCATCGCGTTGGACCCTGACGCGGCGATCCTCGCGCGCAAAGACTTCGCCGAGCGTCACCAGAACGTCGTCATCGGCGATGACGCTCACGGGCATGCGAGCATCGATGCCACCGTGCCCGCCGAACACGGCGTGTATCTGACCCGCCGAATCGCCGACCTCATCGCCCGCCATCTCTGCGCCGACGATCCCCGCCGGATCGGTGTCCAACGCGTGGCTGCGCTGGCCCACCTCATCGGACTACCCGGCGGCCATCTCGCATGCACCTGCGGCAACACCACCTGCCCCGCCACCCCCGCCCCCGACCCCACCGCCGATGACGACGACTGCGCCGACCACTGCGACGACGACACGCCTACCGACACCGACGAGGCAGACACCGCCAGCAGCACACCAGCAGACGCCGACTCTGACGCGGGCGTCGACGCGAACACCGCGCCCGATCCGGACACCTCGGTGGACCCGGCCGAGGCCGGCGTGCACACAGACACCTGCTCGTACCCGGGTAGCGACGCACCTGAGGCACCCGAGGGCCCCGCGGTGGAGGTGGCCGACACCCCCACCGCGTGCGATCTCGGTGAACAAACCGCACTGATCGTCGTCACCGACCCCGCCGGCATCGAGGTGCCCTACCTGCGTGGCCATGGGCCCATCGACCCCGACCACGCCGAGGACCTCATCTCCAACTCGATCGCCGGCCAACTGCTACTCCCGTCGGGCTACTCCGGGCTCATCGTCACCGGCCGAGACGGTCCGGCCCCACCCATCGACCCCACCGGACACGGCGGCTACGACCTGCCACCACCGGGCGCCGGGAGCCAAGCGAGCGGGCCCATTCCACCGGGCGCCGGGAGCGAAGCGAGCGGGCCCATTCCACCGGGTGCGCTGACCTATCGTCCGAGTAGGGCGGTGCGGGAACGGGTGATCAGCCATGACCGCACCTGCCGCTACCCGCAGTGCGGGCGGCCGTCTGACGAATGCCAACTCGATCACCTGGTGAAGTTCGATCCCCGAGATCCGCTCACCGGGGGCTGGAGCATATTCGAGAACCTCATCCCGCTGTGCACCCCGGATCACCACCGCAAGCACCTCGGCCTCTGGATACCCACCATGCACACCGACCGCACCATCACCTGGCGCGACCCGATCACCGGGGAGATCATCATCACCTATCCCCGGTGACCGGGTCGTCGGGTCTACGCTCCGCCCGGCCCGAACTCCTCCAGCATCTCGGTGACCAGCGCGGCGATCGGCGACCGCTCACTGCGGGTCAGGGTGACGTGGGCGAAGAGCGGATGGCCCTTGAGCTTCTCGATCACCGCGGCCACACCGTCGTGCCGTCCGACGCGGAGGTTATCGCGCTGCGCCACGTCGTGGGTCAGTACCACCCGCGAACCGGTGCCGAGGCGCGACAGCACGGTCAGGAGCACATTGCGTTCCAGCGACTGGGCCTCGTCGACGATCACAAACGAGTCGTGCAGCGATCGACCTCGAATGTGGGTGAGCGGCAACACTTCCAGCATCCCTCGGCTCAGCACCTCTTCGATCACCGCCGGCGACGCGAGGCCTTCGAGGGTGTCGAAGACGGCCTGCGCCCACGGCCCCATCTTGTCGGCCTCGCTGCCCGGCAGGTAGCCGAGTTGCTGGCCGCCGACCGCGTACAGCGGTCGGAAGACGACGACCTTGCGCTGCGTCCGGCGCTCCAGGACGGCTTCGAGCCCGGCGCACAGTGCCAGTGCCGACTTGCCGGTTCCCGCCTTGCCGCCCAACGACACGATGCCGACGCTCTCGTCGAGCAGCAGATCGAGTGCGACGCGCTGCTCTGCGGACCGGCCGTGCAGCCCGAATGCCTCCCGGTCACCACGCACCAGCTGGACGCGCTTCTCCTCGTTGACACGGCCGAGCGCACTCGACGAACCGTGCCCCAGCAACCGAATTCCGGTGTGGCAGGGCAGTTCTCGCGCGGCGTCGAGATCCGCCACGCCGTCGGCGAACAGGGTGTCGATGACGCTCGAGTCGACGTCGAGTTCGGTCATCCCCGACCATCCGGACACCACCACGTCCTGCGCGTGATACTCGTCGGCGGCCAGGCCGACGGCTCCCGCCTTGACGCGCAGCGGGGTGTCCTTGGAGACCAGCGTGACGTCGCGGCCTTCGGCACGCAGGTTCAACGCACACGCGAGGATTCGGGAATCGTTGGTGTCCGTGCGGAAACCGGCCGGCAGGACCGCGGGATCGGTGTGGTTCAGTTCCACCTGCACCGTGCCGCCGTCGTCGCCGATCGGGATCGGGACATCAAGCCGGCCGTGGACGAGACGAAGGTCGTCGAGCATGCGCAAGGACTCACGCGCAAACCAGCCGAGCTCGTGGTGGTGACGTTTGCCCTCGAGTTCACCGATGACCACCAGTGGCAGAACCACATGGTGTTCGGCGAAGCGCATGACCGCCCAGGGGTCGGACAGCAGGACGGAGGTGTCGAGGACGTAGGTGCGTGTGGTCACGTGGGCTCCTACGTTTGCGCGGGCCCCCGCACAAACCAGTGTGGTCGACCGGCCGGTTCGTCAGGACCGGGGCCGGCCCCCTCGCGCTGCTGATGCAAACCACGAATCGAACCTCCCGGACGAACCGCTTCCCCGCGGCCCGTCACCCGTCAACGTACGCGCGTGCGGTCGGCGTGGCGCGTCGGAAACGGGTGTGTCGGCGTGAATTGTGCGTTAACCGGACGTATCGTCGACGCAGGGACGCCAACCGCGCCACCAGGGTGTTTTCCGGCCTGGCCAGCGCCCGTTCACCGCGAGGGCGTCTACCTCAGCCGCGACCCGCGAGCTCCAGGATTCGCTTCCGCGCCGCTTCGGCCGCGTCGCCGAGCCCCTGCACGGTGTCGAGTTTGAGGGCGTCGGCCAGCATCTTCGCCGTCGCCGCCTTGGTCTCGGCGTTCTCGTAGTCGGCGATCAGCGCCCACTCCGCCTCGAAGCCCTCGATGTCGCCGCCGATCGGCTCGTCACGCTGTAGCGCGCGGTCCACCGCCACGACGGTGTTGTCCTGGTCGGCGACCAGTCCGGCGTTGAGAAAGGCGGCAAAGGTGTCGGCCTGCACACGGTCGTCGTTGGAGATCTTGGCGAGAATCTGCAGGTAGACGTCGTCATCGACCGCCGCGGCCAGCCGCGAGATGAAGTGGACGCACTGGTTCTCGTGGACGGCCATCAGGGCGAGGACGTCGAGCGGCCCGAGTTCGTTCACCTGCTCCTCGCGCTGCCGGTACCCCTTGGTGACGTGCTCACGACGACGTTCCTCGGAGTCGACCGGATCGATGGCCCGTTTCACGACGAGGTAGTCACGCAGCACGATCGCGTGCCGGTTGTCCTCAGCGGTCCACACGCCGACCAGCTGGCGCCAGTCGGAGAAGGCCGGGAAGTACTTCGCGAGCACCCGGTGATACGACGGCAGGTTGTCCTTGGTCAGCAGCAGCGCCAGCGAACCCGCGCGGGCCTCCGCCGACAGGGTCGCCTGGGAGGGATCCCAGTCCTCGCCGCCGAGGAAGGCGAAGTTGCGGCCGTCGTCCCACGGCACCCAGTCGTGCGGGCTCCACGGTGTGGCGGCCGCCTCATGGTCTTCGGCGATCTCGGGAAGAGCCTTCTCGAGCGCGATGATCAGGTCGTCTTCGGTGAGGGCGTTCATCCGATAGAGGATACGGATGCGTAACCGGACAGATCAATTCGCCCGGTGGGTCAACCGTTCAGATCCGGCTCATCAGGCCCCACTCCTCGAGCCCGTCGTAGAGCGGGAAATCGAGGGCGAGTTTGGAGACCCGGCCGCGCAGGGCCGCGACGTCAGCGGATGTCCCGGCGGCGAGCGCCGTCCCGATGATGTCGGCGACCTCGGTGAACTGCTCGTCACCGAAGCCGCGGGTGGCCAGGGCCGGGGTGCCGATCCGCAGCCCGGAGGTCACCATCGGCGGCCTCGGGTCGAAGGGCACGGCGTTGCGGTTGACCGTGATACCCACCTGATGCAGGAGGTCCTCGGCCTGCTGACCGTCCAGAGAACTGTTCCGCAGGTCGACGAGGACGAGGTGCACGTCGGTGCCGCCGGTCAGCACCGACACGCCCGCCTTGGAGACATCGTCACCCGTCAGCCGTTCGGCCAGGATCTTCGCACCTGACAACGTGCGCTGCTGGCGCTCCTTGAACTCCTCGGTGCCCGCGATCTTGAGCGCGACTGCCTTGGCCGCGATCACATGCATCAGCGGACCGCCCTGCTGGCCGGGGAACACCGCCGAGTTCAGCTTCTTGGCCCAATCCTGCTTGGCCAGAATGATTCCCGAGCGCGGGCCGCCCAGCGTCTTGTGCACGGTGGAGGAGACGACGTCGGAGTGCGGGACCGGCGAGGGATGCAGACCGGCCGCGACCAGTCCGGCGAAATGCGCCATGTCGGTCCAGAGGTGAGCACCCACCTCGTCGGCGATCGACCGGAACGCCGCGAAGTCCAGGGTTCGGGGGTACGCCGACCAGCCGGCGACGATCACCTTGGGCCGGGTGTCGAGGGCGATCTTGCGCACCTCGTCCATGTCGATGCGGAAGTCTTCTTTGCTGACGCCGTAGAAGGCGTTCTCGTAGAGCTTGCCGGAGAAGTTCAGGCGCATGCCGTGGGTCAGGTGACCGCCGTGCGCGAGGTCGAGGCCGAGCAGCGTCTCCCCCGGTTCCATCAGCGCCTGCAGCACCGCGGCGTTGGCCTGCGCGCCGGAATGCGGCTGGACGTTGGCGAAGTCGGCGCCGAACAGTTCCTTGGCGCGGTTGCGCGCAATGTCCTCCACCACGTCGACGTATTCGCACCCGCCGTAGTAGCGACGGCCCGGATAACCTTCGGCGTATTTGTTGGTGAGCACACTGCCCTGCGCCTGCAGGACCGCGCGTGGCACGAAGTTCTCCGACGCGATCATCTCCAGCGTGTCGCGCTGACGGCTCAATTCGCCGTTCATCGCGGCCGCGACGTCAGGGTCGAGGTCGGCCAGGGTTTGTGAGTTCACGGACTGGGAGTTCGCGGTCATGCGGCCCAGTCTATGGGGTCAGTTCACCCCGCAGCGACGCCGGGATCAGGGGTTCATCGAGCAGCCGCCCGAACCGTCCTGCCCGATCGGGCGGCGCCACCGCCGACGGCGGCTGATCGAGCCACTGCGCCAGCAGCGGGTAGCCCTCGACATAGGTGGAGATATAGGCCCGCCACAGCGGCGAGGTCAGGAACCGCAGCATCTGCCGGGCGCGTTCTTCGGGCGCGAGCAGCCACCGGCGCAGATAGGCCACCACCGTGTCGGTGTCGGCGTGCCGGTCGTGCAACATCAGCGCGGCGTCCTGGCGCACCCCGAGCAGTCCCGCCGTAGCCCGGGAAACACGCTGTGCGCGTTCGCCGTCGAAGCGCAGCCCGAGATCGGCATAGATCTCCTGGGCCCAGCGACCCCAGTCCGGTCCGATGATGGCGCCGAGCGCGTGGTCGGCGAGGCCCTCGGCCATCAGGCACTGCGGGGTGTTGACCAGGAAGATCGACTGCTCGTGCTGATTTCCCTGTTCGACGAGGAACTGCTCCTTGCGGCAGTGCTCGGTGTGATGCCCGGGGTAGGCCTCGTGAGCGATCAGATGCGGCAGATTCGACATGTGCTGGGTGAGGTCGACGTTGATCGCCACCCGCGATCGGAAGCCGCCGAGGTAGTAGTTAAAGCCCGACCACGGCTTGTCGGTCACCACCTCGAACTCGACGATTTCGTTGTCCGGCAACGGATACGCCGCGCGCACGCGTTCCCGTAGCGCCCCGCTGAACGCCTGCACGCATTCGTCGACCTTCTCCGCGGGGATCTCGTCGGCGACGCGATGGGCGGAGTAGAGCCCGGTCAGCCGATCCCCCGCCGCACTTGGTTCGCCGAGCGCGTCGGCCAGCTCGGCGTGCGCCCCGCGGTACGTCTCCTCGTCACCCATGGCGATGTCGACGTCGAAGTAGGCGCTCACCTCGTCGACAAAACCGATCTGTTCGCCGGCGAACTTGCGTGCCGAACACTCCAGTGCCCGCAGATGGGCCCCGATGAACGTGGCACGGTCGGCGTCGAGGCCGGCGGGGAGTTCCGCGGCCAGTTCGCGGGCTCGTCGGGCAAGCTGCGCGGGCTCGGGCGTCGGGGCGTCGGCGACCTCGGCACGCAAAGCGGGATCGCCTGTGTAGGCGTCGACGAAGCCTTCTTCGAGACGATCGAAGGCGAGGCCCAGGCGCAGGTATTCGGTGACCAGCTCGGACATGGGAGCGAGGCTACGCGATCACGCCCCCACCGGGTCATCGACGACAAACCCCAGCCAATATGCTGGAGCGCATGACGCCCTGGTCCGAGCTCTCGACGGTGACCGGAAGTCGCATCTGATGGCGCGGCACACCACCGATCGCGATCCCAGTCTGTACCTGGAACTGGACCGCAAACAGTGGCGTGACCTGCGACAATCGATGCCAATGGTGCTCAACGAGAACGAGCTCGCCGAGCTGGTGGGCCTCGGCGAGCAGATCGACCTCGATGAGGTCGCCGACGTCTATCTACCCCTGTCCCGTCTGATCCACCTGCAGGTCGCGGCCCGACAGCGCCTGTTCGCCGCGACGTCGACCTTCCTCGGTGAGCGGCAGACCAACCGGCAGGTCCCGTTCGTGATCGGGATCGCGGGCAGCGTCGCCGTCGGCAAGTCCACCACCGCGCGCGTGCTCGCCGCACTGCTCGCGCGCTGGGATTCCCATCCCAAAGTCGACCTCGTCACCACCGACGGATTCCTGTTGCCGACCGCGGTGCTCGAACGACGAGGCATCATGCACCGCAAGGGTTTTCCCGAATCCTACGACCGGCGGGCTTTGTTGCGGTTCGTCACCGAGGTGAAGTCGGGGGCCCGCGAGGTGACCGCACCCGTCTATTCACACATCGCCTACGACATCGTGCCCGACGTCTATCACTATGTCCGCCAACCGGACATCCTGATCCTCGAGGGTCTCAACGTCCTGCAGACCGGCGCCACCCTGATGGTCTCGGATCTGTTCGATTTCTCGATCTACGTCGACGCCAAGATGGACGACATCGAGCAGTGGTACATCTCCCGGTTCCTCAAGATGCGGACCACGTCCTTCGCCGACCCCAACTCCCATTTCCACGCCTACGCGTCGGTCACCGACGAGCAGGCGACGGCGGCGGCGCGGGACCTGTGGATCTCGATCAACCGTCCGAACCTGATCGAGAACATTCTGCCCACGCGGCCCCGCGCCAGCCTCGTGCTGCGCAAGGACGTCGACCACTCCATCAACCGCGTCCGCCTGCGCAAACTCTGATCTCAGACGTCGCGCGATCGCCGCTCATCGAGGCCGGCCGGGTAGCCACCGGCGATCGCGATCCGGTTCCAGGTGTTGATCATGGCGATCGAGGCAACGAGTTGCCCGAGCTCATGGTCGTCGAAATACTCTCTGGCAGTGGCGAATACCTCGTCGGGCACGCCGTCGTCGGCGACGCGGGTGAGCGATTCGGTCAGTCCGAGCGCGGCCCGTTCACGTTCGTCGAAGATCCCCGTCGCCTCACGCCACGTCGCGACCATCATCAGCTTGCGCGGGTCGATGTCCATCGTCAGTGCATCCGAGGTGTGCATGTGCAGGCAGTAAGCACATCCGTTGATCTGCGACGCGCGGATCTTGACGAGTTCGCCGAGTTCGGCCGGCAGACCCGTCGACGATGCGCGCTGCAGCGCGACGAGTGCCTTGTACACCTCGGGGTTATCCGCCGGAATCCACATGCGGGTCGGAACTTTTGGCCGCGGACTCATCGCTGCGCCTCCGACGTCGATGCCGGGTACTGTCGGGCAACCCATTCCGGCAGGGTCGTCGGTGTGACGACCTCCGGGTCGGCGGGCACCAGGCCACCGTTGCGGATCGCCGCGCCACCGAATCTGACCCCGGCCACCCATCGCGGTGCACCCTGCTGTCGCGCAATCGATCTGGCGACCGTCACCAGATCGAGCTCGTCGGGTCCGGCGACCTCGATCACCCGGGGTTCGGACCGGGTCTCGTTGCGCGCGGCAGTGATCGCCTCCCGGGCCACGACCTCGGCGACGTCAACCGCTGCCGCCGGCCGGCACCGCATGTGAGGCACCAGCGCGAGCGGACCCAGTCGCATGGTGCCCATCATCTGTGCGGCCAGTTCGTACCACTGGGTCGACGCGACGATGGTCAGCGCCTTCGGCTCCAACTCTCGACGATAGGCCTGTTCCTGCGCCGACTTGCCTTGGTAGTAGCCAAATTTGCGGTTGACCTCGGGATCCGTGGCGTTCGCGATCGACAAGCAGACGACCGCCGCACCCGCGGCGTGCGCGGCCCTGCCGACGTTGGTCGCAGTGGTCGCGAAGAAGTCCACCGCCGCCTTCGCCTTCATGGTGGTGACGTTGAGGCAATCCACCACGACGTCGGCGTCGGTCACCGCATCGGTCAGTCCCACGTTGCGATACGCGTCGGTCCCCGTCGTCCGTGACGCCGCCACGACGTCGACGCCCTCATCGCGAAGCCGGTCGACGACCTGTCGGCCGACCTGGCCGCCTGCGCCCAGCACCACTGTTCTCATTCGTGCCTCCTCATGTTCGGTCCCTCGTCACTCCTGCTGCGTTCTACGCTAGAGCCGGATTGCATCAAGAAAGAAGGTCAATCGGGTGTCAGAAACGTGGGCCAATTCGACGGACGGCGGGAACGTCGATCCGTGGGACTCGGTTGCCCGCCGCGTGGGGGCCGATCTGTTCCTGGATCTGCAACCCGACCCCGGGGCCCAATCCCGCGGCCGCTCCTCACGACGCCGCCACGCACTGGCCGCCGCACTGCGTGAGGCCATCGCCACCGGTCGACTCAACCCGGGAACCGCACTGCCACCGTATCGATCGCTCGCCGCCGACCTCGGGCTCGCGCGCGGGACGGTCTCGTCGGTCTACTCCGAACTCGTCGCCGAGGGATGGCTGACCGCGCGGCGGGGTTCGGGTACGCGCGTCGCCGACGGGGTCACCGCGCCGCCGGCACCGCGGGCCATCGGCACCGCCCGCGCGCCGTTCCTGGGCACCGCGGTGCGGCACGACTTCGCACTGGGGCAACCGAATACCGGCCTGTTTCCCCGCACGGCGTGGATCAACGCGACCCGCGACGCGTTGTCCGACGCACCGGACGACGTCTTCGCGCCGGGCCATCCGCAGGGCCGCCCCGAGTTGCGGCGCGTCTTGGCCGACTACCTGGCGCGAGCTCGCGGCGTACACGCATCCGCCGACGACATCGTTCTGATGACAGGTGTACAGGGATCGTTGGAGTTGCTCTCGCACAACGTTTTCGGAGACCGAGTGGCGGTGGAGTCCTACGGCCTCCCGTTCCATCGCATGGCGATCGAGCGCGGCGGAACCGAGCTCGTCCCCGTCGCTGTGGACCACCATGGCCTCATCGTCGACGAGTTGACTCGGCTCGACGTCTCGGCGGTGGTCCTCACGCCCAGTCACCAGTTCCCCACCGGAGTGGCGCTGCATCCGGAGCGTCGCGCACAGCTGATCACCTGGGCCCGCCACACCGGTGCGCTGATCGTCGAAGACGACTACGACGGCGAATTCCGTTACGACCGTTCGCCGGTGGGTGCCCTGCAGGCCCTCGGCCCGGATGTCGTCATCCATGCCGGTTCGGTCAGCAAGAGTCTCTCCCCCGCCGTACGCATCGGCTGGCTGGTGCTGCCCACCCGCCTCGTCGACACCGTGGCGTGGGCCAAGGGGGTTCGCGAACCCGACGCCAGTCTCGTCGACCAGCTCGTCCTCGCCCAGATGATCACCTCGGGAGCTTACGACCGCCACATCCGCCGCAGCCGGCAGTTCTACCGCTGGCGATCCGACGCCCTCACCGCCCGCCTGGCGACGATCGGTATCGAGGTGCCGGGCGTCGCCGCCGGACTGCACATGGTCATCCCCGTCGCCGCCGACACGGAGTCCGCGCTCGTTGCGCGTGCACACGAGCGGGGCATTGCCATCGCGGGTCTCGACTTCTTCCGCCATCCGGCCTCGCCGATTCTGCCGGACGGCGGTCTCGTCGTCGGGTTCGGCACGCCATCGGCCTCGAGTTTCGGTGCCGATCTCGACGCGCTGGCCGGCCTGTTCTACTTGCCGAACCGCCGGTTACGTGCCGAATAGTCACGCAGGGCGCGCAGGAAGTCGACGCGACGGAACTCGGGCCAGTACGCGTCGGTGAACCAGATCTCCGAATAGGCGCTCTGCCACAACAGGAATCCGGACAGGCGCTGTTCGCCGGAGGTGCGGATCACCAGATCCGGATCGGGCTGTCCCTTGGTGTAGAGGTTCGCGTCGATGGCCTCGACGGTGACCGCGTCGATCATTTCGGCCGGGGTTGCGCCGGCGGTGAGTCGTTCCTCGAGCAGCGCGCGGACGGCGTCGACGATCTCCTGCCGGCCCCCGTAACCCACCGCGACGTTGACGTTCATCCCGTCGCGTCCGCGGGTGCGGTCCGACGCGGCACGCAGGCGGTCGGCGACAACACCCGGCAGATTGTCGAGTGTGCCAACGATCCGCACCCGCCACTGACCGTCGGGCGCCGAGATCTCGTCCACGATGTCCGGGACGATCTCCATCAGCGCGTCGAGCTCGTCGGACTCCCGGCTCAGGTTTTCGGTGGACAGTAGATAGATGGTCACCGCACCGATCCCGAGATCGGCACACCAACCGAGCATGTCGGCGATCCGCTGGGCACCCACCCGATGACCGTGGCTGACATCCTCGAAGCCGGCCTCACGTGCCCACCGGCGGTTGCCGTCACAGATGATCGCGACATGGCGCGGGATGCGGGCCATGTCCATCAGCTGGATCAGCCGACGCTCGTAAATGCTCAGCACCGGACGCCGGAGCCGGTCGGGCAGCAGCTTCATCGGCGGGTCCTTGCTGTCACGTGGGACACCTTACGCGTCCGGATGAGAGGAGCCCGACGGCGGACGAGACGAACAACCCACTGGCATCACCGATAAGTTACGCTACCGTAGGTTGTGTGAGTACCACGATCCCACCGCAGTCCGCCCTTCCCGAGCGGCCACGTCTGCGTGGCGTCATCCACCACTATTCGGCCTATGTGGCCGCGGTGGCCGGTATCGCGGTGGTGATCGGCGCCGGATTCGAGCGCGGCGCGGTCGCCGCGGGCGCCTGTGCCGTGTACGCGCTCACCGTCTTCGGGGTCTTCGCGGTCAGCGCCTCCTATCACCGCATCCCGTGGAAGACGCCCCGTGCGCAGGTTCGGATGAAGCGAGCCGACCATTCGATGATCTTCCTGTTCATCGCCGGCACCTATACGCCGTTCTGCGCGATGGCACTGCCCGCACCCGCGCGCTGGTGGGTACTCGGCGTCGTCTGGGCCGGCGCGGTGGCCGGGGTGATCCTGAAGATCGCGTGGCCGGGATCGCCGCGCTGGCTCGGGGTGACGCTCTACATTGCACTCGGCTGGGTGATCATCGCCGTCGCCCCGACGCTGATCGCGCAGGCCGGACCGGCGGTCATCATCCTGCTCGCCATCGGTGGCGCGCTCTACAGCATCGGCGGCGTCCTCTACGCGGCACGCTGGCCGAATCCGTGGCCGGCGACCTTCGGTCACCACGAGGTCTTTCACGTCTGCACCGCGATCGCCGCACTGCTGCACTACATCGCCGTCTGGCTGGTGGTGTTGTCCTGATCAGCGATGCACCGCGGCTATGATGCTGCGGTGCATCCGGCCCTGCGCGTGACCCACCAGTTGCGTGGCTGGCTCGTCGGCGTCGTGTCGGCCGTCACCGGTCCCACCGCGCACGCCGCGGCCGCCGGGATGATGCCGGATGCCGATGCGCTCCTCGTCGTTGTGGCGTGCTGCGCGGGGTTCGGCTGGGGTGTGGCGGCACTGTCGCGGGTTCGCCCGGGCTGGGTGGCGACCCTGGCCCTGCTCGGCGGCGCACAAATGTTCGCGCACCTGGCTCTCCTCGTCCTCACCGGCGGTCACGGGCACGCGCTGACCTCCACGATGCTGGGCCTGCACGCGCTGGCAACTCTGGTGGCCGCGGCTGCCGTGCAGGCGACAGAACCCGCTGTCGTCGGTGTTCTCACCACGATCCTCCGCCTGGTACGGGCCGTTCTCGGCCCGCCGCCGGCGGAGTCTGCTCTGCTCCTCGTCGGGACCCCTCTCTCGACCGATCTTCGCGACCGGTTGCGTGCCCGCGCGCCGCTCGACACCCGCGGACCTCCCCTTCCGGCCGAACACCTCTGACACCCCGGGACGAACCGATCGTCCCGGGTTCCTCCTTCTTTCCCCGCTTCTGCCCGGAAGGCATTTCGTCATGTCCCTCATCAGGAGACTCCACTTCTACGCCGGCATCCTCGTCGCCCCCTTTCTGATCGTCGCGACGATCAGTGGTGGCCTCTACGCGATCGCGCCGACCCTCGAACAACTCGTCTATCGCGATCAGCTGCACACCTCGAGCACCGGCGAACCCGCCGCCGTCGCCGATCAGGTGCGAGCAGCCACCGCATTACGACCCGATCTGCAGCTCTCGGCCGTCCGGCCGGCGGCCGAATCCGGAGACACCACCCGGGTGCTGTTCACCGATCCCACGCTCGGCGAGTCCGAACGGCTCGCCGTCTTCATCGACCCCGTCACCCTCGAGTCCACCGGCGCGCTGGTGTCCTACGGCAGTAGCGCGGCCCTCCCGATCCGCACCTGGATCAGCCAGTTGCACCGGCACCTGCATCTGGGCGAACCGGGCCGTCTCTACAGCGAGCTGGCCGCGTCGTGGCTGTGGGTGATCGCGCTCGGCGGGCTGGCGCTGTGGATCACGCGCCACCGGCAACGGCGCCGCGCCGGACGTGCGGCCCGCCTCCTCACACCGGACCGCTCGGTCACCGGCCGCAGCCGCAACCTCAGCTGGCACGGCGCGATCGGCGTCTGGGTCGTCGTCGGTCTGGTGTTCCTGTCGGCCACCGGCCTCACCTGGTCGCGTTATGCGGGTGAGAACGTCGCCGAGCTACGTACCGCGCTGAGTTGGACGACACCGGAGATGAGCACTTCGCTCAGCGGCGCCGACACCGGCTCCTCGGCACACGCCGATCACGGTGGCCATTCGGAGAGCAGTACCGAAACACCTTCGGACACACCGATATCCACGCTCACTCAGCTCGATTCGGCCCTCGCCGTGGCCGCCGCGCAGGGAGTCGACGAGGCGGTCGAGGCCACCATCCCGTCGGCTCCCGGCACTGCGATCAGCGTCACCGAGACCCGGCAGCCCTGGCAACTGTCCCCCGATGCGATCGCGATCGACCCGACCACCGGCCGGATCGTCGACGAGTCGCGCTTCGGTGACTGGCCGCTGGCCGCACAGCTGACCACCTGGGGAATCGCGCTGCACATGGGCATCCTGTTCGGGCTGCTCAACCAGATCCTGTTGCTGGCGTTGGTCATTGCGCTGCTGACCCTCATCGTCCGCGGCTACCTGATGTGGTGGCAGCGGCGGCCCCGGCGGGCCGGCACGGTCGGTGTCGGCCGCCCGCCGGCGCGCGGAACGCTGCGACGGCTGCCCGTGCCCACCCTGGTTGCCGTGGTGGTCGCCGCAGTGGCAGTCGGGTGGTTCATCCCGCTACTGGGCATCAGCCTGCTCGCCTTCCTGGCGATCGACGTGGCGAGCGGACAGATCGGGCGACTACGTGCTCAGGCCGACGGCCGGCGGAACAACACCGTTCGGGTGCCGTCGGAGGAGACCACCACGTCCACACCCACCCGGTAGACCTCGGCGATGAGGCCTTCGGTGAGCACCTCGTGGGGCTCACCGAAGGCCACCACCGCTCCGCGGCGCAGGATCAGCACACGATCGCAGAACATCGACGCGTGATTGAGGTCGTGCAGGGCCAGGTAGCTGGTCACCGGTAGCGCGGCGACGAAGTCGAGCAGTTCGAGTTGATGGTGGATGTCGAGGTGATTGGTCGGCTCGTCGAGCAGCAGTTCCCGCGGCTCCTGTGCCAGTGCGCGAGCTATCTGGGCACGCTGCTGCTCACCCCCGGACAGGGTGTGCCACAGGTCATGTGCCTTGTCGGTGAGCCCGGTGCGCGCGATCGCGTCGGCGACGACGCGTTCACCCTCGTCGTCGCCGCCGAAGGCCGAACTGTGTGGGATGCGTCCGAGCCGGACCACATCGATGACGGCGAGATCGACATCGGTGGTCGCGTGCTGGGAGACCATCGCGACCCGCCGCGCGATCTGCCGTCGACGTAGCCGCCGGATGTCGGTGCCCTCCAGGGTCACCGTCCCCTGCTGGGGATGCGCGAGGCCACCGAGAGCACGCAGCAGCGACGACTTCCCCGACCCGTTGGGGCCCAGGATGCCGATGGTCTCCCCCTCTGTGGGGCGCAACGTCACGTCGTCGAGGACCAGGTTGCCGCCACGGCTCCACGAGAGTCCCTTGGCCTCCAGAGTCATTTCGGCCCCCACATCATGCCTGCCCTCATGTCGGCTTCCGCATCCGGAAGAGCAGCGCAGCGAACACCGGGACCCCGATCAGCGCGGTCACCACACCCACCGGAACCTCCTGCGGCGCAAAGACGGTACGGGCGATGGCGTCGACCCAGATCATGAAGATCCCGCCCGAGACGGCGACCGCCGGCAGCAGCAGGCGATGCTTCACCCCGACGACGAGTCGCGTGGCGTGTGGCAACACCAAGCCCACGAAACCGATCGCGCCCACCGCGCTCACCAGGGTCGCGGTCACCAGGGCGACCACCACCAGCAGCCCGGCCCGCACCCAGGCCACCGACACCCCTAGCGATGCGGCGGCGCTGTTGCCGAAGGTGAAGGCATCCAGCGCCCGCGCCTGCCAGATACACACGGCGAACCCGATTCCCACCGCGATCGCCGCCGCCGCCACATCCGCCCAGTCCACCCCGGACAGCGAGCCGAGCAACCAGAACAGGATGCCGCGGATGCGTTCGGCGTCGGCCGACGAGATCACGATGAACGAGGTCAGTGCCGAGAACAGTTGGGTGCCGGCGACTCCTGCGAGAACGATGCGCGAGGTCCCACCGCCGGCGCCGTAGGCCAGCAGCATCACCAGGGCGAAGGAGGCGATCGCCCCCAGGAACGCACCACCCGACAGCGACACCGCGCCCGACCCGATGCCGAGCACCACTACCGCCACCGCACCGGTGGACGCCCCGGACGAGACCCCGAGGACGTAGGGATCGGCGAGCGGATTGCGCAGCAACGACTGCATGATGACACCGCACAGTGCCAGTCCGGCACCGCAGACGGCGGCCATCACCGCGCGCGGCAGACGCCACTGCCACACGATGCCGTCCCGGATCGCCGACAGCCCCGACGGCGGACCACCGAGATGCGCGACCAGGACCCGGTAGACGTCGGCCGGAGACAGGTCGGCGACACCGATCGTCGTCGACGCGGCGATCGAGAGCACCAGCACCACCGGCCCGGCGACCCACAGAATCCGGGTGGTCAGCGCGCCAACCCCCAATGCCGCAGTGCGGCAGCGGTTTTCTCCACCCCGTCGACCGTGCGGATCGACGGATTGAGGTCGGCACCGTTGACCACCACGTACCGGCGATTACGCACGGCAGCCATCTCCCGGGTCACCGGGTTCGATTCGAGGAAGGCGATCTTGCTGTCGAGCGCGTCGCCGTCGATACTGCGCCGGCTCAGATCGGCCAGCACCAGCACCGTCGGGTCGGCTTCCGCGATGGATTCCCAACTCACCTGTGGCCATTCGTCTTTGGTTCCGACGAAGACGTTGCGGGCGCCCACCGCCGACGCGATGACTCCCGACGATCCGCAACAGCCCGCCACATATGGTGTCTTGGTGTCGGCGAACCAGAACACCATCGACACGTCCGGCGCCTCGACGTCGCCGGCCGCAGCGCTCTGCCGACGCCGCAGGTCGGCGACGAGCGCCTCACCCCGCTCGGTCACCCCGAAGATGCGCGCCAGTTCCCGGATCTCCTGATGGACGAGATCCATCGTGAACGGTTCGGTCCGCGCGCCGTCGGCATTCACGCTCTCCCCGGTCTTGCCCACGCAATCCGTCGGGGACAGGTAGGTTCCGACGCCGAGCTTCTCGAACTGGGCACGCTCGGCGACCCCGCCGGGCCCCAGGGTCCCGCCGAAGGAGGCAGTGACGAAGTCGGGTTCGGTGGCCAGCACCGCCTCGAAGGACGGTTTGTTGTCCGCCAGGCGCGGTACCCGCTCGTTGTCGGCGACGAGATTCGGCCGGACCGGATCGGTCCAGGTGGCGGTACCGACCATCCGGTCGGCCAGGCCGAGCGACAGCAGGATCTCGGTGGAACCCTGATTGAGGGAGACGACGCGCTGCGGGGGTGCGGTCACGGTGGTGGTGACGCCGCAGTTCTCGACCGATGTTGCGCCTGCCGCCGTGGCGTCGTCGGAAGTGGTTGTGGAACAGGCGCTCACGGCGGTCAGGGTCAGCGTGGCGATACCCAGGCCGCAGATCAGCCGGGCCGGACGATGCAGGGACATGACAATGCCCTCAGCTCGGGGCCTGTGCGCGAGGCCGGGAATCGGAAACCAGCACTCGGCGAGTAGTCGGACTCCGGCCCGGCGGATGTCATGACACCCGCGGCCGTCACCGTTGCGCGCCAGTCCCGGATTCCCACCGGGTTCCCTCACCGAACGCCTCGATCAGCCTACCGGCGCCCGATTGGTCCGAGTTTCCCGGCCCGTCACGCACCGGTCCGGTCCTCGTCGCCGTCCGGACAACCGACGCTGCTGTGGTGGCGGGGTGGCCACATCCACGTCCGGACATCCGATGTCGCGACGACGTCTCCTCGGCTGGGCCGGGGTTGCTGCCGGACTCGTCGCGACCTCGGGACTGCGGTCCTCCGAAGCGGATTCGATCCCTCCCCCGCCACGACGCGGCGATCACGTGTTCACCCTCGGCGTGGCCTCCGGCGATCCGCTGCCCGACGGGGTGGTGTTGTGGACCCGGCTGGCGGTGGACCCCACGGCCCGGGGTGGCGGGATGTGCGGGGAATCCGTACGCGTCGACTGGGAGTTGGCCACCGACGCGTCGATGCGCCGGGTGATCCGACGCGGGAGTGCGGTGGCCGACGAGCGAGGCGGCCACGCCGTGCACATCGATGTGCGCGGCCTCGAACCCGCCGCCGACTACTTCTACCGCTTTCGTGCTCTCGGCGACATGTCCCCGATCGGCCGGACCCGCACCGCACCGGCTTCGCACGCGCGCACCGGGCTGCTCACCGTCGCGGTGGCGTCCTGCCAGAACTGGGCCGAGGGCTTCTACGTCGCCCACCGGGATCTCGCGCGGCGGGCACCGGATGTGGTGCTCCACCTCGGGGACTACATCTACGAGACGCCGATCGTGGCGGCCGGTCCTCGACGGCACCTTCCGCGGCCCCGCTCGACCACCCGGGAGGCACGATCGCTGCACGATTATCGCGATCGCTACGCGCTGTATCATTCGGACCCGGATCTTCAAGCAGCGCGCCAGCTTTCCCCCTTCATCATCGCCTTCGACGACCATGAGGTGGACAACAACTGGGCGGGCCCCGTACCCGAGGACGGCACACCGGCGGCTCAGTTCCGGCTACGACGGGCCGCCGCTCTGCGCGCCTGGTGGGAGAACACACCGACCCGGCGATCGGCACGCCCACGAGGTGTCGATCTGCGCGCCTACCGCCGCTTCACCTTCGGCGACCTCGCCGAATTCCATCTGCTCGACACCCGTAGTCACCGCAGCGATCAGGTCAACGGCGACAACGACACCGCACAGAATGTGCACACCGCCGATCCGACGCGCACGATGCTGGGCGCGACGCAGGAACGGTGGCTGCTCGACGGCCTCGCGCGCCGACGCAGCCGGTGGAACGTGATCGCCCAGCAGATTCCGATGGCCGACCTCGCCCGCCTCGACGGAACAACGCGCGCGGTGAGCATGGACGGCTGGAGCGGCTACGAGCCGGCACGGGCACGGGTTCTCGACGGCGCCCACGAACGCGGGGTGAGAAACCTCGTCTCCCTCGCCGGCGACATCCATCGCACCGTCGTCGCCGATCTGCGATCGGACTATCGACACCAATCCCCGGTCCTCGGTGTGGAACTCGCCGGGACCTCGATCACCTCCGGCGGGAACGGGGCCAACAGCGACCTCGATGACGCGCGGTTGAAGGAGGCCTCCCCGCACGTGCGGTTCGGCAACGCACAGCGCGGCTATTTGCTCAACCGTATCCGCCCCGGCCACTGGGAAACCGAGATCCGCGTCACCGACTCCGTGACCGATCCGGCGGCCACCCTGTATCGGCACTCCCTCATCACCGTTCCGGCCGCCCGGGCCGAGATCGACGTGGTGTGAGGATTGGATGGTTCTGCCCAGCGCAGAATCATGCCGCCCTCGGCAGTGCCACACCCGAGGGCGCGTGTCCGCATCGGACGATGTGCTCATGAGCGACGACAAAGCGCCAACGCGTCTGCACGAGAAGACCATCGACAACCTTCGCACCCAACGAATCCTGCTACTCGACACAGCCCTCGACGACGAGATCGGGTCCGAACTCTGCGCACAGATGGTGTTGCTGTCGGTGGAGGATCCCGTCGCCGACATCGCGCTGTGGATCAACTCTCCCGGCGGATCGGTACCGGCGATGCTCGCGATCATGGATACCATGCGCTTGATTCCCAACGACATTCGCACGGTGAACCTTGGAATGGCCTACAGCGCCGGACAATTCCTGTTGTGCTGCGGCACCGCCGGTAAGCGGTTCATCCTGCCGCATGCCAAGGTGCTGCTCCATCAGGGTTCGGCCGGCATCGGCGGTTACGCCCCCGACATCGAGTTGCAAGCCGACGACCTGCGTCACGTCCGCGACACCGTTCTCGGGATCATCGCCGAGCAGACCGGCCAACCACCGGAACGCGTCTTCGACGACTCGCTGCGTGATCATGTGTTCACCGCCGACGAGGCGATCGCCTATGGCTTCGTCGATCACCTGGCCGCCGACCTGACCCAGATCCGGCCGTTGGCGACCGCAGCCACCGGATTCGGGGTGAACCGATGAGCACGTACACGATCCCCAACGTGGTCAGCCGCACCCCGCAGGGTGAACGGGTCATGGACGTCTACAGCAGGTTGCTCGAGGAACGCATCATCTACCTCGGTACCCCGGTTGACGACGACGTCGCCAATGCGCTCATCGCGCAGATCCTGCACCTGGATTCCGACAATCCGGAGGCGCCGATCGATCTGTACATCAACTCCACCGGCGGTTCGGTGAACGCGACCTTCGCGTTGTACGACACGATGCAGTACTGTCACGCACCCATCGCGACAACCTGTGTGGGCCAGGCACTCTCGTCGTCGGCACTCCTGCTGGCCGCAGGCGACGCGGGCCGGCGCTCGGTACTCCCGCACGCACGCGTACTGCTTCATCAGCCGTCGGGACAGGGTCGCGGAACGATCCCCGATCTCATCCTGGCCGCCGAAGAGATCCTGCGGGTACGCGAAGAGATGGAGGAGGCGCTGAGCCGGCACACCGGTCGCGACATCGCCACACTTCGCCGCGACACCGACCGCGACCGCGTGCTACGCGCCGACGAGATCGTCGACTACGGCATCGCCGATGCGGTCATCGCCCATACCGGGGTGATCCGACACACCTGACCACGGTTCACGCGGCCAGCGCGACCGGCCCGCGGTAACCGGCGCGCGGGGCGATCGGCGTTGCCGTCGACGAGACCGAACGCAACCGCACCGGTACGGGGCGGTCGAGTTCGCGGATCACCTCGACGGCGAGTCGGCGCAGGTCGAGGTCGAGTGCACCGGCCACCGCGGCCAGCACCTCCGACGAGGCGTCCTTGCGCCCGCGTTCGATCTCCGACAGGTACTGACTCGAGATCCCGGCGCGGGCCGCGGTCTCCACCAGCCGCTCCTCACGGTCGCGCCGGTGACGGCGCAGCACACGTCCGGCCGCCTCACGCCAGAGCGGTTCAGGGTCACGGCGCGCTGTACCGGGGTTCATACCCACCGAGCGTAGGCGTCCGGTGCGCGAGACCGAGACCGGTTCTGCTGTGGGCAGAACGTCGACTCGGCCTCAGGTCCGGGCCAGTGCTGCCAGGACGTCGGCGCTCGCCGCCCACCCCATGCACTTGTCGGTGACCGACTGTCCGTAGGTGAGCGGCCGCGCGTCCGGGGACTGAGCGCCGGGCTCCAGGAAGCTCTCCAACATGAGACCACTGATCCTCGGTGCCTCGCCGGCCGCACGTCGCGCCCGGATCGCCGACGCGAGTTCGGTCGCGACCTCGGCCTGCCGGAGGTGATCCTTCCCCGAATTGGCATGGGAGGCATCGATCATGACCCGCGGAGCCAGGCCGGACCGCTCGAGCGCCGCGGTCGCCGTGGCGATCGACTCGGCGTCGAAGTTGGGTCCGCCGGTGCCGCCGCGCAGGATGATGTGGCAATCCTCGTTGCCCGCGGTCTGCACCACCGCACCGTTGCCGAAGTCGTCGACACCGAAGAACACATGCTGTGCCGCAGCGGCTTTCACGCCGTCGATGGCGACCTGCACGTTGCCGTCGGTGCCGTTCTTGAAGCCGATCGGCATGGACAGCCCGGACGCGAGCTGCCGGTGCACCTGCGATTCGGTGGTGCGCGCGCCAATGGCGCCCCACGCGACGGCGTCGGCGATGTACTGCGGGCTGGTCGGCTCCAGGAACTCGCAACCGACCGGAAGTCCGAGATCGATGATGTCGAGCAGCAGTGAGCGCGCGGTGCGCAGTCCGCGCTCTACGTCGAAGGTGCCGTCCATGCCGGGGTCGTTGATCAGGCCCTTCCACCCGATGGTGGTCCGCGGCTTCTCGAAGTACACCCGCATCACGATCTTCAGGCGATCCTGGTAGGCCTCGGCCAGCGGCGCGAGCCGGCGGGCGTAGTCGATCGCCGCGATCGGGTCGTGGACCGAGCACGGCCCGACGACGACGAGCAGCCGGTCGTCGCGGCCGGCGAGTATGTCGGCGATCTCGTCGCGGTCGCGCTGTACCGCGATCGCGCGCCGCGGCGTCAACGGGAGTTCGCTGCGGATCGTGTCCGGCGACGGAATCGGCCGGAAGGCGGTGATCCGCCGGTCCGAGGTGGATTCGCCGACCGGGGAGAGTTTCGGGAGAGTGGTCACGTCACTGTGCCTTTCGTGGTCACGCCCATGTTGGTGGTTGGCGGGGCACGGCCGGTGCGGTCGGAGCCCCTGAAATGACAAAAGCAGCGACCTGACGGTCACTGCTCGGGCTCCGGGTTGTGTGTTTGCGTGCAGCAATCAGCGCTTCATCGCAGGCTCACCCGGAGCCTCGATAAAGCGCCAATACGCGCGCACGGTGCTGATCACGGCGACCAGGCTAACACAGGTTCGCGGGATGCCTCACGGGTGCCCTCGGTCGATCAACTGACTCAGCACGATGATCGACTCGGTCCGGTCGACGGGACTCGCCTGCCGGATGCGTTCGAGCGCCTCCTCCAGATGCCGCACGTCCCGGGCCATGATGCGCAGGATCGCGTCGGCCGTACCGGTGATGGTGGCCGCACTCACCACCTCGGGAATGGGTTCCCACGCCGCGGCGAGCGACTCGGGCGAGATGTTGCCACGGCAGAACACCTGCACGTAGGCCTCGGTATTCCATTGCAGCGCAACGGGATCGATGACCGCGGTGAATCCCTTGATGATGCCGTCGGAGACCAACCGGTCCACCCGCCGTTTCACCGCGGGCGCCGAGAGTCCCACCTCGTCGCCGATCTGCGCGTAGGTCGCGCGCGCGTCACGCGTCAGGCAGGACACCACCTTCTCGTCGAGTTCGTCAAGTTCACGCAATAGATCCCCTCCGAGACTCGGTTGACCATCGACCTATTGCTCAATCAGGCAATCTTTGGCGATTGATTGCGCCAGATGCCGAGAATACGCTCGAAAGATGACGCTGACCAGCCCGTCCTTCGTCGCGCCCACCACCCGAGTCCCGCGGGTACGCAGCTATGCCATGACCCCGCCGACGTTCTTCACGGTGACCTACGCCATCAACCCGTGGATGGACCCGGGTGTCCCGGTGGACACCGTTCGCGCCGTCGCGCAGTGGAACACGCTGCGGGCCACCTACGAACGTCTGGGTCACCGGGTGCATCTCGTCGAGCCGCAACCGGGACTGCCGGACATGGTCTACGCCGCCAACGGCGGGCTCGTGGTGAACGGCCGCGCCATCGCCGCGCGGTTCACCTTCCCCGAGCGCGCAGCCGAGAGCGACCACTACGCCGCCTGGTTTTCCCGCGCCGGATTCGGCCCCGTGCGGCGCACCGACGGCCTCGGCGAGGGCGAGGGTGATCTCCTCGTCGTCGGTGATCGCATCTTGGCCGGCAGCGGGTTTCGTACCCATCGGGACACCCACGCCGAAATCGCCGCGATCACCGGTCTGCCCGTGGTCACCTTGGAACTGGTGGACCCACGGTTCTATCACCTCGACACCGCGCTCGGCGTCCTCGGCGAGCACACCATCGCCTACTATCCCGACGCCTTCTCTGCTGCGTCACAACAACTGCTTGCCGAGCTGTACCCCGGCGCGATCATCGCCACCCGCGAAGACGCCGAGGTGCTCGGACTCAACCTGGTCTCCGACGGCGCTCACGTCGTGATGACCGATCGGGCACCGCATCTGGAATCGCAACTGCGTCAGGCGGGTTTCGAACTGATCACGCTCGATCTCTCCGAGCTCCTCAAGGGTGGCGGCGGCATCAAATGCTGCACACTGGAATTGAGGAGTGCAACGCCCATGGTCGATACCGAACCGCATGTCGCCCACAACTACTCACCGCTCCCCGTGACCGCGGCGAGTGCCGAGGGCGCCTGGATCACCGACGTCGACGGTGCCCGCTACCTCGATTGCCTGGGTGCGTACTCGGCGGTCAATTTCGGCCATCGCCATCCGCGGATCGTCGCCGCCGCAATCGATCAGCTCTCTCGCGTGACCCTGACGAGCCGTGCCTTCCGCTCGGACCGACTCGAACCGTTCTGCGCCGCCCTCGCCGAGTTGTGCGGCAAACAGATGGTGCTCCCGATGAACACCGGTGCCGAAGCGGTGGAGTCGGCGATCAAGGTGGCCCGCAAATGGGGCTACGACGTCAAGGGTGTTCCCGACGGCGCGGCGACAATCATCGTCGCGGGCGGCAACTTCCACGGACGCACCACCACCATCATCAGCTTCAGCGACGACGACGAGGCGCGCGCCGGATTCGGCCCGTACACACCAGGTTTCGTCCGTGTCCCGTTCGGCGACCTGCCTGCACTCGCGGCGGTCATGGACGAGAACACGGTCGCGGTGCTCGTCGAACCCATTCAGGGTGAGGCCGGCATCATCGTGCCGCCCGACGACTATCTGCCCGGTGTGCGGGCGCTCTGTACCGAACGCGACGTGCTGATGATCGCCGACGAGATCCAGTCCGGCCTCGGCCGCACCGGAGCGACGTTCGCCTGCGACCACTGGGGCGTGATCCCGGACGTGTACACGCTGGGCAAGGCACTCGGCGGCGGGATCCTGCCGGTGTCGGCGGTGGTCGCCGACCGGGACATCCTCGGTGTCCTGCATCCCGGCCAGCACGGCTCCACCTTCGGCGGCAATCCCCTGGCCGCCGCCGTCGGGCACACGGTGGTCGACATGCTCGCCGACGGGACGTGGCAGGCACGCGCCACCGAACTCGGCGACCACATGCACGCCCGGCTGCACGAATTCCTCGTGCAGGGCGTCGCCGCGGTCCGCGGGCTCGGTCTGTGGGCGGGCATCGACCTCGACCCCACCCTGGGCACCGGCAAACAGTTCTGCCTGCGGCTGGCCGAGAACGGCGTGCTCGCCAAGGACACGCACGGCTCCACTTTGCGCCTGGCGCCGCCCCTGGTGATCACCCACGACGAGATCGACTGGATGGCGGAGCGTTTCGGGGAGACGCTGCGCGCCGGTGCCTGCCGCTAGACCTCCACGACTACGCTGGCCGCATGTCCTCAACAGTGGTGCTCGGCGGGGGCGGTCTGGCCGGTATCGGCTGGCTGACCGGTGTGCTGGCCGCGCTCGAGGAGACGGGGGCACTGACGCTCGCCGACGCCGACACGGTGATCGGCACCTCGGCCGGCTCGGCCGTCGGTGCGGCGGTTCTCCAATCCGGCTCGGCGGTCACGCAATTCGATGTGATGGTCCGCGCGACTCGGCGCAACACCGAACTCTCCCCCAGCTCCGATCTGACCGCTGTGATGACCGGGATCGTCGCGATCAACGAGAGCGACGCCGATGCCGCGGACAAGGCGCGTCGGCTCGTCGAGCTGTCGCAGCGATACGCCCGGACCGACCCCGCCGCACGCCGGGCGGTGGTGGCCAGCCGGTTGCCCTCCCAGCAATGGCCGGAGAATCTGCAGGTGACCGCATTGCGCGCCGATGGCGAACTGGTCGCCTTCACCAGCGGGACGGGCGTCGGAATCGTCGACGCGGTGGCCGCGAGTTGCGCGGTCCCCGGCGTCTGGCCGGCCGTCCACGTCGATGATGCCGACTACATCGACGGCGGAAGTCTCTCGGCGACCAATGCCCACCTCGCCGCCGTCGCCGATCGCGTCTTCGTGCTCGCACCGATGGCCAACCTCGGCGGCGCACCTGCTCCCGAGGTGGCGGCCGTGCTGGATCGCGCGACCGTCATCAGGCCGTCGGAACGCGCCGCAGCCGGTTTCGGGCCCAATCCACTCGACCCCGACATCCGGGGTGTCGCTGCGGTTCTCGGGTACGAGGACGGGTATGCCGTCGCAACGACAGGAGACATACGATGACCGACCGAACCCACCGTCGGGTCCTGCTCATCCGGCACGGCCAAACCGAGTGGTCGCTCACCGACCGTCACACGGGTCGCACCGACATCGACCTCACCGCCAAGGGCGAGCATGACGCCGCCACCCTCGACGGGGTCCTCGACCGGCTCGGCCCGATCGATCCCTACGTCATCGTCTCGCCGCGACGTCGGGCACAGCGCACGGCCGACCTCGCCGGCCTCCGCGCCGACGAGATCACCGAGGGGGTGGCCGAGTGGGACTACGGCGATTTCGAAGGGCTGACGCGCGTCCAGATTCACGCCGACCACGATCCGGACTGGGCCATCTGGACTTCCGGTGCCCCGCACGGCGAGTCAGTGGACGCGATGACCCGCCGCGTCGACATGGCGGTCGCGATGGTCGCGGGACACCTGGCCGATCACGATGTGGTCATCGTGTCGCACGGGCATTTCTCCCGCTCGTTCATCTGCCGGTTCCTGGGGTGGCCGATCGCCTTCGGCGCCAACGTCGACCTACGGCCGGCCGGCACCGCGATGCTCGCCGACGTGGCCGGTGATCGCCGGATCACTCATCTGGTGGGTCCGGAGGGCGCGAGCCTGTCGACGACGGCGCTGTGAGCACCGCGTCGGCCAATTGGTCCAACGCCGTCACCGGAAGGCCGCACACGTTGCCGCGGCACACATAGGCGGCGTCTCGACCGTCGACCGGCCCCCGGCTGTCGAGCAGCGGTTGTGAATCCTGTTCGCCCACAACGACGATAGTGCCTCCGGCCGCGAGTTCGCGGGCGGCGCGGGCCAATTTCCCGTCGCTGCGGGACGCCTGCGCCACCGCGATCTGCATCGGTCCGGCCACCCGAGCCTGCGCCACCGCCAGCCAATGACCGGCGGAACGTGCGAGTTTCGCGAGCAGAACCGCGCCCCGGGCCAAGGTCGCGTCCAGAAGTTCGGTGTAGCGCGCCGCGTCGTCGACCCCGGCCAGCCCCGACGCCAGCAGCAACGCCTCGGCCATCAGTGACGCTCCGGCCGGCGTCGCACCATCGACCGGATCGCGCGGGCGGGCGATCAATCCGTCGCCGGCGGCGTCGTACCAGGAACCGGCTTCATCTCGGTCGGCGAAGACGTCGATGGCCCGATCGAGTATCCCGAGACCGGCTGTGCGCCAGTCGGTATCACCCGTGACGGTGAAGAGGGTGAGCAATGCCGTGGCCAGTGCCGCATGATCGTCGAGTCCACCGGCGGGCACCCCGATCGTGCCGCCGAGCGAGGATCGCCGGACCGCGCCGTCGACGACGTGGGTATCCAGGATCTGTTCGGCACACCAGACCGCGTGATCGATCCAGGCCGGTTCGCCGAGTCCGGCGCCGGCCTCGGCGAGCGCGGTGATCGCCATGGCGTTCCACGCGGTCACCACCTTGTCGTCCCGCGCGGGCTGTGCGCGTGACGCCCGCGCGACCCGAAGTCGCGCCCGCACCGAATCGAAACGCTGCGCGTCGTCGGGGTCGGTGCGCAACTGCAGCGTCGAGGTACCGTGCTCGAAGGTACCGTCGGCGGTGACCGCGAAAAGCTCTGCCGCCCAACGTCCGTCGTCGTCGCCGAGGACCGCCGTCAGCTGCTCGGGGGTCCACACGTAGGTCGATCCCTCGACGCCCTCGGTGTCGGCATCGAGGGACGACGCGAAGCCGCCCGCCACCCGCAGGTCCCGGTCGAGGAAGTCGACGATCTCACCGGTCACCCGGCGGGCCAGCAGATCTCCGGTGCGGCGCGCGAGATGGGCGTACACCCGCAGCAGTTGCGCATTGTCGTAGAGCATCTTCTCGAAATGCGGTATCACCCAGTCGTTGTCGACGGCGTAGCGGGCGAAACCGCCACCGAGCTGATCGTGGATTCCGCCGCGCGCCATCACATCACACGTGCGACGGGCCGCTGCCAGCGCAGCCTGATCGCCGGTGACCTCGGTGTGCCGGATCAGTCCCTCGAGCAGTGCCGACGGCGGGAACTTGGGCGCACCACCGAATCCGCCTGCGGCTCGGTCCTCGTCCCCGAGGACGGCGGTCACCGCGTGCGCCAGCAACTTCTCATCGACTGCCAAGGTGCCCGGCGGCAACGCACTCGCGTTCGCCTCGACGTGTTCGCGCACTTTGCTTGCCATCGCGTCGATCTCGGTGCGCCGCTGCGTCCACGCCTCGGTGACCGCCGCCATCACCTGACGGAACGACGGCATGCCCGGTCGCGGCGACGGCGGAAAGTACGTGCCGCAGTAGAACGGTTCGCCGGCCGGGGTGAGGAAACAGGTCATCGGCCAGCCACCCTGGCGGGTCATCGCGACCGTCGCACTCATGTAGATGGCGTCGATGTCGGGGCGTTCTTCGCGGTCGACCTTGATGCAGACGAAGTCGGCGTTCATCTGCGCGGCGGTGTCGGCGTCTTCGAAGGATTCGTGCGCCATCACGTGGCACCAGTGGCAGGCCGCATAGCCCACCGACAGCAGGATCGGCACGTCGCGTCGTCGGGCTTGCGCCAGTGCGTCCGCACCCCACTCCTGCCAGTGCACCGGGTTGTCGGCGTGCTGGCGCAGATAGGGACTCGACGACGCGCTCAGCAAGTTGCGCGCGCCGTCGGGGGTGGCCCCGTCAGGTATCGGCCGACTTTCGTTCATCGGTGGCGACCCCCGATTCCGTTGTCGCCGAGTCTGTTGTCGCCGGTGCGTCCGTGCCCTCGTCGAAGGCCTGGTCGGCCTCGGGATGTTCGGCGTCGAAGGTCTTCGGCAGCTTCTTCAGCTGCCGGTTCATCGACCAGATCAGAAATGCGGTGGCGATCAGCAGCACGATGATGATGAGCAACCCGAGCGGCGACGCCTTGCCGAACTCGGGTCCCTGCGGCTGCTGCTGCGCGGCCAAGATCATGAGGTTCATGGCTGCTCGATCCCGGCGAAGAGGTCTGTTTCGGGGATCGATGTCTTCACGCGCGTCTGCGCGAGCTCGAACTCCTCGGTCGGCCACAGCCGTTGCTGCCATTCCAGCGGCACCGCGAAGAACACCCCGTTCGGATCGATCTGGGTGGCGTGCGCGCGGAGGGCGTCGTCACGCTGCGGGAAGTACTTTCCGCACTCCACCTGCGTGGTGACGCGGCCCATCAGGTCGCCGCGGCTCGGGTCCCACTTGCTGAGCCATTCGGTGAACGGGCTCTCCTGACCGTGCCGCGCGAACTCGTCGGAGAACAGCACCATGCGGTCGCGGATGAAGCCGTGCGTGTAATACAACTTCGAGACGGTCCAGGGTTCGCCCGCGTCGGGGAAGGCCTCTGGATCACCGGACTGCTCGTAGGCGGCGACGGACACCTCATGGCAGCGGATGTGGTCCGGATGCGGATACCCACCACGCTCGTCGTAGGTGATCATCACGTGCGGTCGGAACTCGCGGACCACCTTGACCAGGGCTTCGGTGGCGACCTCGAGCGGGATGGTCGCGAACGACCCCTCCGGCAGCGGGGGCAACGGATCGCCTTCGGGCAGGCCCGAGTCGACGAAACCCAGCCAGGTCTGCTGTACGCCGAGCGCAGCCGCGGCCTTGGCCATCTCCTCACGCCGGACCTCCGGCATGCGCTCTTTGATTCCGGGCCGGTCCATCGCCGGATTCAGGATGTCGCCACGCTCGCCCCCGGTGAGTGTGACGATCAACACCTCGTTGCCCTCGGCCGCATACCGGGCCGACGTCGCCGCACCCTTGCTGGACTCGTCGTCGGGGTGGGCATGGACCGCCATCAGACGGAATGCACCGGCCCCGGCGCCGCCTGGTTGGGATTCGGTCACGGTTCCTCGCCTTCGGATCGCTACTCCACCCATGGTAGGTATTGACCCGTGAACAGTTCGGACGGGGGGACCGCGCCGCGCCCGCAGAGCGGTCCGCGCGCCACCTATCCCGAGCAACGTGGGTCCACCCGCAGCCGGCGGCGATGGTTCGTCGGGCTGTCGGTGCTCGTCGTGGTCGCCGGAGTGGCGATCGCCGCGCTCGGCTACACGAAGTTCGGCGACGAGGACGTGAAGGGCGAGGGCACCGGCTACGAGCTCATCGACTCCTCCACCGTGGCCGTGCAGTTCACCCTGACCCGGTCCGATCCGAGCAAACCCGCCGTCTGTGTGGTTCGCGGCCGATCCAAGGACGGCAGCGAGACCGGGCGTCGAGAAGTGCTGATCGCCGCCGGCCCCGACCGTCAGCAGGGCGTCCGCGCCCTGGTCAAGACATCCCAGCCGCCGGTCATCGGCGAGGTCTTCGGCTGCACCGTCACCGTGCCCGCCTACCTGCGGGAACCCACCGGATGACGACGGATCGGCCGACCACGGGACAGGCTCGTCCGCGCGCGGTGTTCGCCACGGTGTCAAGTCCGTACTACCCGCTGCTGGTCGCGTTGTTCGTCGGCGTGATGCTCATCAGCAACGTCACCGGAACCAAGGGTGTAGTGCTGTTCGACAGCTGGCTGCATCTCGACGTCGGACCGATCCACATGACCGGATTGGTCACCGACGGCGCGTTCTTCCTCTTCCCGCTCGCCTACGTTCTCGGCGACGTGATCAGTGAGGTGTACGGCTTCCGCGCGATGCGCCGCACCATCTACGCCGGTTTCGCGGTGCTCATCCTGGCGTCGCTGTGTTTCTGGCTGACCATCCACCTACCGGCAGCCGATTTCTACGACGGTCAACAAGCCTTTGAACGCGTCGCCGGCGTGGTCCCGCAGTTCCTGCTCGCCGGTCTGGCCGGCTACGTCGTCGGCGAGTTCCTGAACTCATTCGTGCTGGTCAAAATGAAGGAACGTGCCGGCGAGCGACGTCTGTGGGCGCGCCTTATCGGCTCGACGGTGGTCGGCGAATTCGCCGACACGCTGGTCTTCTGCTCGATCGCGGCCTCGGCGCTCGGCATCTCCACCTGGGGCGATTTCATCAACTACACGCTGATCGGCTTCCTCTGGAAGACGCTGGTGGAGCTGCTCGTGATGCCCATCACCTACTTCGTCGTCAGACGGCTCAAACGTGCTGAGCCCTCCTATCAGGAAGCTCTCCGATCGGCCTCTGCCGCCGACGGCGATGTGCTTTAGCTCTCAGCGACTGGTATCCTGGTTCGATACACGGCTCCGCGAGGGGTCGTGTTGCTGCATTTAGAGCGCGCTGTGAGGCGCGCGGGAGCAGTCCACATGTCCGGGTCGAGAACGCGCCCGGGCGCGGACAACACAAAGGAGTGACCGATGACCGACACCCAGGTGACCTGGCTGACACAAGAATCGCATGACCGCCTCAAGGGCGAGCTCGATTCCTTGATCGCCAACCGTCCGGTCATTGCTGCCGAGATCAACGAGCGACGCGAAGAAGGCGACCTCAAGGAGAACGGCGGCTACCACGCGGCACGCGAGGAGCAGGGCCAGCAAGAGGCTCGCATCCGCCAGCTGCAGGAACTGCTGAACAACGCCAAGGTCGGTGAAGCGCCCACCCAGTCGGGTGTTGCGCTGCCCGGCTCAGTCGTGACCGTCTACTACGACGGTGACGAGAAAGACACCGAGACCTTCCTTATCGCCACCCGCGAAGAGGGCGCCCAGGGCGGAGACCTCGAGACCTACTCCCCCAGCTCGCCGCTCGGTTCCGCACTCATCGACGCCAAGGTCGGCGAGACCCGCGAGTACAGCGTGCCCTCCGGCGCAACCGTCAAGGTGACCCTCGTCAGCGCCGAGCCTTATCACGGCTGATCCTCGGCGGTAGACCATGACTCCGCCCCTCGCGATGGATCGCGAGGGGCGGAGTTCGTCATCGGGCTCGTAGATCGGCGAGGCGTGCACGTAGGTTCTCGTCGGTGACTGTCTCGATCTGCAGTTCGCGCATGCACGTGGCGAGCCATTCCGAGCGAGTGAGCAGATCATCGACAGCGCGGGCGAGGTTCTTGTCGACGCTCGGGCCGTAGGCCCCGACAGCCTTACCGCGCCCGGCTGACCATTGCGCGGCGTCCGCGGGCAGCATTGCCAAGTCGATGACGTCACGACTGAACAAGGCCCGATCGGCCCAGCGGTCATCATTGGCTAATAGCTTGCTCGCGACCATGTCGCCCACCGACAGGGTGGTGATCCCACACACTTCATCGCCCTGAGATGGCGGGTCGAAAGCGATCCGCCCCTCGTGGACGATCTCGAACTTGATTGGACCGGTGCCAGAGGTGACGAGGGTCCGAATCCCGTAGCGGTCGGCGATCACCTCGCGAAGCGGGTCGAGAGCACCGACAACGCCAATGCCGCGCTCGACGATCTGCGCGCGAATCGCCTTGTAACCAGCCCAATCCGAGACCATGAAGTCAATGTCAGAGGACACCCGCCACTCGCCGAACCTCATGACCATCGCCGTGCCACCGCCAAAGTAGCAGTGCGCGGCGCGAAGACGCTCACCGTCCAACTCGACGAGCAGATCCTCGATGCTGCGATGCTGCAATCGCTCAAACAAGTAGCCGCCCCGAGCTGTACGTATCGGCAAGGTACTGCACGAACTCGGCTTCACGGCGTTCGAGATCGCCGACGAAACGCCAGTTGCGCTCGTAGAGATGAAGCGCGTCGAGCTCGGTGAGCACGCTGTCGTCGCCAAGATGCCAGGCGAGCAGCCGAAGCTGTGGGTAGTCAGCCACAGTTACACACAACTGATCCGTCATCGGCCACCTCCCTTCTCGACGTGAATCTGGCAGGTCGTGGCCGAGCTTACGCCGTCTGTGCTGGTGATGGCCCCTGAAGTGCCGCTAGTTCGGCAGTTCGGCGAGCAGCCTCGCGAGATGCTGTTCGACGCGCGACATGGCGGCTGTAGTTGCCTGCTCGGGCGATTTGCGATGCACCTGACTGTCGGCGTCCGGGAGCAGGTAGACAGGCGGAACCCGCAGCGCTTTGGCCAACCGGTAGACCGTCGACAACTGAGGGTCGGCGATTTTCGGCTCACGGTTGCTGGTGTTGCGTTCCAGGTGAGATCTGGTTCCGATGCATTCCGCATCGATGGGCCAACTCCTCTTGGGAGAGTCCACGTTCGCGCCGAATGGTCCGCAGCCGATTGCCGAACGAGTCTCCGTAGGTACCCCACTCCAGGGATCCTCGTTCGCGGGCAGGCACTTCCCCAATCTGTCCGAAGCACAACGTATTGTCTGCACAACAAGATGTGTGACGGAGGTGCGTGGTGATCCGACTGGAGGAACTGGCTTCGGGCATGCGGCTCGCCGGTCGCTGGCCGGCCCCGGTCGAGGTCAGGTCCGTGACCCGGCACGGAGATTCGGCCGCGTCGATCACCATCCGTCATGCCGACGGCACCTTCGACGAGGAGATGATCTTCGCCGACGACCTGAGCGAGCTGTTCATTGCCGAGGACTCCGCGCGATGGTCCTTCACCGCCGAACCGACCGGTTTCAAACTCGCCACCGAAGCACTCCGCATTCGTATGGCGGGCAACCACGATCCGATGGTCGCGGTCGCCACCAGCGACATCTCACCGCTCCCCCATCAGATCCGGGCGGTGTACGGAGAACTGTTGCCGCGCACTCCGTTACGGTTCCTGCTCGCCGACGACCCCGGCGCCGGCAAGACGGTGATGGCCGGGCTCTACGCCAAGGAACTGATGTTGCGTGGCGACCTCGCGCGTCTGCTGATCGTCGCGCCCGGCGGGCTCGTGGATCAATGGCAGGACGAACTCGATTCCAAGTTCGGCATCGCCCCAACCATCCTCACACGTGAGCTGATCAACGCCAGCATCGACGCCGACCCGTTTGCCGCACATCCGATCATGATCGCCCGCATGGATCAGCTGGCGCGCGATGAGGAGATCACCGACCGGCTCGCGCGCAGCGAATGGGACCTGGTCGTCGTCGACGAGGCACACCGCATGTCCGCCAACTGGTGGGGTGGTGAACTCCGAAAGACCAAGCGTTTCAACCTCGGCCAGCTCCTCGGCGCGGTCAGTGCCGGCGATAGTGAGGGCGAATCCCACCACCCGATCCGTCAATTCACCGTCCGACAACTCCCCCACCGGAGTGCCGTCGAAAGTGTTGCGCCCCAACACCGATACCGACCCATTCGCCACCACAACCCCCATCCAGCCGGAAACCGAACATCCACCACATAACCGCGGCCACCGACAAAACGCGTTCCGCGGAACGCGCCACACTCAGGCGCGTTCCGCGGAACGTCGTCGACTACTTCAGGGAGACCTTCTCGCCACCGGAGAATGCCGAGTCGTGCAACTCTATGCTCGCCGGAACAGCACCCTTCGGCATGTCGTAGACGACCTTGACGGTCACCTTGTTGCCGGGATTGATGTTGTCCCACACAGCGATATCGGAACCGCCGAGGGCGATCTGGGCCGTCGGGCTCGGCTCGAAGCTGCGGCCCTGGGCGTCGAACAGCTTCTGATCCGACGGTGAGAATCCCTTGGGCGCGTCGCTGGTGTTCTCCACCGTCATGGTGACGATGACGAACTGCCCTTGTGCCTGTTCGGTGAGATACGGATTGTCGCCGACGGATTCGAGACCGGACTGCACGTCGGTAACCACGAACTCGAACTTGCCGTCACGCACCGGGGTGTTCATCCCGGCCGGCGCATCCTCGCGCTCCTGCGTCGCGGTCTCCTTCGCGGCCGTGGTCGCACCGGGCGCACCCGCGGTCTCCGTGCTGTTCTTGTCGTCGCCACCGCCACCGGACACCGCGGCGATGATGATGAACAGCACGACGATCGCGCCGACGATCCACGGCCACTTCTTCGCCTTCTTCTTCGGCGGCTGGAACGGAACGCCGTACTGGGGCGGCACCCCCGTCGGCGGCATTCCAGCCGGCGGCGGGGTGGGGGCACCGTACTGAGGTGTATTCGGATTGGTCATCGGAAGTCCTTCTGCAAGTGCGGTTCCCGGGAAGTCGGAACCACCGTGCGACGAATGCAACACGACAGGTCTGACAATTCCGGCGCCGCGTTCCGCGGAACGTCATCCGAATGACCGACGTCGTCACCCCAGGTCAGGTCAGCCCGACACCGAGCCGGCATCCGCGACCATGTCGTAGGCGCCCACTACCCTGGTGCCCGTGAACTACGACGAGATCGCCTCGCTGCGCAAATCCAGCGCTGCCTGGCGGCTCCTGCGCGCCGACAACGCGCCGCTGATCTTGTCGTTCCTGGGCCGCGTCTTCGTCGAGGACAACGTCCGCGAGATGTCGTCGTCGCAGCTCATCGCCCTGCTCGACGACGAGCTCTACGCGCTCAGCGAGCGTCTGGGTGCCGACACGCACCCCAAGTCGGCCAAGGCCTATCTCGACGACTGGTCGGCCGGGGAGGTCGGCTGGCTACGCAAGTACTACGTCTCCGGCAGCGACGAACCCCACTATGACGCCACTCCGGCCGTCGAGCGGGCCGTCGGTTGGGTGAACTCGCTGCGTGAGCGCAGTTTCGTCGGCACCGAATCGCGCCTCAACACCGTCTTCGAGCTGCTGCGGCAGATCGTCTACGGCACCGAGACCGATCCCGAGGTGCGCCTGACCGAACTCCGCCGCCGCCGCGCCGAGATCGACGCGGAGATCGACGCCGTCGAACGGGGCGACTACCGGCTGCTGGATGCCACGAGCCGCAGTGATCGCTATCAGCAGTTCGCCGACACCGCCCGCGCATTACTGTCCGACTTCCGCGAGGTCGAGGCCAACTTCCGTGCGCTCGACCGCGAGACCCGCGAGCGCATCGCCACCTGGGACGGCACCAAGGGTGAATTGCTGGACGAGATCGTCGGCACCCGCAATCTCATCAGCGACTCCGACCAGGGCCGCAGCTTCCAGGGCTTCTATGATCTGCTGCTGTCCGCAGACCGGCTCGACGAACTCACCGAACTCATCGGACGTGTGCAGTCGCTCGACGACATCGCCGGCGCCGACGACCGGCTCGGGCACATCCACCACGACTGGCTCGATGCGGGCAGCCGTGCACAGGCGACGGTGCGTCAACTCTCCGAACAACTTCGGCGCTTCCTCGACGATCAGGTATGGCTGGAGAACCGTCGCGTGATGGACCTGCTCCGCAACATCGAGACCTCCGCGATCGCGCTGCGCGATGAGCGAACGGCCGGCTTCACCCACGAGATCGACGCTCTCACACCGGCGATCACACTTCCGCTGGAACGACCGCTGTACCGCAAACCGGCGGCCGCGTCGGTCGACAGCGAGGGAATCCAGGCCGGTCATGCCGACAGCTCGTCCGATGCTCTCTTCGAGCAAATGCACGTCGACCCGCAGCCCCTCATCGATGGTGTGCGACACCGCCTTCGTCGTCAATCGCAGGTGACACTGGCCGAGATGATCGATGCGGAGCCGCTGCGCCAAGGGCTCGCCGAACTCGTCACCTACCTGTCACTCTCCGACGACGCCTTCGCGAAACTCTTTGACGAGACCGCAACCGACGCCATCACCTGGACCGACGACAACGGGACCGAACGCACCGCACGCATCCCACGTGTCATCTACACGCGCGCTAGTCCCGGAAGGCAACGAGTATGAGCCGCAACGTAGCTCGCGACGAACTCAACCTGTCGCTCGCCGTCACCACCCTCATGAAGGGTGTCGTGTACCGCGACTCGCACGAGGTGATCTGGCAGCACCTCACCGGATTGGCGGCGCAGGTCAGCGATTACGTCGCCACCCTGGGTCTCACCGTCGAGATCAACGAGGCCGAAGGGTACGCCTATCTTCGATCGCGCCCCGACGACGAACTCGAGGAACGCGGCATCCCGCGCCTGGTTCCGCGCCACCAGTTGTCGCTGCACACCAGCCTGTTGCTGGCACTTCTCCGAAAACGCCTCGCCGAATTCGACAGCAGCGACTCCGGCACCCGGCTCGTGCTGAGCGGGCAACAGATCGTCGAGATGATGACGCCATTCCTGCCGCAAACCACCAACGAGGCGCGCGCCGCCGATCAGGTGGAGACGGCGTTGCGCCGCGTCGTCGAACAGGGACTGGTACGTCGAATCCCCAAGCAGGAAAACCAATTCGAGGTCCGACGCGTGATCAAGGCATTCGTCGACGCCCAGTGGCTGTCCGACCTCGACTCCCATCTGTCCGAATACGCCGAGCTACTCGCCGGGGACCGCTGATGACCGCATTGTTCTCCACCACCGACCTCCACGACTCCGACGCCCTCACCGGCTTTCGGCTACACCGCTTTCAGGTGCTCAATTGGGGCACCTTCGACGGTCGCGTGTGGACGCTGTCGCTGGACGGCCGCAACGGCCTGCTCACCGGCGACATCGGTTCGGGTAAATCCACTCTCGTCGACGCGCTGACCACATTGCTCCTGCCCGCCAATCGCGTCGCCTACAACAAGGCCGCCGGCGCCGACATCCGCGAGCGTGACCTGCGCTCGTATGTGCTGGGCTACTACAAGTCCGAACGCAACGAGGTGACCGGGAGTTCGCGGCCGGTCGCGTTGCGCGGGACGTCGAGCTACTCGGTCATCCTCGGCGTCTTCGTCAACGAGGGATTCGACGAGGAGGTCACCCTCGCGCAAGTGTTCTCCATGCGCCACGATAACGGCCAGCCGGAACGCTTCTTCACCGTCGCTGACCGTGCCCTCGACATCACCGCCGACTTCACCGACTTCGGTCCGGAGCTCAAGGCATTGCGCAAGCGCCTGCGCCAGAACGGGACACGTATCCACGACCACTTCCCGGAGTACGGGCGCGATTACCGTCGTGCCCTGGCCATCAAATCCGAGCAGGCGATGGAACTATTCCATCAGACGGTGTCGATGAAAGCCGTCGGCAACCTCAACAGCTTTGTGCGCGAGCACATGCTGGAGTCCTTTGACTCCAGCTCGTGGGTCGACACGCTCGTCACCCACTTCCAGGATCTGACGGCCGCGCACGATGCGGTGGTGCTGGCCCGCACCCAGCTCGCCGAGCTCGAACCCCTGCTCGCCGACCACGATCGATACGCCGAACACACCGCGAAGGTCGACGAATTACGTTCGCGCCGTGACGCATTGCGTTTCTACTTCGCGCAACGACGCGAATCATTGCTCGAAGCCGAGATCTCCGGCCACGAGGCGGCATTGGGTGCCGCGCACTCCGACCTCGACGAGGTTGATGCGTCGCTTACCGTGTTGCGCACCCGCCTCGACGAACTCCGATTGGAGCAGGCGGGACTCGGCGGCAACGAGATCGCCACCCTCGAGCAGCGGATCACCGAAGCCGGGCAGCAGCGTGACGAACGACAACGCCAATACGACCGGTTCAGCGGCTTCCTCACCGACGCCGACCTGCCGACCGTCACCGACCGTGCCCAGTTCGATCAGCGTGTCCGCGACATCGAGGGCCTCACAACCGAACTCGACACCGAGGTCACCGAGCGCCGCAACGCGGTCACCGAGCTGTCGGTCGACCGCCGGCAGCTCGACGTCGACGGCCGCAAGCTCGCCGAGGAAATCGCCAGTCTCCGCGGCCGCACCTCCAACATCCCCGACCGCAATCTCCGCATCCGGCAAATGATTTGCGAAGGCACCGGCATCGCCGCCGAGGACCTGCCCTTCGTGGGTGAGCTGATCGGCATCCGCGACGACGAAACCCGTTGGGAAGGTGCGGCCGAACGTGTACTGCGCGGTTTCGGTCTCTCGCTGCTGGTGTCGGGTGACTGCTACGACCCCGTCTCGCAGTGGATCAACGACAATCATCTCGGTGGCCGCGTCGTCTACTTCAAGGTGCCGCCCCGGACGTCGATGCAAGGGGTGACCACGCCACCGCCTCCCGCGCTCGCCCACAAACTCGATATCAAGGACGGCCCGTTCTACGACTGGCTCGAACGCAAGCTCTACGAACGCGCCCGGCACGTCTGCGCTGAGACCTTGGACGAGTTCCGTCGGGAGGAGTTCGCGGTCACCACGGCCGGCCAGATCCGTTCCGGCGGTGGGCGTCACGAGAAGGACGACTCGCATCGCGTCGACGATCGACGCAATTACGTCCTCGGCTGGCGTAACGAACAGAAGATCGCTGCGCTGCTGGCCGAGGGACAGCGAATCCAGAACGACCTCAACCGGATCGACGGCCAGATCGACGAACACACCCGCCGGCTCGGTGTGCTGCAACGTCGACGCGCGGCGCTGGACAAGCTGACCGTCTTCACGTCCTTCGACATGGTGGACTGGATGTCGGTCGCGACCCGGGTCGCCGATCTGCAGAGGCGAAAGGCCGAACTCGAACAATCCTCACACGAGCTGGCGCGGGTCACCGCCGAGATCGAGCGCACTGTCACACACATCGACGAATCCGGCGTCCGCCGTGACGAATTGCGCGACACGATCGCCCGTCTCACCGTCGCACGTGACGACGCCGTCGACGCACGCACCGCGGCCGCCGCGATTCTCGCGGATGATGGGTTCGCCGACGCGACCGTGCATTTCGCTGGCATCGACGCCGGCTTGGACCCGACAACCACACTCTCCCTGCAGAACTGCGCCGCCATCGAATCCACATTGTCGTCGAAGCTGACGTCCGAGGCCGAACAACATCAAGGTCGGGCGTCGAATCTGGCCACGCGGGTGGTCAACCAGATGTCGGTGTTCAAACGCAACCATCCGGTGCTGACCACCGAGATGGATGCCGACATCGCGGCCGCCGGCGAATTCCGGTCGCTGCAACAGCGTCTCGCCGACGACGATCTACCGCGGTTCGAAGCCGAGTTCAAGAACTACCTGAACACCAACGCGATCCGCGACATCGCGATCTTCTCCGCCCAGCTCGGCAAGAAGGTCCAGCAGATCCACGACAAGATCGACACCATCAACGACTCCCTCGCCGGCATCGAATACAACCCGGGCCGTTACATCCGACTCGAGGCCACCCTCTCACCCAACGCCGAGATCCGCGAGTTCCGCGACGAGCTGCGTCGCTGCAGCGACGGTTCCTTCGACGCCGACGCCGACGATCACTACGCCGAAGAGAAGTTCCTCCTGGTCAAGTCGCTGGTGGAACGGTTCCGCGGGCGTGAGGGCTACACCGACATCGACCGCAAATGGACCGCCTTCGTCACCGACGTCCGCAACTGGGTGACGTTCGCGGCGTCGGAACGCACCGTCGCCGACGACACCGAGTTCGAGAACTACACCGACTCCGACGGCAAATCCGGCGGACAGAAGGAGAAGCTCGCCTACACCATTCTCGCCGCGTCACTGGCTTATCAGTTCGATCTGAAATGGGGTGTGCACACCTCCCGCGACTTCCGGTTCGTCGTCATCGACGAGGCCTTCGGCCGTGGTTCTGACGAATCCGCCCGGTACGCCCTCTCGCTGTTCAAACGACTCGGACTGCAGTTACTGATCGTGACGCCGTTGACCAAGATCTACACCATCGAGCCGTTCGTGTCGGCGGTCGGTTACGTCGAAAATCGTTCCGGCGCACAATCACAACTCCAATGTCTGTCCATCGAGGAGTACCGGGAGCGCAAACGGGTGCGCGACATGATCAGCATGGTCGACGAATCCGGCACCGGCTGAGGTGATGACGTCTGCCACCGGGCCGGCCTGGACAGCGCCGACCGACGTACTCACGCGACTCCGTCGACGGTGGGACCGGGGCGACTACCTTCGTGCCCGTGCCCTCGGCGAACCGTTCACCCCCATCGACATGGCCATCCGCGGCCCACGGCCAGGTGAGCTCGGTGAACGCTACGACGAGGTCGCCGCGTGGGCTCGCGCCTGGCATGACACCGCCCGCTCACCACACCTACGCGTGACCATGAAAAGCGTGGGCGGCAAGAAGTTCGGGGTGACGACGCTGCCTGACCGCGTGATCATCGAGACCATCGACCATCTCGCCCGGCTCCTCGGAACCACGGCCCAGATCAGCCGACATGATGAGATGCTGGCCGCGGTGTCCGATCAATCGAAGGTACGGGACTGGGTCGCAACCAAACCCGGACGCGCACTCGCCCACCACGACGACTGGCCGTCAATCGTGGCCGCGCTGCGCTGGCTCGCCACCAACGCCGGAAGTGGCCGGCGCCTGCGGGAGATCGACGAACCTGGCGTCGACACCAAGTTCATCGAAACCCACCAGCGCATCCTGCTCGAACTCGGTGCACTCGTCGTCGAGCCGGATCTCGTAACGCCGTCCGCGAAGTCTATCGCCGGCCGCTTCGGTTTCGCCACCGGGCACCTGCGGGTTCGTTTCCGCCTGCTCGATCAGCAATGCCGCACCCCGACACCGGGTTTCGACGACATCGAAGTCCGTGCCGACGACCTGGCGCGTTCCCCTATCGACGTCGAGAAGGTCATCGTCGTGGAGAACCTCGCCACCTATCTGTCGTTCCCCGCGACACCCCGATCGGCCCTGATCTTCGGCGGCGGCTACGCCGCATCAGTCATCGGTTCACTGCGGTGGCTGCGCGAACGTGAGGTCCTGTACTGGGGTGACCTCGACACCCACGGGTTCGCGATCCTCGACCGCGTCCGCGTCACCGTGCCGCACGCCCGCTCGATCCTGATGGATCGCGTGACGCTGCTCGCGCACCGGGAACGCTGGGTCACCGAACCCGCGCCGGTGGACCGTCGGCTCCCGAACCTCACCGACGACGAGGCGTCGGTGTATCGCGATCTGGTGGAAGACGCGTTCGGTCCGTCGGTTCGACTAGAGCAAGAGCGAATCCCGATGGCTGTGGTGGAGCTTGTCAAGATGTTTGTGTAAGAACGTGACTCCTGATTTTTGTGTGCTTGCTGTTGCGGTCTAGGTGAGGTGGGGTTCGATGCGGTCGGGGTAGGCCAGGGCGAGTTGGCCGAGGGCCTGTTTCCAGTTCGTCACGACCTGTCCCTCGACGAGTCGTCCGGGGGCTTTGCGGGTGGCGGCGGGCTTGCCGCGTTCCTTCTCGCGTTGCCGGGCGCGTTTGTCCTCGATGTCGCAGATCGCCAGCCACAGCAGCTTGCGGACCGCGACGTCATTCGGGAAATGGCCGCGGTTCTTGATGACCTTACGTAATTGATAGTTCAGCGACTCGATCGAGTTCGTGGTGTAAATGACCTTGCGCAGTTCGGGTGGGAACGCCAAGAAGGGGATGAAACGGTCCCACGCCCGGTCGAAAGCCTGTGCTGCACTGGGGTATTTGACACCCAACTCCGAGTCGCGGAAGGCCTCCCACTCGAGGCGGGCGACCTCGACATCCGGGGCTGTGTAGATCGGTTTGATCGCCCGGGCCACCTCCTTGCGGTCTTTGTAGTTGACGAACCGCATCGCGTTGCGGATCAGATGCACCACACACGTCTGCACGGTGGCCAGCGGCCAGGTCGCCTCGATCGCCTCGGGGAATCCGGTGAGCCCGTCACAGCACACGACCAGCACGTCTTTGACGCCGCGGTTGGCCAGATTCGCGCACACCCCGGCCCAGAACCTCGCGCCCTCTTCGGCCTGTATCCAGATCCCCAACACATGCTTGATACCGGCCATGTCGACGCCAATCGCTATGTGGGCGTGTTTGTTTCGGACGTGGGCGCCGTCTTTGACCTTCACCACCAACGCGTCGAGATAGATGACGGGGTACAGCGCCTCCAGCGGCCGGTTCTGCCATTCGTCGACCGCGTCGAGGACCTCGTCGCAGATCTTGGAGATCGTCTCGTGGGACAGATCGGTGCCGATTGTGGATGCGAGGTGGTGTTGGATATCGCGCAACGTCATGCCGCCGGCATAGAGCGAGATGATGATGTCATCGAGGCCACCGAGCCGGCGCGACCCCTTGGGGACCAGACGTGGGGTGAACGTGCCGTCACGGTCACGAGGGACGTTCAGCTCGACCGGACCGGCTTCGGAGGCGACCGTTTTCGGGGTCGACCCGTTGCGGGCATTCGGCAGTTCCCGACCGGCCGGGTCGCCCTTGTCATAGCCGAGGTGATCGGTCAGTTCGGCTTTCAGCCCACGTTCGAGGGCGAGTTTGATCAGACCCGGAATTAGGCCACCGTCCCCGGTGATCTGAACCTGCCCGGTATCGATCTGGGCCAACAACTCATCGACCATGCCCGAAGCCGCCAACGCCTCGGCCACCTCCGCAGTCGAACGTGGCTCGGCCAGCTCAGGCAACTGATGATCGTCGTGGCCCTGCTGCTTGTCGTCTAACGCCATGCTCATAGATCTTCCTCTCTCTGATGAGCACTGGACTTACACAGACCATCTGACACCCCCCTGTGGTGGCTGACGCAGTGAACTGAGCGCGCCGGTCTCGAGCGCCGCACCGATGCCGGCGATCAACGACACCACCTCGACTCCCCCTGCTGGCGCACCGTGTCCGACCGTCACCGGGAACGCGGCCGCCTCCACGATAGGTGCCTTGCGCCACTTCTTTGGTTGCTGCTGTCGGATTCGACTATCGCGGGACAAGATGTGGAACACGAGCATGTCCGGATCCAACGGAACGTCCAACGCTCGCGTCGACCACCAGAGCACCCCGTCAACCGGAACCGGCGGCGGGTCGGACTCGACGGGCGACGGCTCCCGCCGGTAGGTAGCGGACGTGTTCTCGAACAGCATCCATCCGCAGACCTCCAGGCTGTCCAGGCCCGCGGCCCCGCCGTCTGTGGACGCCGAATGCCTGGCGACCTCGATCGCTCGATCAGGCACCCACAGCGGTGTCTCCCTGATGAGTGTGTCGGTCGCGATCTCCATGTAGTCGCGCGCCCGGGCGAGTCCGATCTGCGCAGTCCGGCACCGTCCACGTTCGTGTTCATCACCGGACTCGGTCAGCACCTCGATCTCTGCGTCGAGCTCGTCGTGCAGGTCGTCGAACTGCCGCAGGATCGCAGTGGCGCCCGCGACGAGCCCCTGCCGAATCCGTGCGATGTTGCCGGGCCGCCAGGCCGGCTCGGACGATGGATGACGCCGTCCCCGAGTTCCTCCCATGCGATGACCGTAGGCGCGATCGGGCGCCTCACCCACAGACGATCCACAGGATCCCCCAAGACCGTCTCCAACCAGCGGATTCATCATCGAGACATGAGAAGAATCCGACATCCCCAACCCGAAGTGACCCTGGTGGTGCTCGACGACGACGCCGTTGTCGCCGATCACGCACGCACCCTGTTCGAAGCGAACGTCCCGCTCGCCGTCGTCAGCAACCACTACACCGCCGTGGTGCCGTTCATGCTCGGCAACAACGGCTACACCGTCGCCCTCGTCGCCGACGTCGACGACCCGGCCCAGCTCGGCGGGGCCATCGCCATCACCGAACAGCGCCTCGGTCCCGTCGCCGCCGTGATCCGGTACGCCACCGACCTGCCGCACCGTCCGTCCGGATCACACAGTCCGGCATCCGCCGCCTGACCCCCTACCTGCGACAGCGCATGTAAGCGCGTGCAAGCGCCACGACAGGACCTCGGTCCACAGTGTGTGGCATGACAACAATCACGAGTACCGACCTGGCGATCGAGGCGCACGGTCTGGTCAAACACTTCGGTTCGACCCGCGCCGTCAACGGTGTGGACCTGTCTGTACCCACCGGTTCGGTGTACGGCGTGCTCGGCCCCAACGGAGCCGGGAAGACCACCACGGTGAGCATGCTCGCCACCCTGCTGCGCCCCGATGCCGGCACTGCGACGGTCTTCGGCCACGACGTCGTACGCGAGCCCGTCGCCGTCCGCTCCCTCGTCGGCGTCACCGGGCAGTATGCCTCGGTCGACGAGGATCTCACCGCGACGCAGAACCTCGTCCTCTTCGCCCGTCTGCTGGGCTTCTCCCGCCCCGCCGCGCGAGCACGCGCGAATGAACTCCTCGAGCAGTTCGCCCCTCACTGAGGCGGCCAACCGCCCGCTGAAGAACTTCTCCGGCGGTATGCGGCGGCGACTCGACCTCGCCGCCAGCCTCATCGACACCCCGCCACTGTTGTTCCTCGACGAACCCACCACCGGTCTCGACCCGCGGACCCGCGCCCAGATGCGGGACACCATCCGCGATCTCATCGCCAAGGGCTCCACCGTGCTGCTCACCACGCAGTACCTCGACGAGGCCGATCAGCTCGCCGACCGCATCGCCGTCATCGACCACGGTGTGGTGATCGCCGACGGCACCGCCGACGAACTCAAACAGTCCATCGGCACCAGCACCCTGCAACTGACACCCACCGATCGCGCCGACGCGACCCGCGTCTGCCAGATCGCCGAGCAGGTTCTCGGCGAGGTCGCCACCCTCTCCCCCGAGGCCTCCCGCGTCACCGTCGGGTTGCATCGTTCCGACCTTGTCCCCGACGTCCTGATCGCGTTGCGCGAGAACAAGATCGCCATCGACGAGATCACTGTGCAGAAACCCAGCCTCGACGAGGTGTTCCTGACCATCACCGGCCAGCCGGTATCCGAGGAAGCGGAGGTGGCCTGATGACCACAACCATCGAACGCGCGGAGAAGTCCCGCGCCATCACCACCCGCGAAGCGCGCGGCGAGGCCAAGACCTCGGTGAGCTTCGCCGAAACCGTGCGTCAGTCGTTGTCCATGGCCTACCGCGGCGTGCTGAAGATCCGGCACAACCCCGAGCAACTGTTCGACGTGACGATCCAGCCGATCATCTTCACCCTGATGTTCACCTACATCTTCGGTGGCGCGATCAGCGGCAACGTGCACGACTATCTGCCGGTCATCATCCCCGGCATCCTTGTGCAGACCGTGATCATGACCTCCATCGTCACCGGCACCCAGTTGCGCGAGGACATGGACAAAGGTGTGTTCGACCGCTTCCGGTCGCTACCCATCGCGCGCATCAGTCCGCTGGCCGGTGCCCTGCTCGCCGACGTCATCCGCTACCTGGTGGCCACCACGCTCACCATCGTCATGGGTGTCATCATGGGCTGGCGTCCCGAGTTCTGGGGAGTCATCGCCTCGGCACTACTGGTGATGATCTGCAGCTTCGCCGTGTCCTGGATCTTCGCTCTGATGGGCTGCCTGATGAACAAAGCGTCTGCGGTCCAAGGCATCTCGATGCTCATCATGTTCCCACTGACCTTCATGTCGAATGCCTTTGTGCCGGTGGAGACCATGCCGGGCTGGCTGCAGGCCTTTGTCAACATCAATCCGGTGAGTCACCTCGTCACCGCAGTTCGTGAACTCACCAACTCCGGACATGTCGGCATCCACGTCGTGTGGGCGCTGCTCGGCGCCGCCATCATCACCGTCGTGTTCGCACCGCTGGCCGTCAAGGCCTACATGCGCAACACCTGATCTCCCCGCCGGGCAGATCAGCGCCGCGACACCAGGACCGCCTGGGCTTGTGCCCGCACCTGGTGTCGCGGCGTTTGTGCCATGGCCGTCTCGATCGCCCGCCATTCGTCAGCCGACAGTCCAGACAGGTCGGCCATATCTCGCATGATCACGTAGAACGTCCAATAATCCTGGCGGGCCCGCATCCGCCGGGCCATGGCCAGCAATCGGGCACCCGTGGACCGCGTCGCGCCGTCGGCGCACAGAACGTAGCCGTAGGCCAGCAACATGGTTCCGGCCTGCGGGGCATCCTGCCAGCCCAGCGCGCCGAAGGTCTCGACGACCCCGTCTTCGAGCAACGGCAGGAACTCGCGTGCGGAGTCGGTACGACCGGCCCGCATCAGCCCGGCGACCGTCACCGCGACCAGCATCCCCACACCCGGGTCGCGCGCCCCGAGCGGGTGCTTCCCGCTTGAGCACGGCGGCGGCGCGTCGATACAGGCCTGCGGCCAGTTCGTCGTTACCACGCGTCATCTCGAGCTCGGCCGTGCTGACCATCATCGACGCGGTGACCTCCGGACTGCCCTGCGGGTCGGGGTCGGCCGGGGTCCACCCGTCGGCGATCACGGCGAGTTCCGCCTCGGCCTCGGCCAAGAGCTCGGCCGAACCATCGAGTTGGCCGGCGGCAACGAGATTGGCCACCAGATAGCATCGCGTCTGCATCTCGTCCTCGCGCGCCCCGTGCTCGGCGAGTCGCCGCAATCCGGTGCGGTAGTACTCGATCGCCTTGTGCCACTGCGCTTGTTGCCCGTACACGCTGCCGATGCTGACGTGCACCATGGCCGCCATCCAGGTGTCGTCGGACGTCATCGCGCGCTCCCGCATCGCGAGACCGTCCTGCAGTGCGCCCTCGAGATGGCCGAAGTTCTCCCGCAGATTCATCCGAATCGACAGCGCCGCCGTCCGCACCTCCTCGTCCGCCGCCTGTGTTCCGCGGACGATGTAGCGGATCGCGGCCAGCGGATGTCTGCTGAGTACACAGGCCGAGATCAGTTCGGCGGGAACGCGATAGACGGGATCGGGACGGTGCAGTCTGCGCAGGTAGTAGCGGCCGGTGGCAAGAAGCCGAAGATCTCGGTGCATCATCTGATGCGCCATCGACGCCACCACCGTCGCCTGCCACGACCGGCGCAGTCCGGGCGGCACATCTCGGGGCGGAACCGGCAGCGACGGCAGAACTCTTGCCCCCCAAGAGAACACCTCGGCGTTGAGTCCGCGGGCCATCCAGAAACCGGTGAGCACCGGGAACACCTGGACCACGGTGTCGACGAGGTCGTCGCGGGCCCCCTGCTCCATCCCGGTCACCGCGCGCCGCAGAATCCACACCAGGTTGTCGACCTCGGCATCGAGCAGCGTCATCAGCTGCCCATCGACACCGCTGTCGTAGTGATCCATCGCCAGCGTGGCGAACTCGATCGACCATGTCCGCATCGCCGCATCGACATCGCGTGACTCGTCGGTCCCCGACGGCGATCCTCCGCTGAGCTTGTCCTCACCGAACTCCCGCACCGTCTCCAACATGCGGTACCGCACCCGACCGCCGTTCTCGGCCACGGTCAGCAAGGACTGGTTGACCAGGGCCTCAAGCGTGTCGTCGAGGCGAAAACCGCGATAGCCCACCACGATCCCCGCCGCACGGGCGGTAAAACCGGCCGGGAATCGGCACAGCCGGCGCAACGCCGAACGCGCGTCGTCGTCGAGGAGTTCCCAACTCCAGTCGATGACCGCGTACAGAGTGCGATGCCGGTCCGGGGCACTGCGATCGGAACCGCGCAGCAGCGCGAAGCGCTCGGCGAGTCGTCGGCCGATCTCCTCGACGGTCATGGTGCGGACGCGGGCCGCCGCGAGCTCGATGGCCAGCGGTAGGCCGTCGAGATGCCGGCACAACTCCGCGATCGTCTCCCGCGGCAGATACGCGTCGGGCCGGATCGCCCGGGCGCGGGCCTCGAACAGGGCCACCGCCGGTCCGGTGACACCGGCATCCAGAACGGGCAGCAGATAGATCCGTTCGGCGGCCAGCAGCAGCGGTGAACGACTGGTGACCAGGATCCGCACCCGCGGTTCGACGGCCAGCAGATCGGCCACCACCTGAGCGCACCGGTCGACCACCTGCTCACAGTTGTCCAAGATGATCAGGGTGTCACGGCCGCGGATGGCGTCGACGAGCCGGTCGGCGAGGTCACCCACGGCCAATCGTGGGCGTCCACTGCCGCCGAGGTCGGTTTCGCCCACTCCGAGCGCGGCCGCGATGGCCGGCACCACGTCGTCGGCATCGCGGACCGGGGCGAGCGGAACGTAGTAGACCTGCGGACCGGTGTCGGCGACGCGGTAGCCGACGCGGTTGGCCACCCGGGTCTTGCCGACCCCGCCGGGCCCCTGCACGGTGACCACCCGGTGACGTTCGAGCAGTCCCAGGACGGTGGCGATGTCGTCGTCGCGGCCGATGAGTTCGGTGGAATCGGCGATCAGACCGGCGACCCGCCCGCGGCGCGGCGTCGCCGGAGTCGGTACCGAATCCTTCTGCAAGAGTTCGGCGTTGAGCGCAACCGCCTGGGGTCCCGGGTCCACGCCCAGCTGCTCGGACAGTGCACGCCGCAGCCGCGCGAACACCGCGAGTGCGTCCGGGATCCGCCCAGACCCGGCCAGCGCCCGCATCAGATCGACATGTGCCGTCTCGTCGAGTGGGTCTGCGTCGCAACGCTTCTCGGCGAGTTCCACGGCGGTGGCGTGGTCGCCGGTCGCGATCGCCAACGAGATGCGCCGCCGGTCCAACTCTTCGTCGAGTCGCCTTGCGCGCGTGCTCAATTCGCCGGCGAGATCATCGGTGTCACCGCCCAGATCCTCGCCGGGTGCACCCCGCCACCAGCGCGCCGCGGTCCGCAGCGACTCGGCGTCGCCCGCCTCGATGAGATCGGCGACGATCTCGAGGTCGGTGCGGCACCCCGTCAGTCGGTATCCGTTGCCCAGCCCCTCGATCGACGCCGACCCGAGAAGTGGACGCAGACGCGAGATCTGGGTCTGCAGGGCGGCCGACGGCGCCTTGGGCGGCAGGTCGCCCCAGACGTCGCCGATGAGGCGTTCGGTGCTTCGGGCGCGGCCACCGGCGAGCACGAGGGCCACCAGCAGGCGCCGAGCGCGCACCCCCGGCACGGCGACCAAAGTGTCCGGCGACGACGTCTCGGTTCCGGAACTGTCCACAGCGACCGGACCCAGCACACCGACGACGGTGGTTCCGGTGCGGGCCGGAGAAGCGGTCGTGGACACTCAGACAGGTTAGCCCCGCATGTTTGAATGAGTCATGGCACGCACCCATCGACGTCGACTTCTTCGACTCCGCCCCGATCACCTACCGCATCGATGTGAACCTGCCGGTCACGCCTGCGCGCGCGTGGGCCGAGCTGACCCGGCAGAACACCCTCGACTGGTGCCGCGCGATCAAATCCATCGAGTTCACCTCCCCCGCCCCGTACGGCGTGGGGACGACCCGCCGGGCGGCGCTGCCGGGCGCGGGCCTGTCGGAGCACTTCTTCGTGTGGGATGAGGATGCGGCAACGGGCAACTACCGCAACGCCTTCTACGCGACGTCGGCGTCGACGCCGGGTCTGCGACGCTTCGGCGAGCTCACCGAGGTGACTCCGGCCGACGTGGGCTGCCGGCTCATCTGGCTGTTCGGCATCGAACTCGCCACCTCGGCGAAGGTCGTCTCCGCCTTCTCCGGTCCGACCGCGTCGAAGGTGTTCAAGACGGTCGAAACGGACACGCTGCGGCATTTCGCGCAGTTGTCGCCGCAGAGCTGAGCGGCGAGGCGATCAGTCGCGGAGGAAACCTGCCTCCGCGAGCATCTCACGCAGCTCACGCTGATGCTCGGGACCTCGCGTCTCGACGCTGACCGTCACCTGCACCTCGTCGAGGTACAGGTCGTCGACGACGCGGGAATGCACCACGTCGAGGACGCTGGCCCCGGCGTCTCGCAGCAACTCGAGCAGCGCGATGAGTCCGCCGGGCCGATCGGAGATGGTGGCGGTGACGGTGAGGTAGCGGCCGGCGGCGGCGAGTCCGTGGGTGCTGACATGCGTCAGCAGCAGCGGATCGATGTTGCCGCCGGAGACCACCACGCAGACCGGTCCGGTCAGGTCGGTGAGTTCGCCGGCCATCATGGCCGCGACCCCGGCCGCCCCGGCAGGCTCGACGACGAGCTTCGCGCGTTCGAGCATGAGCAGCAGCGCGGTGCTCAGCAGATCTTCGGCGACGGTCACCACGTCGTCGACGTAGCTCACGACGTGTTCGAACGGCACCATCCCGGGACGGGCCACGGCGATTCCGTCGGCCATCGTGTTCATGGATTCGGCTGCCACCGGCCGATTTTCGGCGAGCGAACGTGGCCAGGCCGCCGCGGTGGCCGCCTGCACGCCGATCACCCGGACCTCGGGACGACGCTGCTTGATCGCGGTCGCGACACCGGCAAGCAGGCCGCCACCGCCGAGCGGCACGATCACCGCGGAGACGTCGGGCATCTGCTCGAGGATCTCCACCCCGACGGTCGACTGACCGGCGACGATGTCGGGATGATCGAACGGATGAATGAGGACCGCACCGGTCTCCTCGGCGTGACGCTGCGCGGCGATCAGCGCCTCGTCGACCGTCGAACCCTCCAGAACGACTTCGGCGCCATAGGCTTTGGTGGCGACAATCTTCGGCAGCGAGGCGCCGGTGGGCATGTACACCCGCGCCGGTATCCCGAGTTCGCTCGCCGACCACGCCACCCCCTGCGCGTGGTTGCCGGCGCTGGCCGCCACCACCCCGTGGGCCCGCTCGTCGTCGGAGAGCCGGGAGATCCGCAGGTAGGCACCGCGCGGTTTGAACGAGCCGGTGCGTTGCAGGTTCTCGCATTTGAGCCACACCTCGCAGCCGGTCCGTTCGGACAGCACACGCGAGGCCACCATCGGCGTCCGGCGCATCACCGGGGCCAGTGCCTCGGTGGCGGCGTCGATGTCGGTTGGGGTGAGCAACATGCGGCGGGCGGCGCTCCCGTCAGGCGAGTGCGTTGTCCAGGTCGGCGAGGATGTCGTCGATGTCCTCGATACCCACCGAGAGTCGCACCAGGTTCTCCGGGACCTCCAGCAGCGACCCGGCCGTCGAGGCGTGCGTCATCGCGCCCGGATGCTCGATCAGCGACTCGATGCCGCCGAGCGACTCGGCGAGGGTGAACACCTCGGTGCGGGCACAGAACTTCTGCGCCGCATCCATTCCGTCCTTGACCAGCACCGACACCATTCCGCCGAACCGCTTCATCTGCTTGGCCGCGGCGCCGTGCCCGGGATGTGTCGAAAGACCCGGGTAGAGCACGGCGTCGATCTTGTCGTGCCCGCTCAGGAACTCGACGACCTTCTCGGCGTTGTCGCAGTGCCGATCCATCCGCACCGCAAGGGTTTTGATGCCGCGCAGGGTCAGGTATCCGTCGAACGGTCCGGGTACCGCACCGGCCCCGTTCTGCAGGAACGCGAACGCCTCGTCGAGTTCGGTCGAGTCGGTGATCAGCGCACCACCGACCACATCGGAGTGCCCGCCGAGATACTTGGTGGTCGAATGCAGCACCACATCCGCGCCCAGCGACAACGGCTGCTGCAGATACGGGGAAGCGAAGGTGTTGTCCACCACCAGCTTTGCACCCGCATCGTGGGCCACCGAGGCCAGCGCCTCGATGTCACCAACGTTGAGCAGCGGGTTGGTGGGTGTCTCGGTCCAGACCAGCTTGGTCTCCGGCCGGATGGCGGCGCGTACGGCGTCGACGTCGGTGACCGGGGCGACGGAATAGGTGATGCCCCACTGGGTGAAGACCTTGTCGATGAGCCGGAAGGTACCGCCGTAGGCGTCGTTCGGGATGACGAGGTGATCGCCGGGACGCAGCGTCGCACGCAGCAGGGTGTCGGTGGCGGCCATGCCGGAACCGAAGGCGCGCCCGTGGGTTCCGTTCTCCAGTGCGGCGAGGTTGGCCTCGAGCGCACGTCGAGTGGGGTTACCGGTACGCGCGTACTCGAATCCCTGGCGCAGTCCGCCGACACCGTCCTGGGCGAACGTGGAACTCGCGTAGATCGGCACGTTGACCGCACCGGTCTGCGGGTCCGGCTCGTAGCCGGCGTGGATGGCGCGGGTCGAGAAGCCGGTCGAAAAGGCTTGGCTCACAGCTGGTTCTCCTATCCGACGATCGGGTGGCTGCTGACGAAGGCCAGCAGGTCGTGGCGGGTGATCACACCGATGGGTTTGCCGTCCTCGACCACCATCAGCGCATCGGATTCGCCGAGTGCCTTGGTCGCCGCGGACACCGGCTCGCCGGAACCGATCAGCGGGAACGGATCGCCCATGTGCGCCGACACCGGGTCGGCGAGACTGGCGCGGCCCTCGAAGACGGCGCTGAGCAGGTCGCGTTCGGTGACCGCACCGGCCACCTCACCGGCCATCACTGGCGGCTCGGCCCCGACGACGGGCATCTGCGACACGCCGTATTCGCGGAGGATCTCGATGGCATCGCGCAGGGTCTCCGACGGATGGGTGTGCACCAGATCCGGCAGCGCGCCGGTCTTGCCGCGCAACACATCACCCACCAACGACTCCTTGGTCTTGCCGTCGAGCGGGGTGCGCAGGAATCCGTAGCTGCTCATCCACTCGTCGTTGAAGATCTTGGCCATGTACCCACGCCCACCGTCGGGCAGCAGCACCACCACGACGGCGTCGGGTCCCTCACGTTCGGCGACCTGCAGGGCCGCGACGGCGGCCATGCCGCAGGAGCCACCGACAAGCAGTCCCTCCTCGCGGGCGAGGCGTCGGGTCATGTCGAAGGAGTCCGCGTCGCTGACGGCGATGATCTCGTCAGGGATCGACGGGTCATAGGCCTCCGGCCAGAAGTCCTCGCCGACACCCTCGACCAGATACGGGCGACCGGTGCCGCCGGAGTACACCGACCCCTCCGGGTCGACGCCGACAACCTTCACCGCACCGCCCGACACCTCCTTGAGGTAGCGGCCGGTGCCGGTGATGGTGCCGCCGGTGCCGACGCCGGCGACGAAGTGGGTGACCTTGCCGTCGGTGTCGTTCCAGATCTCCGGGCCGGTGGTCTCGTAGTGGCTCTGCGGGCCCGCCGGGTTGGCGTACTGGTTGGGTTTCCAGGCGCCCTCAATCTCGCGGGTCAGCCGGTCGGAGACGTTGTAGTAGCTGTCGGGATGCGACGGTTCGACCGCCGTCGGGCAGACCACCACCTCTGCACCGTAGGCCCGCAGCACGTTGCGTTTGTCCTCGCCGACCTTGTCGGGGCACACGAAGACGCATTTGTATCCGCGTTGCTGTGCGACCAGTGCCAGACCGACACCGGTGTTGCCCGAAGTGGGCTCGACGATGGTGCCACCCGGCTTGAGCTCACCCGACTTCTCGGCCGCGTCGACCATGCGGACGGCGATCCGATCCTTGCTGCTGCCACCCGGATTCAGGTACTCCACCTTGGCGGCCACCAGGCCGGAACCCGGCGTGGTCACGGAGTTCAGCTTGACCAGCGGGGTGTTGCCCACCAGGTCCACGACATGATTGGCGATGCGCATGACTCCATCGTCCCATGCCGTCCGATTACACTGTGGGCCGTGTCCGTCGTGAAGGTTTCTTGTGGCTGACAATCGCGTACTCCGGGACGTCGGCGCCACGGCAGCGGCCGCCGCCACGACCGCCGGCGCATCGTGGGCCTTCTACAACTTCTTGCACTATCAGGCCGCGACCGCGCGCACGATCATCCCGCACCGCACCGACAACGCCCCCGACGGCGACGGTGTCTACCTGCCCGACGGCACCGGTCCGATCCCCTACCGGCGAGACCAGGATCTACCGGTGGATCTGCACCTCACGGTCTTCGGCGACTCGACGGCCGCCGGACTCGGCGCCGAGACCGCCGACGAGACGCCCGGCGTCGCGCTGACCCGTCGGGTCTGCGCGGAGACCGGACACACCGTCCGCTACAGCAACAAGGCCATCGTCGGGGCCACCTCCAAGGGCCTCGCCGGTCAGGTGGAGGCGACGTTCATCGCCAAAGACAAACCGGATGTGGCGGTGATCCTCGTCGGCGCCAACGACGTGACGGCCACCAACCGCCCCGGGGCGTCGGCGCAGCGCCTCGGCGAGGCCGTGCGCATGCTCGTCGACGGCGGGGCCAAGGTGGTGGTGGGCACCTGCCCGGACTTCGGGGTGATCACCGCGATACCGCAACCGCTGCGGTGGGTGTTGCGGCGCTGGGGTTTACGCCTCGCGGCGGCCCAGCGCGCAGCAGTGCGTTCGGCGGGCGGGCGGCCGGTCCCGATGGCCGATCTGCTGGCCAAGGAGTTCCGGGACAAGCCCGATCACCTGTTCTCCACCGATCAGTACCATCCGTCGGCCGCCGGGTACGCGCTGGCCGCCGAGATCCTGCTGCCGGAGGTGCTGGCCGCGATCGGCGAGTGGGGGCCGACGCCGCTGCCGCAGCCGCCGGAGGTGTCCGAGGCCGCCGAACAGACCCGGCTCGTCAACCGGGTGCGGCGCGCGATCGGGGTGTGAGGCGGCCACACTGCGACGACTCAGGCCACCAAGCAGGTGCTTGGTGGCCCCGTGTAGCGTGAAGGCCATGCCTGAAGCCGTCATCGTCGCCCATGCCCGCTCCCCTATCGGCCGCGCCGGAAAGGGATCCCTCAAGGACGTCCGGCCGGACGAACTGTCCCGCCAGATGGTCGCCGCCGCCCTCGCAAAGGTGCCCGAACTGGCACCCTCCGACATCGAGGACATCCACTGGGGCATCGGCCAGCCCGGTGGTCAGGGCGGCTACAACATCGCCCGCGTCATCGCCGTCGAACTCGGCTACGACCACATTCCCGGCGTCACCGTGAACCGCTACTGCTCGTCGTCGCTGCAGACCACCCGGATGGCGCTGCACGCCATCAAGGCCGGTGAGGCCGACGTCCTCATCTCCGGTGGTGTGGAGAGCGTGTCGAGCTTCGGCATCTCCGGCGGCGCCGACGGCGCGCCCGACTCCAAGAACCCCGTCTTCGACGACGCGCAGGCCCGCACCGCCAAGGCCGCCGAGGGCGGTGCCCCGGCGTGGACCGATCCGCGTGAGCAGGGCCTGATCCCCGATGTCTACATCGCGATGGGTCAGACCGCCGAGAACGTGGCGAGTTTTACCGGCATCTCGCGGGAGGATCAGGACCGCTGGAGTGTGCTCAGCCAGAACCGTGCCGAAGAGGCCATCAACGCCGGCTTCTTCGAGCGGGAGATCGACCCGGTCACGCTGCCCGACGGATCGACCGTCAACACCGACGACGGTCCCCGCGCGGGAACCACCTACGAAAAGGTGTCCCAGCTCAAGCCGGTGTTCCGTCCCGACGGCACCGTAACCGCCGGGAACGCCTGCCCACTCAACGACGGCGCGGCCGCGCTGGTCATCATGAGCGACAGCAAGGCCAAGCAGCTCGGCCTGACCCCGCTGGCCCGTGTGGTGGCGACCGCCGCAACCGGACTGTCACCGGAGATCATGGGTCTCGGCCCGATCGAGGCGATCCGCAAGGTCCTGCGCATCTCCGGCATGTCGCTCTCTGACATCGACCTGGTGGAGATCAACGAGGCCTTCGCCGTGCAGGTGCTCGGATCGGCGAACGAACTCGGCATCGATCACGACAAGCTGAACGTCTCCGGCGGTGCCATCGCCCTCGGCCACCCGTTCGGGATGACCGGCGCGCGGATCACCACCACGCTGCTCAACAACCTGCAGACCCGCGACAAGACCTTTGGGATCGAGTCGATGTGTGTCGGCGGTGGCCAGGGTATGGCGATGGTTCTCGAGCGACTGAGCTGAACCAGCAGACCGACGAGAAGGGCCCCGCACCGGTGCGGGGCCCTTCTCGTCGAGTGCTGACTAGTCGGAGTTGAAGTAGCTCAGCAGACGCAGGATCTCGATGTAGAGCCAGACCAGGGTGACGGTCAGGCCGAGAGCCACGCCCCAGGCGGCACGCGACGGCGCACCGGCGCGGATGAGCCGGTCGGCGGCGTCGAAGTCGAGCAGGAAGCTGAACGCGGCGAGCGCGATGCAGACCAGCGAGAAGATGATCGCGATGGGCCCACCGTCGCGCAGGGGGCCGGCGCTACCGCTGAACAGGCCGAACACCAGGTTGCCGAGCATCAGCACGATCACGCCGATCATGCCGGCGAACAGCATGCGGGTGAACCGAGGGGTCACGCGGATGGCGCCGACCTTGTACACCACGAGCATGCCGAAGAACACGCCGAAGGTACCGAGGACCGCCTGGCCGATCAGTGCGCCCGCGCTGATGCTGTCGCCGACCACGAACTCCGCGAAGACGAAGGAGATGGCGCCGAGGAAGAGACCTTCGAATACTGCGTAGGCCAGGACGATCGCGGGGTTGTCCTGCTTACGCCCGAAGGAGGCGACGAGGACGAGGACCAGGCCGACGATCGCGCCGAGCGCCATCAGAGGCATGGCGAGCGCCTCGTTCTGATCGACCAGGAAGTAGGTGACGATCGCCGAGATGGTCAGCACACCCAGGGTGATCGCGGTCTTGGTGACGACGTCATCGATGGTGAGCTGACGGGTGGCCGGCGGCGCCGGCTGGGCGTACGGGTCGGCGGTCTGCTGCCCGAACTGGTTCATCATTGCGCCTTGTCCGGCGCCGGCCATGCCGGCTCCGAAGCCCGCGTACCCGGTCTGGTTGTCACGGACCACGCCGCGCATCACCGGGTTGCTGCTCTCTCGCACGAAACGCTCCTCTTGTGTTCGCTGCGGATATCTGTCGTGTCAACGACGGCACTCCCGCGTGGGTTCCCCACGGACGGCCGTTCCCTGGCGACTTTACCTTCTCTTGACCATCTTGTCGTTCGGCGACCCGAGTGCAGCCCGCCCCAGCCAGACCGAACGCAGCACGTTCTCCGCATGCCGGAGGTCATCGCCCCACGGCAGCCCGGGTTTGGTGAGCATCAGCGATGCGATGCCATGGGCGGCCGCCCAGAACTCGAGGACGATGTCATCGACGTCGTCGGCGGCGAACATGCCTTCCTCGGCCAGTTCACGCACGATGCCGGAGAATCGCGTGTACGCCGACGCGGCGAGCACCTCGTCGACCTTGAGGTGCCTGCCGGAGGTGGGTGGGGTGCGGAAGGCGACGCCGTAGAGGACCGGGTTGGCCTGCGCGAAGCGCACATAGGCCAGGCCCTGACTCAAAGCCCGCTCGAGCGGGTCCCCGACACCGGCAGAGGCAACCGCCATCTGCTCGTCGAGATCTTCGAAGTAGCGGGCGCAGACGGCGTCGAGCAGGGCCGCCTTGTCGGCGAAGTGCAGATAGATCGACGGCGGGGTCACGCCCACTCGCTCGGCCACCGCACGGATGGAGACGTCGGTGTCACTGCCGCGTTCGACGAACAGCTCCGATGCGGCCGCGATGATCTCGGCCGCCAGGATCTCACCGGAGCCGCGGGGAGACCGGGTCCGACGCGGACTTCTCGGCCGCGGTGCGCTCACTCGACACCTCCGATTGACGGTCATGGGGATTGCCGGACGGTTCGCCCTCGCTCAGGCCGATCCGGTCATGCAATCGCCGGAGCGGGGTCGGCGCCCACCAGTTGGCCCGGCCGGCCAGCCGCATGAACGCCGGGACCAGCAACATCCGGATCAGGGTGGCGTCCATGAGGACGGCAAGGGTCAGTCCGACGCCGAACATGCGCATGAAGGACACCTCGGATGCGGCGATCCCGGCGAACACGATGCTCATCAGCAGGGCGGCCGCGGTGATCACGCGCCCGGTCTTGGCCAGGCCGAGCGCGACGGCGTGGTCGCTGGCCTCGCGGGTGCGATCGGATTTCAGCCACTCCTCGCGGATGCGGCCGAGCAGGAACACCTCGTAGTCCATCGACAATCCGAACGCGATGCAGAACATCAGCACCGGCATCGTGGCGACGAGGTAGCCGGTCGCCGTGGTGCCGAGCCCGCCGAGGTGACCGTCCTGGAAGAACCAGACCATCGCGCCGAAGGTCGCCGACAGCGACAAGATGTTGAGCACCAAGGCTTTCAGTGGAAGCACGATGCTGCCGGTGAACAGGAACAGCAGGATGAACGTGGCGATCGCGATCACCGCGAGCACCCACGGCAGATGATCGTAGATCGATTGGACGGTGTCCTGATTGGTGGCCGCGAGACCGGTGATCTGCACCGCGAACCCAGTGGGCACCGCAACGGCCCGCAGGGCGTCGAGTTGCTCCCGCGCAGCGTCGCTCATCGGTTCACGGTCGGTCGTGACGGTGACGATGTGCTTGTCACCCCTGGTGGCCGCGGGATCGCCGGGCCCGATCGGCCGGCCGTCGGCGAAGGTGCCCGCCGATGACGAGGCCGACGCCACGTCGGGGACCGTCGACAGCGCGCGCGTGTAGTCGCCGAGCTGGGCCGCGTCGGTGGAGCCGGACGCGACGATGGTGATGGTGCCGGTGAGGTTGTCCTCGAAGTCGTCGCGGATCTCCTGCTGGATCGCGTGTGCGCTGGCACCGGGCGGCAGCACCCGGTCATCGGGGAAGCCGAAGTTGATGGACAGGAACGGAGCACCCAGCACGAGCAGGAAGGCGGTGGTGACCGCGGCCACCGGCACCGCGTGTCGCAACACCCACTGCACGGCGCGATACCACCAGGTCTCCTCGGTGGTCTTCGGGACCGGTGTGGGCCGACGGAACAACCGCCGCAACGGTTTACGGACGTCGGCGGCGTCGATGCGATCACCGAGGACCATCAGGATGGCCGGGGTGAGCACCAGTGCGGACACCGCCGCGACCGCCACCACGCCGAGTCCCGCATAGGCGAACGACCGCAGGAAGTACATGGGGAAGATCGCCAGTGCGCAGAGGGCGAGCGCGACCGTCACCGCCGAGAACGCGACCGTTCGCCCGGCCGTCGACAGGGTCACCACGATGGCGTCCGGGCGTTCTCGTCCGCCCGCCACCTCCTCGCGGTAGCGGGTGAGCAACAGCAGCGTGTAGTCGATGGCCAGGGCGAGCCCCATCGCGGTGGTCAGGTTGAGCGCGAAGATCGACACGTCGGTGAAGGCCGCGATGAGCCGTAGCAGGGCGAAGGTCGCGACGATCGCGACGATGCCGATCACCACCGGGAGCGCCGCGGCGATGGCACCGCCGAAGACCACGATCAGCACCAGGAAACTGATCGGGATGGCGATTCCCTCGGCCACCGCCAGGTCACGCGTCGTCTGATCGTTGACCTGCTCGAAGACCATCCCCTGTCCGCCCACGCGAACCGAGATCCCTTGTCGCTCACCGGTGAAACGGGATTCGATCTCCTTCGCATGCGCCGGCGCGAGCTCTTCGCCGCCGTCGAGGGTCGCGATGATCAGCGCCGACGACCCATCGCGGCTGACCAGCGCCGAGCGCAGCGTCGGGCTCGTCCACACCGACAGGATCGGTTGCTGCAAATAGTCGAGTTGGTCGAGTTCACGGATCAATTCGGTCCCGACCGCCCGCGCAGTCGCGTCCTGCGCCATGTCCATGCCGGGTGGACCGTCGAGTTTGAGCACCACCTGCACGCCACCGCGCTCGAAGGTGTCATCGAGGACCTGTTGTGCCTGCGCCGATTCCGAGTTCGGGTCGCTATATCCGCCGGACAGCAGATGCTGCGCGGCCCCGAACCCGTACACCCCACACAGCGCGAGCAACACCACCGCGCCGATCAGCACGCGCCTCGGCACGGCTATGACGAACCTCGTCATTCGGACCAACATCAGAACTCCCCCGCGAGTCGTCAGACAGTTATCACCGTTAAGTTATCCGCCGTAAGTTAGCGGGGTCAATGACCTTCGACCGGTTGGACGACACCCGCCGGCGTCGTGCCATGCTGTAGCGCGAGCCCCCATAGCCCAATTGGCAGAGGCAGCCGACTTAAAATCGGTCCAGTGTCGGTTCGAGTCCGACTGGGGGCACTGCCACGATCGGGCAATTGCGACATCGAAAGTCGCAGGCATAAAGCCTATTTCGTATCCGTTGGCAACGGGGTAAACATGATGAGAGTGAGCCCCGACATGTCTGCACCCGTTCCACCGCCATCGTCGCAACCCGATCCGCGACGGTGGAAGGCGCTCGTCTTCATCTGTCTGGCGCAGTTGATGGTGGTGCTCGACGGCACCGTGGTCAACATCGCGTTGCCCGACGCCAAGATCGACCTCGGTATCAGCACCGCGAACCAGCAATGGGTCATCACCGCCTATGCGCTCGCCTTCGGCGGTCTGCTGCTCGCCGGTGGTCGCATCGCTGACCTGTGGGGACGTCGTCGTGCCCTGATCACCGGTCTCATCGGATTCGCCGTCGCCTCGGCGCTCGGCGGTGCGGCGGTCAACGAGGCAATGCTGTTCGGCGCGCGGGCTTTGCAGGGCGCCTTCGGCGCGCTGCTGGCCCCGTCGGCGCTGTCCCTGCTGACCGTCATGTTCACCGCCCCCAAGGAACGCGCCCGCGCCTTCGGCATCTTCGGCGCCATCGCGGGCGGCGGCGCGGCCATCGGCCTGCTGCTCGGTGGCCTGCTCACCCAGACCCTGGACTGGCGTTGGACGATGTACATCAACGTCGTCTTCGCAGCCATCGCGTTGTTCGGTGCGATCGTGGAGATCAAGGAGCCACCGCGCGCACACGACCACACTCCCCGACTCGACATTCCCGGCGTCATCCTCGGCGGTAGCGGACTGGCGCTGGTGGTGTACGGATTCAGCCGGGCGGCCGAGGAGGGCTGGGGTGACACGGGCACCATCACCTGCCTGATCGCGGCCGTGGTGTTGCTGGTGGTGTTCGTCGCCTGGCAGGCCCGCAGTCCGCATCCGCTGCTGCCGTTGCGGGTGGTGGCCGACCGCGCACGCGGCGGTGCGTACCTCAGCGTCGGGCTGTCCGTGATCGCGATGTTCGGCTCATTCCTGTACCTCACCCTGTACATGCAAGTGGTCCACCACTATTCGCCGCTGAGCGCCGGCGTCGCCTTTCTGCCGATGGTCTTCGGCATGCTGATCGGCTCCACCCAGATCGCGGCCCGCCTCATCACCCGGGTGCCGCCCCGATTCCTGCTGGTGCCCGGCGCACTGCTGGGCTCCGCGGGCATGTTGCTGCTCAGTCAGATCTCCGCAGAATCCACCCGCTACTGGAGTGTGATGTTCCCCGCGCTGCTCCTGCTCGGCGCCGGGATGGGCACGGTATTCATGACGTCGATCAATCTCGCCACCTACGGGGTCCAGCCCCGCGACGCCGGCGTCGCGTCGGCGATGGTCAACACCTCTCAGCAGGTCGGCGGAGCGATCGGGACAGCGCTACTCAACACCATCGCCGCGAACGCTGCGGCCGCCTACATCACCGATCATCACACCGCGATCCGCGGCCCGGCCGATGCGATGGCGTTGCAGATGGACGCGATGGTGCACGGTGAGAGCACCGGCTTCTACGTCGCCGCCGCGATTCTGGCCGGCGTCGCACTGATGGCCGGGCTTCTGATCAACGTCCGTACACCCATCGGCGGGGCACCCGAAACCCAGGGGGTCCCCGCGGCGCAGGCGTAGCCGTCGATACCATTCCCCGCATACCGCAAGGACTCACCGACGCGCAGAACGTCGGCCTGTCCGTGGTGATCCTGGGCGTGATGTTGCTCGTCGCGTGGGTGATCCGGGCTCATGTTCCGTTTCTGCGGGCGCTGTTCATCCCGGCAAGCGTGATCGCCGGATTCCTGGTGCTTCTCCTCGGCCCACAGGTGCTCGGCGAAGTCACCGGAACCGACGGACTGTTCCCCGAGTCCGTCGTCGAGATCTGGCGCGTGATCCCGGGCCTGATGATCAACGTCGTCTTCGGCGCCATCATGATCGGCAAGACCCTGCCCAAGCCGGCACAGCTCTGGCGTGCCGCCGCGCCCCACGCGCTGTTCGGTGCCTTCCTGTCCTTCGGCCAGTTCGCCCTCGGTGGCCTCGCCGTGCTGCTGATACTCGGCCCGTTCTTCGACGTTCCCGCGAAAGCGGGTGCGCTGTTGGAGATGTCGTTCGCCGGTGGCCACGGCACCATCGCCGGGATGGGGCAGGTGTTCGACGATCAAGGGGTCGGCGAACTCGTCGACGTGGGTCTGGGACTTGCGACGATCAGCATGGTGACCGGCGTCGTCGTGGGCTCGGCTCTCGTCCGGTGGGCGGTGCGCAATCCGCGAATTACGGTGAAACGCAACGAACCTCTGCAACCCGAGGAACGCTACGACGTCGATGACGTCCACGTCGTGCCGGCCGATCGTAAGCCCGCTGCCGACAACGGGATTCATCCCACGACCGTCGCGTTCGCCTTGATCGGCACTGCGATCCTGCTGTCCGTCGGAATCCTGTGGGCGGCTCGCGCGGTGGTTTCCGCACTCGGCAGTGACATCCTGGACAAGATGCCGCTGTTCCCCGTCGCCGTCATCGGCGGGTTCATCGTGCAGTGGCTGGTGGGCCGGACCGGTCAGGCACATCGAGTGGACAAGCGTGCCGTGGAGGGGATTTCGTCGGTCGCCCTCGACATCCTGCTGGTGTGTGCGATCGGCACCATGTCCCTGGCCACAATCGGCTCCAACGTGCCCGCGATGATCGTCTTCACCGTGGTGGGCGTCGGCTGGAGCGTGGTATGCCTGCTCACCGTCGGCCGGCGCTTCCATCGCGACGACTGGTTCGAGCACTCGATCGCCGATTTCGGCCAATCTCAGGGCAATGTGGCCACCGGTTTCGTGCTCGCCGACATGGTCGATCCGCAGCGGCGCACCGCCACGGCCGACGCCTACGGTTACAAGCAACTGCCGTACGAACCGTTCCTGGGCGGCGGTCTGTTGACCGCACTCGCCGTGCCGATCATCGTCGAGATCGGACTGCCGTGGTTCACGGTGGTCAGCGTGCTGGCAACCGTGGCCTTCGGGTTCTGGGGAATGCTCCGTAGGCAACCCTGACAACGACTATTGACACAATAGGGACAGACCGGGCATTGTGACCAGGTGGACAGTGCCGTGATGCACCCTGGGCTATCCTCGCCGCCGACGAGGGAGGTGGTGCCGCACTCGACCAGGTCCTCCTGATGACCGCCATTGCCGGCGTCATCTCCGCGGGCCTGGGCCTGATCGCCTACCTTCATCGAACCCGGCGGATCACCTGGCTGCAGACCTTCGCCGAGTTCGCCGGCCGCCTGTTCCGGCGCCCGCCCTGGGTGGCGCTGCCGAGCCTGCTGTTCACCACCACGATCATCACCGCGATGTTCGGGTTCATCTAGGACGTCAGCCTGCACATCGGCCGCGGCCGCGACTCCGGGCCGCTGGCCAACCCGGCCCACTACTTCATCCTGTTCGGCCTGTTCTTCCTGTTCATCGGTGGCGTGCTGGCGATGATCCTGCCGCGTGAGGAACCGGGCACCCCGCCGGGGTCGCAGTCCGGTCGCGTCCCGGTGAAGATCACCCGTACCTGGTATGCCCCCACCGGCGGCATCCTCATCGCCACCGCCGGCCTCTACGCGCTGATCGGCTTCCCGCTCGACGACATCTGGCATCGCATCTTCGGCCAGGACGTCACCCTGTGGGGTCCGACGCATCTGATGCTCATCGGTGGCGCCGGCCTGTCGTTGCTGGCGATCATCATCCTCGACTGGGAGGGCGCCGCCGCGCCGAGACTCCATCGCGACGACGCCGGTGACCTCGTGGGCGAGGACGGGCGCCCACCGGGCCGCGGCAGCTTCATGGTGTGGTTCGGCCGCGCGATGATGGCTGCCGGTCTCGTCATCGGCATGTCGGTCTATCAGGTCGAATTCGACTTCGGCGTACAGTAATTCCGCGCCGTCTTCCATCCGACGCTGATGCTGGCGGCCGGCGCCTTTGCCCTCGTCGTGGGGCGGCTGCTCGCCGGACGTGGCGCCGCGGTGTTCGCGGTCCTGGCCGCGGCGATCATCCGCGAGGTCATCGCGTGGATCGTCTGGGTTCCGGCCGAGGCGCCGTTCAGCATCTTCCCGCTCTACCTCGGCATCGCGATCATCGTCGAGGTACTGGCCTTCACCCCACTCCTGCAGCGCCGCTTGCTGTTCGGAGCGGTCGCCGGACTGCTCGCCGGAACGCTCGGCTTCTTCCTCGAACGGATCTGGGTGAACGCCGTGTTCCCGATCGGCTGGAACACCGGCTTCACCGTCGAGGCATTGCTGATGGCGGTGCCGGCGGCCACCATCTCCGGGCTCGTGGCCGCGCTGTTCGTGGTGGCGGTCCGCGGCGAGCCGCTACCGCGACCGGCGATCCGGCGCAGCATCATGGTGGTCTTCGTGGCCGTGGCGGCGATCGTCACCGCCAACGGATTGACCTATCACACACCGGATCTCACCGCCACATTCACCGTCGCCGACGCCGCCGCGGACGACGGCAACACGATGCGTACGGCGACAATCGAATTGAGCCGCGAGATCCCCGACGACGCCGAGTGGGTGCAGCTCATGGCATGGCAGGGCGGCGAGAGCGAACTGCGTGGATTGCACATCGACACCCTGCGCAAGGTGGGCCCCACCACCTACGAGACCACCGAACCGTTCCCGGTGGGCGGCAGTTGGAAAACGTTGCTGCGGGTGCAGAACGGCAAGGAGATGGGAGCGGTGCCGGTGTACCTGCCCGCCGATCCCGGCATCGGGGCCACCGAGGTGATCGCGCAGCCCGGCACCGCCTACCCGTTCGAGCAGGAGCTGTCGATCCTGCAGCGTGAACGCAAGGCCGACGCGTCGGCGCTCGCCTTCGGGATGGCTTCGCTGGTGGTGCTCGCCTGCACGCTCGCATTCATCTGGTTGCTGTGCTGGGGTGCGGTACGCGTCAATGCCGCCCGCCGTGAACAGCTCGCCGAGGTCGACGCCACCCCGGGCGCCGCGCCGGCGCCACGAGCACCCGAGCGACCCACCACCGGAACGTCCCGGTGAGATCGGCTGCACCGCACACGATCTATCTGGCCGACCACTCGGTCCTCCTCGCCATCCCGGCGCTGCTTCCGGTGGCCGTCATCGTCGTCGTCATCCTGGTGATCGTGATCCGCGATCGCCGGGCCGAGGCCCTCGAGAACGCGATGGCCCACGAGGCGCTCGAAGACACAGACCCGGACACGGCACACCCCGACACGACCGAGAACCCGGACCCGACAAACACATCCGACGACAACACCGAAGGAGACCGATGAACACCCGGCTGCGACCCCTGATCGGTGCGGTGGCGATCCTGAGCGCGCTCGGCGTCGGCGTCACCGCCTGCGGCAGCGACTCCGACGCGCCTGCGACCAGCAGCTCGGCGCAGACCGCCGTGAGCATCAGCTCCCCCCAGGACGACGCGACCACCGTCGACATCACCATCGCCGACGGCGCCGTCACCCCGCGTAACGCCCGCATCGAGGCGACCGTCGGCAAACCGGTCGTCCTGTACGTCACCTCCGACACCGCCGACGAGCTGCATGTCCACTCCACTCCCGAGCATTCCTTCGAGGTGTCCGCGGGCGCACAACGGCAGCGCTTCGAGTTCACCGTCGCGGTGCCCGGGTCGGTCGCCATCGAACTCCATGAGGCCGACGTCACCGTGGCCACCCTGCAGGTGCGCTGAGTTCCGATGCTTCTCGCCCACGGTATCGGCGGATCAACCGATCTGCCGATCCCGTTCACCTATGCACTCATCGGCGGCGCGTGGGCGCTGACCCTGTCGTTCGTCATCACGATCGTGGTGTGGAAGACGCCGCGCCTGCAGCCCGACCGCGTGGCGCGTCGGCTGCCGGCGCCGGTGGCCGCGCTCTCCGACGACTCCCGTATCCGCGGTGTGCTGCGGCTGCTCGCGGTGGCGCTGGTCGTCTGGGTGGGACTCGCCGCCTTCGCGGTATCGGCGGAGGCCGGCCGCAATCCCCTGCCCGGATTCCTCTACGTCCTGGTGTGGGTCGGTCTGGTGCCCGCCTCACTGTTGCTCGGACCGTTCTGGCGGGTGCTGTCACCGTGGCGGACGGTGCACCGCGTGCTCTTTCGAGACCGGCCGGCGCCACTGACGCTGCCCCGCTGGGTCGGCGTGTGGCCCGGAGCGCTGGGGCTGTTCGCCTTCGCCTGGCTCGAACTCGCCTGCAGCAGCAACGGTGAGGTGTGGGCAGTGCGCACCTGGTTGCTGGCTTATGTGGCCGTCGTGTTGATCGGTTCGGCGATCTTCGGCCGGGACTGGTGTGCCGCGGCGGACCCGTTCGAGGTGTACAGCTCGCTGGTGTCGAATCTCGCGATCGTCGGCCGCGGCCGCGACGGCGCCCTGGCCTGGCGTAATCCGCTGGATTCGCTGGGTGGACTGGTGCCGGTGCCGGGGATCGTCGCCGTGGTCGCCGTACTCCTCGGATCGACGGCGTTCGACAGCTTCAACGCGTTCCCGAATTGGGCCCGTTTCGTCGAGGACAGCGGCGCACCACAGACCTGGCGAACCATCGGATTGCTCTGTGCCGTCGGCATTGTGGCGACCACCTACTGGGTATCGACGCAGATGGTGGGCGGGGTCACCAGGGAGCAACGACGCGCATTACCCGGTCGGCTGGTGCATTCGATCGTGCCGATCATCGTCGGATACATCTTCGCCCACTACTTCTCCTATCTCGTGGAGAAGGGACAGGCCACGCTGATCCTGCTGGCCGATCCCGCCGATCTGGGCTGGAATGTCCTCGGCATCTCCGACCTGAGCGTCTCCTACGTACTGTCCGAACACCAGGGGGTGCTGGCAACATCGAAGATGTTGTTCGTGCTCTGCGGACACGTCCTCGGAGTGATTGCGGCACATGACCGTTCACTGCGCATTCTACCCAAGGGACATCAGCTGTCCGGACAGCTCGGGCTGATCGTGGTGATGGTCGCCTACACCTTCGGCGGACTGTACCTGCTCTTCGGCGGGTGAGGTCAGGGGACGAGACCGCCGAACGGGGACCGCGTGATCACGGTCTGCTGCTTGTCCACCGCGGACCCGAGTGTGACCTGAACCGTTCTGGTCTGTCCACCCGAGGATACGGTGACCGGCACCGTCTGACCCGGTGCGCGGGTGAGGATCTGGGCCATCAGGTCGGCGTAGTTGCCGATCATCGCGTCCCCCACCTTGGTGACGACGTCACCCGCCTTGATGCCTGCGGCATCGGCCGCGCCACCGGACTCCACGGAGGTGAGGCGCGCACCGGCCACGCCGTTGTCGTTCTGCGCCTCCAGCGAACCGGACACGCCGAGAACGGGTTTCGTCGCATGACCGTCGGCGAGCAGCTCATTGGCCACCCGACGGGCGGTGTCGATGGGGATGGCGAATCCCAGACCATAGGCCTGGACACCACCGGTGGACCCCTGCCCGGTGTCCACGGCCGAATTGACGCCGATGACCTGACCGGACAGATTCACCAGTGGCCCACCGGAATTTCCCGGGTTGATCGGCGTATCGGTCTGCAAACCGTTGTAGACGGCGACCTCGCCGCCACCGTCCTGGCTGCCGGCGGTCACCGTTCGCGACAAGGCCGAGATGATGCCCGAGGTGACGGTATTGGACAGGTTCTCCGGTGACCCCACCGCGACCACCTGCTCGCCGACCTTGAGTCCGGACGACTGCCCCAGCGTGGCCGGCGTCAGTCCGGAGGCGTTGGCCAGCTTCACGATCGCGAGATCATAGGAGGGTGAGGTCCCGGTGACGGCACCCGCGTAGGTCTTGCCGTCGGAGGTGGTGACCTGGATCTGGCTGCCATCGGACGCCCGGAAACCACGTGATTGTTGGTGAGCACATAGCCGTCCGGCGACAACACGATCCCGCTGCCGACAGCGGTGCCCTGCGAGGTGGCCACCCGGATGTCGGCGGTGAACTTGGATGCCACCTGTGCGGCGTAGGTCGTCGAGCCGGGCTGCAGATCGGCGGCGCTGGTGGCATTCGGTTGCGCGATGAGCGCGGGCACGGCGGTTCGGTTCGGTGCCGCCTGATCGATCAGCAGGCTGCCACCGAGTCCCACCCCGCCACCGATCAGACCGGCGATGACCGCCGCGGCCACCACGGGACCGGCGAGACGACGGGGCGGCTGTGGCGGCGGTTGCGGCTGTGGCTGTGGCGGCGGCGGGGTGTCATAGCCGTGGGGGTTCCAGTTCTCGGTGTTCACGGCGTCCAAGGTCGTCCGGGCTGCTGAGAACAGTCCAAGAGCAGTCGGGCCAATGTCCTGGGAATTGGGCCAGAACCAACCCACATGATGTACTCACGTCATGACCAACGGCGCCCCGCTCGCACTCGCCGAGACCTCCCCGGCACTGTTGACGCTCGGGATCTCGCTCTACTCCGCGGTGATCCTGATCTGCATCGGGGTCGGCATCAACGCTGCCCGCCACGGCCGCCGCCGGCTGACCATCGTGATGGCGGTTATCGTCGGCGTGCTGACCGTCGTCGGAGTGGTGCTGGCCATTCTGTCCAGCGTGCACTGACGCTCCGGTCTGCTCGAGCCCCCGTCACGCCGGGTGCCGCTGCCGCTGCTGGTCGACGAAGCGCCGCGCCATCCTCCCCATCAGGCCGGGTGCGAGGCGACTGAAGCGCCAGGCCATCCGCGCCTGCACCGGGACGACCAGTAGCGCGCGGTCGCGTTCGATGGCCGCCAGCGCGTCGCGGGCAAACCGGTCCGGATCATAGGCAGTCGAAACCCCTTGTCCAGAAAGGAAATAGTCGCGTCCGACGAAACCGCCGATGCCGCCCTTGTCCAGGATCGGTGTCTCCACCGCGGCCGGACACAGCGCCGTCACGCCCACGCCGTAACCGGCGGCTTCGGAGCGTAACGCCAGCGAGAGCCCGACGACGGCGTGCTTGGTCATCACGTAACTCGTGATGAGACCGGCGGCGGTCAGCCCACCCATCGACGCGGTGTTGACGATGTGCCCGGAGCGCTGCCGCACCATGTGCGGGTAGGCCGCCGTCACACCGTGCACGACGCCCCGGATGTTGACGTCGATGATGGCGTTCCACTGGTCGCGACTCAGTTCCTCGGTGGGACCACCCCAGAAGATGCCGGCGTTGTTGACCATCAGGTCGATGCGGCCGTCGCGGGCCACCACGTCCTCGACGACGCGGGTCACCGCGTCCGCATCGGTGACATCGAGCGTCACCGGACGGATCCGGTCGTTGCCCGTAGCGACCCGTTCGGCTGCCGACGCGTCGATGTCGGCGCAGGTCACGTCGACGCCCGCGGCCGCAAGAGCGCGGGTGAGCGCCGCCCCGATCCCCGAACCGCCACCCGTCACGATCGCATTGCGGCCGGCGAAGACGTTCGGCCGCGTCGTTGAGTTCCCCATCACGGGAGTCGACCTTGTCACCACGACCGCCACAGTGTGACCACTCTCGCATTTTTGCATCCGACTGCAAACTTGCAGACGTGTGCAACTTGTCTACCGTGGAACCCGTGACTGCGACCAGCCTGCGCGAGACCAAGAAGGCGGCCACCCGTCTCGCACTCGCCCGGGCAGTCCTGCGGATGGCGACCCGTGACGGCATCGACGGTGTCACCATCGACGCGGTGGCAGCCGAGGCCGGGGTCTCGGTGCGCACCTTCCACAACTACTTCAGCGGGAAAGAAGACGCACTCGTCTACTTCGCGACAGCCCTCTTCGACTCCATCGTGGAGCGGATCGAATCACGTCCTGTCGACGAATCCTTCTGGCAGTCCGTCCGTTTCGCCCTCGTCGATGTCGCCACCGCGACCCCGGACCTCGGCGAACCGGCCGAGTTCGCCACGTTGCTGCGGCTGCTCGATTCCGAACCCCTGATGACCGCACGCTCGCGACACGTTGATCTGATCGGACAGATCGAGCAGCGCGTGGCCGCCCTGATCGTCGACCGCGGCCACAGCACCAGCGCGCTGTATCCACACCTGGTGCTGCACGGCGCCATCGCCGCCGCCCGCACCGCCCTCGAGTTCCTGGTCACCCGCACCGACCCGAACGCCATCACCGACCGCGCCACCGTGCGCGACACCCTCAATGCATCGCTGGACCAGATCGAATCCGGTCTGGCCCAACCCATTCCCCGATTGAAGGAGCAGTAGAACGTGGCAACCTACCTCTACAAAGTGGGGCGATGGGCGTATGCCAATCGGTTCAAGACGATCGCCATCTGGGTGCTCGTCCTGATCGGTATGGGTGTCGGCGCGAGCCTGCTGGCGAAGCCGACCTCGGAATCCTTCTCCATTCCCGGCATCCCGTCGGAGCAGGCCCAGAACCTGATGGTGGAGCGCTTCCCGGACAAGCCGAAGTTCGGCGACAGCGTCGAGGTCACCTACGTCGTCGCGGCGCCCAAGGGGTCGTCGCTGACCGAACCCCGCTATCAGCAGGCCATCGGTCAGATGGTCGACTCGCTGCGCGGGATCGATCAGGTGAAGGACCCCGCGAGCATCGAAAGCCCCTTCACCACGTATGGGACGCAACAGAATCCGGGCAAACTGCGGTCGCTGGTCGCGGCAAGCCAGGAACAGATCTTCGGCAAGTCGCCACAGCAGGCGGCCGACGTCGCCCAGGCGTTGTCACCGATCAGTGCCGACAACGCTGCCGCCCAGCTCGGCGCCTCGTTCTCCGTCGAGACCGCTTCGGACCTCAGCCAGAGCACCATGGACCGCCTGGAATCCATCGCCGACGACGCCCGGGCCGCCGGTCTCACCGTGGCCATGAAGGGCTCGGCGACCACCGCCAGCGAACTCGGCATGACCTCGGAGCTCATCGGCATCGCCGTGGGCGCCCTGATCCTGATCCTGACCTTCGCCTCCCTCGTCGCCTGGGGTATGCCCATCGTCACCGCGATCGTCGGTGTCGCGATCGGCATGCTGGGCGTCTCGGTCGGCACCTACTTCTTCGATCTCAGCAGTGAGACACCGATTCTCGCGACCATGATCGGGCTCGCGGTGGGCATCGACTACGCACTGTTCATCGTGTCCCGCTACCGCCACGAGATGCACCAAACCTCGAGCCGAGCGGAGGCGGCCGGACGTGCCGTGGGTACCGCGGGGTCGGCCGTCGTCTTCGCCGGCAGCACCGTCGTGATCGCGCTGGCCGCACTGGCCATCGTCAACATCCCGTTCCTCACCGCGATGGGTATCGCTGCCGCCGGCACCGTGATCGTCGCCGTCCTCGTCGCTCTCACGCTGCTGCCCGCGATCCTCGGGGTGTTCGGCGGCAAGACCTTTGCGGGCCGGCTCGGCTTCCTCAACGCACCCGACGTGGGCCCGCATGACCCGGCCCGGGTGCACAACGGACAGCGGTGGGTGCGCCGCGTGGTGGACCACCCGCGTCTGGTCACCGGCGGCATCGTGATAGTTCTTCTGGCACTGGCGATCCCGATGGCCGGCCTCAAACTGGCGTTGCCCAACGACGGGACGTCGGATCCGTCGACCACCCAGCGTCAGGCCTACGACCTGGTATCGGACAAGTACGGCCCCGGTTACAACGGTCCGCTCGTGGTGGTGGCCGACGGCCGCTCCATCGACGGCCCGGCCGAACGGGTCCGCACCTACAACACCCTCGTCGACGACCTGAAGAACGTCGACGGTGTCGCGACCGCATGGATCGGAGCCGACGGTCTCACCCCGTCCCGCGACACCGCGGTGATCAACGTGCTGCCCTCGCACGCCCCCGACGACGAGGCCACCCATCAGCTCGTCGAAACCCTGCGCTCGATGGAATCCACCGTCCAGCGCACCACCGGGGTCAGCTACGGCGTGACCGGGCAGACTGCCATCGAACTCGATGTGTCCGATCGTCTTTCGGGCTCGCTGCTGCCCTACCTGCTGGTGGTGGTCGGCCTCGCGTTCATCTTGCTGATCATCGTGTTCCGCTCGATCCTGGTGCCGCTCACCGCGGCCCTCGGGTTCCTGCTCAGCGTTGCCGCGACCTTCGGCGTGACCGTGGCGCTGTTCACCGACGGCGCCCTGGGCATCGTGAACAATCCGCAGCCGGTGGTGTCGTTCCTGCCGATCATGATGGTGGGCATCGTGTTCGGCCTGGCGATGGACTATCAGGTGTTCCTGGTGACCCGAATGCGCGAGGCCTACGTCCACGGCGCCGACGCCAAGCAGGCCGTGATCGTCGGCTACCGGCACAGCGCGCGGGTGGTTGCCGCGGCGGCCGCCATCATGATCTCGGTGTTCGCCGCCTTCATGCTGCAGGACATGGCCTTCATCAAGGTGATGGGCTTCGCCCTGGCGGCCGCGGTGTTCTTCGACGCCTTCGTGGTCCGGATGACGCTGATGCCCGCGGTGCTCACGCTGCTAGGCGACAAGGCGTGGTGGCTACCGCGCTGGCTCGATCGCCTCCTGCCCAACGTCGACGTCGAAGGCGAGGCCCTCAAGACGCAGGAGACACCCGAGCACGACGAGGACGCCGTCGGCACGCGCGCCTAATCGACCTGCATCTCCCCGAGCTTGGACCAATCGTCATCGGCGATCGTGGTGTTGATGATGTCCGGCGTCGCGGCCAGGTACTTGGGGAGCTCCGCCTGCGCCTGCTTGAAATGATTCGACGTCACGTGTGCCTCGGCGGCGTCGTCCTCGAAGGCCTCCACGAGAACGTAGGTGTTGGGGTCGTCGAGGCTGCGTGACCAGTCGAACCACTTACAGCCGGGTTCGGCCCGCGTGGCCTCGGTGAACTCGGCCGACAGCTCGGGCCACTGATCGGCGTATTCGGGTTTGATGGGCCATTTCACGACGATGAGGATCATGTCTCGAACGTAGAACATCGGACCGCCCAGGTCGGTCTCGATGTGAGAACAGATGACATAGAGTGTGAAACAGACAACAGTTGTGATCAGTACAACTGTGGATCACTCCGGAGGCAGCATGCGCGAGATCAACAAGTTCTACATCGACGGCCAGTGGGTCGAGCCCGCCGAGCTCAACCTGATCGACGTCATCAACCCCGCCACCGAGAAGGCGGCCGGACAGGTCGCACTCGGTGGTGCCGCCGACGTCGATGCCGCCGTCGACGCCGCCCGGCGCGCCTTCGCCACCTGGGGACAGACCACCGTCGACGAGCGGGTCGCGGTTCTCAACGCGATCGTCGCCGAATACCAGAACCGGATGGGTGACCTGGCCGCCGCGGTCACCGAGGAGATGGGGTCGCCGACCGGCCTGACCAACGCCGCCCAGGTCCCGATCGGCCTGGGCCACTTGATGACCGCCGCTGCCGCACTCCCCGAGTACAAGTTCTCCGACGACCGCGGATCGCATCGCATCGTCAAGGAACCGGTCGGCGTGTGCGGCTTCATCACCCCGTGGAACTGGCCGCTGAACCAGGTCATGTGCAAGGTCGCGCCGGCACTGGCGATGGGCTGCACCATGGTCCTCAAGCCGTCCGAGGTGGCGCCGTTCAGCGCCGCGATCGTCGCGGAGATCTTCGACGCCGCCGGGGTACCCGACGGAGTGTTCAACCTCGTCAACGGCGACGGTCCCGGCGTGGGCAATGCGCTCGCCAGCCACCCGGGGATCGACATGATCTCCTTCACCGGTTCCACCCGCGCCGGCATCGAGGTCGCCAAGAGCGCGGCCCCCAGCGTCAAGCGTGTCGCCCAGGAACTCGGCGGCAAGAGCCCCAACGTCATCCTCGACGACGACAAGTTCGCCGAGAACGTCGCCGGTGGCTTCGCCACGATGATGCTCAACTCCGGCCAGTCCTGTAACGCACCGAGCCGCATGCTCATCCCGTCGCACCGGATCGATGAGGCCGCCGAGGTCATCAAGGCGACCGCCCCGAACTTCACCGTGGGCGACCCCACCACCGGCGTCATGCTCGGCCCGGTGGTCTCCGAGGCCCAGTTCGACAAGATCCAGGGCCTCATCGAACGCGCCATCGCCGACGGGGCGACCGCCGTGGTCGGCGGTCCCGGACGCCCCGACGACCTGCCCACCGGCTACTACGTCAAGCCGACCGTGTTCACCAACGTCACCAACGACATGGAGATCGCGCGGACCGAGGTCTTCGGTCCGGTCCTGGTGATCATCGGCTATGACTCGGTCGACGAGGCGATCAAGATCGCCAACGACACCGAGTACGGGCTGGCCGGCTACGTGTCCGGCGCCGACATCGACGAGGTCCGTCGTATCGGCTCGCAGATCCGGGCTGGTTCCATCTCGCTCAACGGCGCCCAGGTGGACCCCGTCGCACCATTCGGCGGCTACAAGAAGAGCGGCAACGGCCGAGAGTGGGGCGACTACGCCTTCGACGAGTTCCTCGAGGTGAAGTCGCTGCTCGGCTACAGCGCCTGACCCACCCGTCCCACACCCGCCACCGTCCAAACCCCAACGGACGGTGGCGGGTTTGTAACACCGGCCGCTTCGCCGACGACATTCCGAGCATCCCCGGCACAGTTTTCTCGCCGTGCCGCAGCTGTCAGGAGTTCTATGTCGTCCACAACGTTGAGCCCGCGCGGCCGCATCATCACCGGCGTGTCCGTGGTGGCCATCCTCACCCTGGCGCTGTTCGCGGCGAGTTCGCTGTTCTCCGCGACCAATCCGGCCCGCGCGCTCGCCGGACACCCCGACATATTGCGTCCAGGCTGCACGTGGGACAAATCCGGCAACTACGTGCAGAACTGCAAGGTCTGGTCGAAGTCGCAGAACAAGTACGTCATCGTCCAGATCCGTGCGTCCAACGGCAGCAACCAGGGCATCTATCTGCTCGACGGCATGCGCGCCGGTGAAGACCGGTCGGCGTGGACCACCGACGTGCAGGCCGCCAAGGTCTATGACGGCCGCACCGACACCACCCTGGTCATGCCGGTCGGCGGGGCGTCGTCGTTCTACACCGATTGGGACGGCGGGGCCGGCGGTGACAACAAGACGATCAAGCAGGAGACCTTCCTGACCTCCGAGCTGCCGGACTACCTGCAGGAGAACTTCGGCGTCAGCCCCAACAACAACGCGATCGTCGGACTCTCGATGTCGGGCGGACCGGCCGTCACCCTGGCCGAGCGTCATCCCGAGCAGTTCAAGGTCGTCCAGGCGATGTCGGGGTACTACCAGACCGACAACCCCATCGGCTACGCCGGGGTCTTCGCCTCCCAGACGATGGTCTCCAACTACACCAACGGCATCCTCAACATGTGGGGCACGCCCGGTAGCCAGCGGTGGGCCGACAACGATCCGTCCAAGAACGTCGCCAAGCTCAAGGAGAACGGTCAGGTCCTGATCATCTCCTCGGGCAACGGCTTCCTCACCGCGTCGGAGATGAAGAAGCTCTCCCCCCAGGATCAGATCAGCGCCATCGCGCTGGAGATCCTGTCGGCGGTATCGACGGTGCTCTTCCAGATGCAGGCCGCGCAGAGCGGTGCGTCGGTGATCTCGCTGCCCAACTACGGCGGGCACACCTGGGAGAACTGGGGCCGCGCCCTCGCCGACGGCAAACCCCATGTGCTCGAGGCGCTGCGGAACAATCCGCCGGTGACCACCAAGACCCAGGTAGTCTCGGCCGAGGGCACCCCCGATCCGCAGGGTTCGGTCAAGGCCACCGTTGCCGCACAGAAGGCGGCCGCCATGTCGCCGGTTCTCGATCCCGCGGTCCTCGCGGCCGACCAGACCTCCACCACCGAGACCTCCACCACCGACTCCTCGAGTACCGAGTCGTCGGCAACGGAACCGTCGGCAACCGAACCGTCGGCAACCGAGCCGAGCACCACCGGATCGGCCACCGAGTCCGCGACACCGGACCTGACCAACAAGGTCACCGGTACCGAGGTCCCGCGGGTGCCGGACACGACATCGGAGACGGCGCCCTCGGCCACCACCGAGGAACCGGCTCCGAGCACCGACGTCACACCCGAGGTCACCGCTCCGACGACGACCACAACCACGCCGGTGCCGACCGCCTGAGTCCTACCGGATTCGCGCCTCGAGCCAGTCGAGGACGTCTCCGGTCACCGCGTCGCGTTCCGGCTCGTTGAAGATCTCGTGGTAGAGGCCGTCGTAGATGATCAACTTCTTGTCGGACGAACCCGCCAGCCGGTCGACCAGCTCACTGCCCGCGGGGGCGGTCAGCGCATCGGCACCGCCGTGCAGCACCAGGAGCGGCAGGTGCAGCGACGGCAGGCGATCGGGAAAGCTCTGCATCGCCGACAGCAGCCCGCCACCCAGACCGGCCGGGATACGTCCACGGCTCACCAGCGGGTCGGCGTCGTAGGCGGCCACCACCTCCGGATCACGGGAGATGTTCGACGAGTCGAGCGCCGAGGTGGGTGCCCAGGGCGCCACCCGGCCCAACACCTTGGCCACCGCGATCGCCGGCGCCGGCAGATCGTCGCCGGGGACCACCGCGGCCCCGGACAGCACCAGCCCGTCCAGTTTGTCCTGATGGTCCAGGGCGTAATCCAGGGCGATCGCACCCCCCATGCTGTGTCCGAGCAGGAAGGTGGGCAACTCGCCCCCAGTCTGATCTCCCCCAGTCTGATCCCCGGCCATCTGATCCCCGGCCATCTGATCGATGACGGTGTCCAGGTCGTCGGCGAAGTCGGCGAACCGGCGGATGCGGAGACGCTTGCCGCCCGACCGGCCGTGCCCCACGTGGTCGGGCACCGCCACCAGGAAACCGGCGTCGACGAACCGCTCGGCCACGTACGCGTATCTCGCACCGTGCTCGCCGAGACCGTGGGCGATGACCACCAGCGCACGCGGCGTCCCGGCGGGCCGATGGACGTCGTAGGTGATCTGCTGTCCGTGCGCACCGGTGAATGTCCGTGTCTCCATGCGGCTCACCGGATTCCGAGCCGGGCGATCACACTGCGGCCGGCCGATTCGAGGGCACCGAGCGGGCGGGTCGCGAGTTCACCGATCTCGACGATGGCCTCCACGCGTCCGACCACGCGTTCCATCCGCGCCACCACCTCGGCCATCCGGTCCACCGTGGCGTCGACCTGATCGAGGGTGTTCGACATCCGGTTGAGCGTGGCGTCGAGCTTCTCGACGGTGGAGTTCATCCCCACCATCGTGTCGCCGATCCCGTCGATGGTCTCACCCATGTCGTCGATGATCGTGGTGAGCTGCTCCACCGTGACGTCGGCATTCAGCGCCGCCTGCGCGAGCTTGCGGATGCGCTGACGCTCCGGCGGACGACTCCCCGGACTCTGCGTACCCCTATCGGCCATAGTTGGTGATTATCCACCATCGACATGTACCGCGGAATAGATCCCGCGACCATCCCGGTTGCTCCAACGGAACCCAACCATCACGTCTGCGGGGAGATCAGCTCATGTCGCTCGAGATCATCCGGGCCGGGGACCGGCACCATTGGCGAGACGCCTGGCTGGACTCCTGGCAGTCGTTTCCGGCGACCGGGAACTTCGACCTGGTGGCCAACGCGCACGGTGTGTTGCTGGTACACAACGACGATCGGGTGGACGCCGGCGAGAGCCTGGACATGCACCAGCACCGCGACGCCGAGATCGTCACGTGGGTGCTCGACGGCGCTCTGCACCACCGGGATTCCGCGGGGCACACCGGTGAGCTGCGGCCGGGCACCGTACAGCGGATGACCGCCGGACGCGGTATCCGCCACAGTGAGGGCAATGCCGCGTCGAGATTCGACGGCGCGGCACTGCGTGTCGTCCAGATGTGGATCGCGCCGGAACGTGCCGGACTCGAACCCGGTTATGCCGAGCGGGATTTCACCGACGAACTCGCGTCCGGCCAGCTGGTGACGGTGGTGTCCGGACTTCCCGACCACGCCGATGGCACCGCAGTCTCGATCGCCAATTCTTCTGTCGCACTTCACATCGCACGGATGCATCCCGAGTCTGAGGTGACCTTGCCGGCCGCGCCACATGGGCATCTCTACGTCGCACGCGAAGATCTGAGGCTCGCCGAGTCGGCCACGCTCACCGAGGGGGATGCGGTGCGCACCAACGACTCCGACGCTCTGGACGTTCGCACCGAGGGCGGTGCCGAGATCCTGTTCTGGGAGATGCACGCCGCCTTCGACCGGTGAGCCGGGCTGCAGACGGGTCAGTTCAATTGCGGGGCCACCCGATGAGCCACGAGTTCCAGATGATCGAGATCACCGAGGTCGAGGGTCTGCAGGTAGATACGCTCCACGCCCACCGCGCGGTAGGACGCGATGGTCGCGACCACCTCGTCGGGTGTCCCGGCGGCACCGTTGGCACGCAGTTCGTCGGGCTCACGCCCGATGGCGGCCGCACGACGGCCGAATTCGGCCTCGTCGCGCCCACAGCAGAGCACCAGAGCGGCCGAGAACCGCATCGACTCCGGCCGGCGGCCCGCTGTGGCACAAGCGGCACGCACCCGCCCGATCTGCGCACCCGCCTCCGCCACCGGCTCGAAGACCACATTGAATTCGTCGGCGAATCGTGCCGCGAGCGCGGGAGTGCGCCGTTTCCCCTTGCCGCCCACGATGATCGGCGGTCGCGGCTCCTGCACCGGCTTGGGCAGAGCCGGCGAATTGCTCAGCTGGTAGTGCGCACCCTCGAAGTCGAAGGTCCGTCCCGTCGGTGTGTTCCACAGTCCGGTGATGATCTCGAAACTCTCCTCGAGCCGGTCGAACCGGTCGACGAGCGACGGGAACGGGATTCCGTAGGCGGCGTGCTCACGCTCAAACCAGCCTGCACCCAAACCCAATTCGATCCGCCCACGGCTCATCTGATCCACCTGGGCCACCTCGATGGCCAGTTGCCCGGGATGCCGGAACGTCGCCGACGTGACGAGCGTCCCCAGCCGGATCCGGGAGGTCTCGCGCGCGAGCCCCGCCAGCGTGAGCCAGGCGTCGGTGGGGCCGGGCAGGCCGTCGACTCCCATCGCCAGATAGTGATCGGAGCGGAAGAAGGCGTCGAAGCCGAGATCCTCGGTCGCGCGGGCCACGCGGAGCAGATCCTCGTAGGTCGCGCCTTGCTGGGGTTCGGTGAAGATACGGAGGTCCACGGGTCCAAACCTACGCGCACACGCCCGAGGCCCGGAATCCGACGATCAATCCAGCGACGGCTCATCCACGGTGGACAACGTCAGCACGGCCTCGACGATCACGTCGTCCTCCTCCAGCTGCGCTTCCAGACTCCGCAACCGGGAGGCCAGCTGGTGTTCGGGCAGATCTCCGACGATGTCGACCGCGGCAACCAGGTAGAACTGCACCGGTCCCACGTATTCGGCGTGCAGATAGGTGACGCGGTCGATGTCGGGGTGTTCACGCAGCCGGCGCAGCATGTCGTCGCGGATCGACGGCATTGCCACCTGTCCGACGAGGAACTCGCTGTTGCGTTTGATCAGGAACACCGCGATGTAGGCGAGCAGGCAGCCGACCAGGATCGACCCCAGCGCGTCCCAGAAGGCCTCCCCGGTGATCTCGTGCAAGGCCATGCCGAGCGCGGCAATGGCCAGACCGGTCAGGGCGGCGGCGTCCTCGGCGAACACCGCGCGCAACGTGGTGTTCGACGTCCGAACCACAAAACGTAACGGCGACATGGACATCCGGCGTCCACCGGCGCGCGCTTGGCGGACCGACTGGGCAAAGGACACCCCTTCGAGCAGCGCAGAGATGGCCAGCACCAGATAACCGATGAGGTAGTCGGCGTCGGGTTCGGGGTCACTGAGCGCGCTGATGCCGTGCATGATCGACACCACCGCGCCGACAGTGAACAACCCGAAGGCCGCGAACATCGACCACACATAGGTTTCCCGGCCGTGCCCGAACGGATGCCGGCGGTCACGTCCGCGCGCGCCGCGTCGCTCCGCGATCAGCAGGAACACCTCGTTGCCCGCATCGGCCCAGGAGTGGGCGGCCTCGGCCACCATCGCCGCCGACCCGGTGAGTGCGGCCGCCACGGATTTCGCCACCGCGACGAGGATGTTCATCGCGAAGGCGATCACCACGGTCACCATCGGCGCAGCGCGTTCAGACCTTTGAGGTAGGCCGCCTGTCCGATGTGCTGGGCGTCGTCGTCGACGATGCTCACCAGCCGTACACCCAGGGTGACCGGCGGGTCCCAGTTCTCGTCGATCACCCGGTCCAGATCCGAATCCGACAGTCCGGCAAGATAATCGATGCTCGCACGATGGGTGGCGTCGTAGTAGCCGGTCAACAGCGCCGGATCGTCGACGACGACCCGCGCAACATCGCCGGGGTCTTGACCGTAGCCGGTTTCACCGGGCGCGAACGGCAGGGCGAATCGGTCTGCCCAGCCCCCGCTCACCCAGATCTCCGGTGTTCCGGCCACATCGGCGATCTGGGCGTCCTGCACGCGGGTCAGATGCCACACCAGCCAGGTGATGGAGTTCGCACCCTCGGCCGGCGCGCGGTTCAACACATCCGGATCGGCGCCGTCGACGACGGCGTGCACGTTCTCGGCGACCCGGGCCAGCCCGTCCTGCAGAATCTCGATTGATCGCATGGAGCAAGTCTAGGATCGGGCTGCGCGCAACCGTGGCCGGTCGCCGGAATCGTCTCCATCATCTCCTGGTGCCCGAACCGACATCTGCCCGACGCCCGATCCGGCTCAACGCCTTCGACATGAATTGTGTTGCGCATCAATCACCAGGCCTCTGGCGTCACCCCGCCGACCGATCGTGGGACTACAACACCCTCGACTATTGGGTGGACCTCGCCACACTGCTGGAACGCGGCGGCTTCGACGGCCTGTTCATCGCCGACGTACTCGGCACCTACGACGTCTACGCCGGCAACGACGAGGCAGCCATCCGCCAGGGCGCCCAGATCCCGGTCAACGATCCGTTGTTGCTGGTCTCGGCGATGGCCCATGCCACCGAACATCTCGGCTTCGGGATCACCACCGGCACCGGATTCGAGCATCCGTACCCGTTCGCCCGGCGGCTGTCGACGCTGGACCACCTCACTCGTGAACGCATCGGATGGAATGTGGTCACCGGCTATCTGCCGGCGGCGGCCCGCAACATGGGTGCCCACGACCAGCCCGAACACGACGCCCGCTACGACCAGGCCGACGAGTACCTCACCGTCCTCTACAAGCTGTGGGAGGGCTCCTGGGAACGGGACGCGGTGCGCCGCGACCGCGCGGCGGGCATCTTCGCCGACCCGGACAAGGTGCATCACATCGGCCATCGCGGAACACATTTCACCGTTCCGGGGATTCACCTGTCCGAGCCGTCGCCACAGGGATCGCCGGTCATCTATCAGGCCGGGGCGTCCGATCGTGGTCGCCGATTCGCGGCGGAGAACGCGGAGGCCATCTTCGTGGCCGCCCCCACCAAGGCGATTCTCGCCGACATCGTCGCCAAGGTCCGCGACGAGCTCGTCCGAGCCGGCCGTGGCCCCTATGACGCACGTATCTACACCCTGCTGACCATCATCACCGACTCCACTCCGGAGGCCGCCCGCGCCAAGGCGGAGGCCTACCGCGCCTACGCCAGTGAGGAGGGCTCACTGGTCTTCATGTCCGGCTGGATGGGAATCGACCTGTCCACCTACGACATCGACGAACCGATCGGCAACGTGCACAGCAACGCCATCCAGTCTGCCGTCGCCGCGTTCAGTCAGGCCTCCGAGAGCGGCGAGGAATGGCGGGTCCGCGACATCGCCGCGTGGGGCGGCATCGGCGGGATGGGTCCGGTGCTGATCGGATCGGGCGACGAGGTCGCCCAGGCCCTCCAGGACTGGGTGAGCGACACCGACGTCGACGGCTTCAACGTCGCCTATGCCGTCACCCCGGGCTCCTTCGAGGACATCGTCACCCACGTGGTGCCCGCACTGGAACGACGCGGGGTCTACGACCGCACCTACCTGCCGGGAACGTTGCGCCACAAGCTGTTCGGACGGGGTGACCTGCTGCCGGACAATCATCGCGGCTCGACCTTCCGGCCGGGCGGTGCCGGCTCCACCATCGACGATTCGATCCGCCACACCGCGCGGCTGGTCTCGGGAGGATTGCGATGATCGAGGCCGTCGATCTGACCAAGGTGTTCGGCGTCGGTTCCACCAATCCGGCGACCGTCCTCGACGAGGTGGGGTTCCGGGTGGAGCAGGGCGAGATCTTCGCCGTCGTCGGCCCGTCCGGTGCCGGTAAGAGCACGCTCGCCCGCTGCCTCAATCTGCTCGAGCGCCCGACGTCGGGGAAGGTGATCGTCAACGGTGAGGATCTGTCCTCGCTCGGCGCCACCCGGCTTCGCGAGGCGCGACGACGTATCGGCACCGTCTTCCAGTCGGCGAGCCTGCTCTCGCGCCGGACCGCGGCGGACAACGTGGCGCTTCCCCTCGAATACCTCGGCGCCACCAAGGTTTCCACCCGCAACCGGGTCGCCGAGCTGCTCGACCGGGTCGGACTGGCCGACAAGGCCGGACTGTATCCGCATCAGCTCTCCGGTGGGCAACGCCAGCGGGTGGGCATCGCCCGGGCGCTGGCCCTCAAGCCGTCGGTGCTGTTGTCCGACGAGGCCACCTCCGGTCTCGACCCGTTGGCCACCGACACCTTTCTGCGACTGCTCACCGAGGTGCGTGACGACCTCGGCCTGGCCGTCGTGTTCATCACCCACGAAATGGACACCGTGGTACGGGTCGCCGACACCGTCGGCCGGCTCGAGCACGGTCGCATCGTCGAACACGGGCGGGTGGCCGACATCGTCCTCGATCCCGAATCCGCTCTGGGACAAGCACTCCGGCCGCGTGGTCCGAGCGCGTCCGCGGTGCCCGGACAGTCGGGAGCTTGTCAAGATGTTTGTGTAAGAACGTGACTCCTGATTTTTGTGTGCTTGCTGTTGCGGTCTAGGTGAGGTGGGGTTCGATGCGGTCGGGGTAGGCCAGGGCGAGTTGGCCGAGGGCCTGTTTCCAGTTCGTCACGACCTGTCCCTCGACGAGTCGTCCGGGGGCTTTGCGGGTGGCGGCGGGCTTGCCGCGTTCCTTCTCGCGTTGCCGGGCGCGTTTGTCCTCGATGTCGCAGATCGCCAGCCACAGCAGCTTGCGGACCGCGACGTCATTCGGGAAATGGCCGCGGTTCTTGATGACCTTACGTAATTGATAGTTCAGCGACTCGATCGAGTTCGTGGTGTAAATGACCTTGCGCAGTTCGGGTGGGAACGCCAAGAAGGGGATGAAACGGTCCCACGCCCGGTCGAAAGCCTGTGCTGCACTGGGGTATTTGACACCCAACTCCGAGTCGCGGAAGGCCTCCCACTCGAGGCGGGCGACCTCGACATCCGGGGCTGTGTAGATCGGTTTGATCGCCCGGGCCACCTCCTTGCGGTCTTTGTAGTTGACGAACCGCATCGCGTTGCGGATCAGATGCACCACACACGTCTGCACGGTGGCCAGCGGCCAGGTCGCCTCGATCGCCTCGGGGAATCCGGTGAGCCCGTCACAGCACACGACCAGCACGTCTTTGACGCCGCGGTTGGCCAGATTCGCGCACACCCCGGCCCAGAACCTCGCGCCCTCTTCGGCCTGTATCCAGATCCCCAACACATGCTTGATACCGGCCATGTCGACGCCAATCGCTATGTGGGCGTGTTTGTTTCGGACGTGGGCGCCGTCTTTGACCTTCACCACCAACGCGTCGAGATAGATGACGGGGTACAGCGCCTCCAGCGGCCGGTTCTGCCATTCGTCGACCGCGTCGAGGACCTCGTCGCAGATCTTGGAGATCGTCTCGTGGGACAGATCGGTGCCGATTGTGGATGCGAGGTGGTGTTGGATATCGCGCAACGTCATGCCGCCGGCATAGAGCGAGATGATGATGTCATCGAGGCCACCGAGCCGGCGCGACCCCTTGGGGACCAGACGTGGGGTGAACGTGCCGTCACGGTCACGAGGGACGTTCAGCTCGACCGGACCGGCTTCGGAGGCGACCGTTTTCGGGGTCGACCCGTTGCGGGCATTCGGCAGTTCCCGACCGGCCGGGTCGCCCTTGTCATAGCCGAGGTGATCGGTCAGTTCGGCTTTCAGCCCACGTTCGAGGGCGAGTTTGATCAGACCCGGAATTAGGCCACCGTCCCCGGTGATCTGAACCTGCCCGGTATCGATCTGGGCCAACAACTCATCGACCATGCCCGAAGCCGCCAACGCCTCGGCCACCTCCGCAGTCGAACGTGGCTCGGCCAGCTCAGGCAACTGATGATCGTCGTGGCCCTGCTGCTTGTCGTCTAACGCCATGCTCATAGATCTTCCTCTCACTGATGAGCACTGGACTTACACAGACCATCTGACACCCCCACAGTCCAGTCGGCGATCTCGGTGGTCTACAACTCCGCGGCAGTACCTGCGGACTGGCTCACCCGCATCGCCGCCGACCTGGGCATCGCCGTCGCGGTCCTCGGGGCCAACGTGTCCACCGTCGACGGGGTGTCCTACGGCGACCTGACCGTCTCGGTCGCCCGCGGCCACGCCGCGTCGTTCGTGGGCGCCGCCCACCAACTCGGCATCACCGCCCGCGTTCTCGACAGCCCGCAGGTGGAGGTGGCCGCATGATCCGCCTGGATACGGCCGCCATCACCGTGCCCGTCGACGAGATCCCCGACCTGCTCATCCCCGCCTTTGTCGACACCGTCCTCATGGTCACCATCGTGATGGCCGTCGTCCTGGTCGTCGGGGTGCCGCTCGGCGCGCTCGTCCACAACCTCGCACCCGGCGGACTGTTCGAGAATCGCGTCTTCCACCAACCTCTTTCGTGGGTGATCAGCATCGGCCGATCCCTACCGTTCCTGGTCCTGATGACCGCCATCATCCCGTTCACCCGATTCGTCACGGGCACCAACATCGGGATCGCCGCGGCGGTGGTACCGATGTCCATCGCGGGTATCGCGTTCTTTACCCGCATCGTGGAGAACTCGCTGCGCTCGGTGCCCTCATCGGTGGTGGACGTGGCCAAGGCGTCGGGTGGCTCGAACGCCCAGATCGTCTGGACCGCACAGATTCCCGAGGCACTGCCGAATATCGTCGGCGGCCTCACGATCAACACGATCGCGATGATCGAGTACTCCACCATCGCCGGCACCATCGGCGCCGGCGGACTCGGCTACGTCGCGGTCACCTACGGGTACCAACGTTTCGACCACGCCGTCATGATCGCCACCATCATCGTCCTCGTCATCACCGTCGCGTTGATCCAGATCGTCGGCGACGCACTGGTGCGCACCCTCACCCCCGAGAAGTCCCGCCGCGTCAACCGCTGAGAGGCCCCCAGACATGTCCAGTTCCACCGGCTCCACCACACGCGAGAACACACCTGGAACATCCGACGGCGACATCGAGATCGCCCGGCGGCGCCGCTGGCCCGTCATCGCCGCCATCGTCGTGGTGGTCGTCGTGGTCGCCGGCGTGATCGGTTGGCGTTTCCTCGGCTCGGAGAAGACCTCCCCCAACGAGACCGCGGGCGCCACGCTGACCGTCGTGACCGCCGAGGGCAACGCCGCCGAAGAGGCGCTCGTGAACTACATCGCCACCAACGTCGCGCCACGCTACGGGATCAAGGTCGCCTTCAAGGGACTGTCGGATTCCACCACCCTTAATCGCGCGGTCAGCGACGGTGAGGTCGCCGGCACCGTCTACCAGCACCGGCTCTGGCTGGGTCAGGTGCTCGACGCCAACCCGGATTTCCAGGAGGAGGCCGCGACACCGGTCTTCCGTTGGGGTTTCGGCATCTGGTCGGACAAGTACCGCAGCCCGGCCGAGCTCCCGCACGGCGCCACCGTCTCGCTGTATTCCGATCCCGCCAACGAGGCCCAGGGACTGTGGCTCCTCGAACGTGCCGGCCTGATCACGCTGAAGCCGGGGATCGACAAGTGGCAGGCCACTCAGAAGGACATCGCGACCAATCCGCGTGGTCTGCAGTTCAAGCTCCTCGACTTCGCCGCGCAGTCCCGCTCGCTGGCCGACCTCGATGCGGCCGTCGGCTACACCGAGTACTACCTCGCCGCCGACATCGACATCGCCAAGCAGATCTTCGCGCCGCCGGCGCCCGACGAGTTCGCCGGACAGCTCACCATCGGAACCCGGTGGAAGGACACCGAGAACATCAAGCAACTCGTCGCGGCCTTCAAGGATCCGGCCGTCCAGGAATTCCTGCGCACCGACCCGTCGGTCAAGAACATCCTGCTGCCGCTCTGATGTTCCGGCGCCGATGCGCATAGGGTGTCGACGTGAGCCGGTCGACATCGGGCAACGAGCCCTCATCCCCTGTCCGCAAGCCGAATCCGTCCGGACATTCACATACCGGACACGGGCACGGCCATCTGTCCGACATCTCGCACGTCCTGTCGCCCTACGCCAAGTGGTTCGTCATCGGCGCGTTGGCGGTCGCGGGCCTGGCCGTGGCAATTGGCGCCGTGGTCTTGTGGCCGTCGCACTCCGACCATCCGATCCCCACCCAGTTCCGGTCGGCCGACGGCGGCCCCATCCACACCGTCGACGGTGAGGTCGTCGACCATTTCCGCGCCGGATGCCTGAACTCGGTCGCCGGCAGCGTCCTGGAGACCGCCGATGTCCCGGTGACCCCGGTCGACGACGGTCCCTGCATCCTGCACACCGTGCGACTGGATTCCGGTGCGGCACAAGGGCGATACACCGTCCTGGAGGTTCCCACCAACCGCGCGCAGTCGACCACCGGGCCGGATGCGGTCCCGGTGCCCGCCGACGCCCTCGACGACCCTCAGGCCGGTCAGCCGACCCTGCACGACGGCGACCACATCCGGTTGTCCACCGTCCCCGGACCCGACGGCGACCGCTACACCTTCTTCGACTTCAAGCGCGGAACCTCGACGCTGATCTGGGCGATCCTGTTTGTCGCCGCCGTCGTCCTGGTGGCCGCGTGGCGCGGATTCCGGTCCATCATCGGGCTGGCGTTCGCCTTCCTCGTACTCGGCGCGTTCACGCTGCCGGCGATCCTGGCCGGCTCGTCACCGGTGGCGGTGGCCGTCGTGTCCTCGGCGGCCATCCTGTTCGTGGTGCTCTACCTGGCGCACGGCATCAGTCTGCGCACCAGTTCGGCGTTGCTGGGCACCCTCACCTCGCTGGTGCTCGCCGGTGTGCTCAGCTGGCTGGCGATCCGCACGATGAACCTCACCGGTCTATCCGGCGACCAGACCACCAACCTGCAGGTCTATCAGGGCAGCATCTCGATCAGCGGCCTGCTGCTCGCCGGTTTCATCATCGGCACCCTCGGTGTGCTCAACGACGTCACCATCACCCAGGCATCGGCCGCCTTCGAGCTGGCCGCCGCGGGTGAGCCGACCCGGTTGGCCACCTTCCGAGCGGCCATGCGCGTGGGCCGTGACCACATCGCAAGCACCGTCTACACCCTGGTCTTCGCCTATGCCGGCAGCGCGCTGCCACTCATGTTGCTGTTCTCGGTCGCCCAGCAACCCCTCGGATCGCTGCTCACCACCGACGCGGTGGCAGTCGAACTGGCCCGCTCCTTCGTCGGCGGCATCGCCATCGCACTCTCGGTGCCGCTCACCACCGCCATCGCCGCCGCTCTCGTCCGCCCGGCCGGTGCCGCCTCGGCCGAGTCCCCGCCCGCTGGGGCGACACCGGCCGAATCAAAGCCGCCGCGCCGCACCGGCAGACACTCGATGCCCGACTGAGCCGACCGACTCAGCACCGCCCGACAGGGAGTGTGGTGACGTACTTCTCGAGCCAGGAGCCCACGCGATTCAGCATCTTGGTCCCGTCCTCGAACTTGCCGCTGCGGGGCACGGCCGCCAGCGCGACGGCGAACTGTCCGCGGGTGGTGGTGATGATGCCGAGTTGGCGGACGAGGTAGCCGGGTGAGCGCGCGGTGGCCGGACCCCAGCCGCCCTTCACCGCCGTCACCGCCCCCTTGGCACGGCCCAGCCGGGCGACTCCCCATTGCTGATTGGGCGCGACCGAGCTCATCAACCGGATGATGGTCTCGCTGCCCGCCATACACGGCAGGTGGGCACCGAAGCGCGCCTGATCGGCGAGCGCCCACATCGTGTAGCCCGGATACGACGGCGGGTTGTCGGCCTCCGACGACACCCGCGTACGCGCGTCGTGCCCTTCGCGCAGTACCGCGGTCACCGCCTGTACCGAGGCCACCCCGCCGCCGAGTGAACCCCACAGCTTGCCGGCGGCGTCGTTGTCGGAGATGACGATGGCCTTGTTCTCCATCGCGGCCACACCGGCTCCGCTGTGCCGTTGCGCGGCCAGCGACACCGGCACCTTCAGCGTCGACCACGCCCGGCCGGTCTTCAGGGTGCCGAGTGAGATCGCGCGGTCCGAGCCGATCGGGACGATCGCCACGCCCACACTGCCGGGCAGCGAACGCCGCATCGACTTCTGCATCGCGCTGAAGTCCCTGGTCAGCTTCTTGTCGATCGGAACCGGCGGGGTGAACAGGCGCGCGATCGGCTCGGGCAGCGGCGGCAGGCCGGGGATGCCCGGGGCCGCGAATGCCGTACCCGTCCCGGCCAGCACACAGCAGACGAGGACACCGATCAGCACACATATACGTTTCACTGTTGCCACATGAGCCCCTTAAATAACAGCAGACACATGAGGTTAGTTTGCGTTCAGCGGTCTCCACCACGGGCGAGATGCAATCGGAACCTCACCGCGACGTGACGCACACCGGCACCGCGGACCGCACACCGGCCACCAGACCGCGCGCGTACGCGTCGAGCCGAGCCCGCGGCAGGCCGGTCGAGCCACCGGCATCCGGCGTACCGAACTCGTTGTACACCCAGGGCACGGTGTCGGCGATGAGCGCGATCACCGGGATATTGCCCGACCACAGAGGCGCGCGCCTACCGAAGTCATTGTCGCGCACGGCCACCGGACGTCCTTCGATCCTCGTCCGCTGCTCGGCGACCGCGTGCGCGTACCGCTCACTGCGGGCAGCGGTGGCGCGGTTGGTGAAGGTGACGCGCAGCTGCCGGCCGTCGGCTCCGATGCCCTCCCGGTACAGGCCGACACGCTGGGCGAACACGGCGTTGACCCCGGGGCTGGTGTGAATGCTCACCGCGATCGTCGCACCGGCGGCACGCTGAACCCGCTGCCGGTAGGTGACACTCTCGCCGACGGCCCGCTTGAGGAGGATGACGCGGTATCCGAAGCCGACCAGCATGTCGCGAACCTGCTCGGCCACGGCGAAGACGCCACGGTCCTCGGCACCGTTCGGGTAGTCGATCTCGGCGACGCCGGTGACCGGGTCGAAGTCGTCGATGGGCACGGGGTTGTGGCCCGGATCGATCGCGACCGTCGTCGGTGCACAGGCCGCCGACGGTGCCGGGGATGCCAAGGACATGGCCGTGGTCGACGGCGGTGGCGTGGCGCCTCGCCCGGATGGGCTCGCCCCCTCGCCAGTCGGGCTGCACGCGACGAGCAGAAGGATCGACACGGCCGCCACGACCGCCGCCCGGGTCACCGGGCGCACGACCCCTGCGGCAACCGGGAGATGTTGCGGCCCAACCAGTTGGCGACAGTGTTCAATGCCGCGATCCCACCCGACATCGACCCGCCGACGGCACTCATCGCGATCGCGGTCTGCTTGCCGTTGCGGTGGGTGATGATCCCGATCTGCCGGACCAGGTAGCCGCTGGCATCGCCCGGTCCCCAACCACCTTTCACCGCGGTGGAGCGCGGCGCCTGCATGATCTCCACCCCCCACTGCTGATTACCCGCGACCTGACCCATCAGCGACAGGACATGCTCGGTGCCGGGCATGCACGGCAGATGTGCGGTGAAGGTGGCCGCATCGGGTAACGCCCACTGCGTCTGCCCGAAGATGGTGAACCCGGCCCGCAACTGCTGTGCCGGCACCACTGTGGTGGCGTCTCCCCCCTCCCGCAGAACCGCGGTCACCGCGGCCGCCGCCTGTGACGACGAACCGAGTGATGCCCAGAGCGACTCGGCCGACGCGTTGTCGGAGTTCACGATCGCTGCGGTCTCCGCCGAGCTCTGCCCGTTCTTGCGTTCCGCCGCAACAGCCAGCGGCACTTTGATCGTCGACCATGCCACCCGCGGCTGGCGATCACCGAGGGTCAGGGCCGGCACCGCCGCACCGCCGATGGGCGCGATGGCGATCCCGACGATCGCCCCGGTCTGCTGTGCCACCCGCGCGAAACCCGTCGAGAGGGTCCGATAATTGCCGGCGGGAACCGAGGACGGTGCCGAGGACGACGACACGCTGACCGTGCTGGGGCTCGAACCCGTCGAGGTCACGGTCACGGTGACCGGGGCCTGGTCGTTGTCCGCCGAGCTGCCACAGCCGGCACACAGTGCCGCCACACAGAGGAGGACGAGCACGGGCCACCGGCGAGGGAACATCTGCATGGTCATCAGTAGATGTGTACCACCGCGTCGTTGCCACCCCGGCACACCACGATCCCCGATTCGGGTACGCACGACATGGTGTAGGTCAGTCCGGTCACCGGACTGGCTGCCAAGATCACCCTGGCCTGGCCCTTGGGGCCGGAGCGCAGATAGGCGTCCCGCACCGCGAACGCGAACGGACAGCTCGTCACGGGTGTTCCCACGCCGACCGTCGTATCGCACGGCGCCGAGCCCGGTGGCGGTGCGGCCGGTCCGGTGGGTGTTGTCACCTGCGTGGTCGGTGGCACCGACACCACATGGGTCACCGTGGAGCGGCTCGCATCCGCATCATTCGACGACGAATCGTTCTCCCTCGTCGCCAGCCAGTAGCCCCCCAGCGCCAGCAGTCCGATCAGCACCAGCGCGATGAGACCGACCAGGATCGGTATGACGGCGGAGCGCCGCTCGGGCGGTGGGTATCCAGCGGGGTAGGCGGCCGGGTATCCCGGCGGTCCACCCGCGTACTGCTGGGGTCCGGAATAGCTCTGGGGTCCCGAGAACTGCTGCGGCCCCGAAAACTGCTGCGGCCCCGAAAGCTGCTGCGGCCCCGAGAACTGTTGTGAACCTGCCAGATTCGAGGTTCCTCCAGGGCCTTGCGGACCGGTCGTCGACACCTGCGTCGGTGAATAGTCACCGACGCCCGGGGCGATCACGGTCTGCGGGGCCCGGATCACATTGGTCTCCCCCTCGGCGGGGAGCCCGCTCTCGTCGGCGTCGGCGACGTCCCCGGACAGCGCCGCACGCGCCGCGGCGGCCATCTCCCGGGCAGTCGGATAGCGTTGCGCCGGATCGGGATCGAGTCCGCGGCGGATGACTGTGTCGAAGGCCCGCGGGACTTCGGCGTTGACCGCGCTCGGTGCCGGCGGGGGCGAGAGAACCGCCGCCTTGATCGCCGCGCTCACCGTGTCGGCCGGGTGTGGCACACGCCCGGTCAGGCATTCGAACAGCACACAGGTCAGCCCGTAGATGTCGCTGGAGGCGCTCACCGGCGAGGCGTCGAAGAGCTCGGGTGCCATGTAGGCGATGGATCCGATTGCGGTACCCGCCTGGGTCAGATGGGTGTCCTCGGCGGCATGCGCGATACCGAAGTCCACCAGGTAGGCGAAATCGTTCTCGGACACCAGGATGTTCTCGGGTTTGATGTCGCGGTGGACGAGTCCCTGCCGGTGCGCGGCATCGAGGGCCGCGGCGACCTGCTCGACGATGGACACCGAACGCGCCGGCGAGAGCACCGATTCGCGACGCAGCAGGGCACGCAGATCCTCCCCCTCGACCAGACGCATGTCGATGAACAGGACACCGTCGATCTCACCCCAGTCGTGGATCGGGATGACGTGCGGTTCGCCGAGCCGCGCCGCAGCGTGCGACTCCCGCCGGAATCGCTCCTGGTAGACCTCGTCGTGTGCGAGACCGGTTTTCAGGAGTTTGAGCGCCACCACACGGTCTTTGGCCGTGTCGTAGGCGCGGTAGACCTCACCCATGCCGCCACGACCGAGCAACTCGTCCAGGCGATACGGCCCGAACCGGGTGTTGACTCGACTCTCGGACATAGCGGTAGCATATGCGCCCTCGCCGAGAACGTCTGTCGCTCGAACGATCGGGGCGCTCGAACGATCGGCCAGTCAGACCACCGGGGTCAGATCACCCCGTGCAACGGTGGGTCCTCCCCACGCAGCACTCGTCGACCGATGTGCTGATACTTCCAGCGGACCGGGTCGTGCAGGGTGTGCGTACGTGCGTCCCGCCAGAACCGATTGAGGCCGAGATCGGCACCGGCGCTGCGGGTACCGCTGACCTCGAACAGCGCCGAGGTGACCGAGTTCGCGACGCGGTCGGCGACGACCTTGGCCGTGGCCACCGCGATGGAGGCGTCCGCGATCACCTGGGACACGGGGATGTCGCCGGCTACGGCATCCGGGTCGGCGAAACCAGTTGCCTCGTCCACCCGGCGTCCGGCCGCGGCGAGGGTGGCCTCGGCGGTCGCGACCTCGACCCCGAGCTCACCGAATCGCTGAACCAGCAGCGGATCATCGACGGCCCGTTCCACGCCCGCCTCGAACCATGGTCGCGACGTGGTCCGGACGAACTCCGCGGCCGCCTCCAACGCGCCGCGCGCGATGCCGGTGTCGATGGCGACGTGCAGCAACTGGGCGAAGGCGCCGTACCCGGTGGGCGCCGACACCGCCGGGGCACGGGCCACCAGATCGGCGGCGTCCACGTGCACGCCCCGCAGGCGAACGGTGCCCGAGCCGGTGGTGCGCTGGCCCATACCGTTCCAGTCGTCGATGATCTCCACCCCGGGTGCCGACGCCGGAATGAAAGCGACGTACTCACCCGGCGCGTGATCATCGCCTACGTCGTCGAGCCGCGCGAGAATCGCGAGCGTGTCGGCGAACAGGGACCCGGTGGCGTAGAACTTCTCCCCGTCGAGCACATAGCCGTCGGCCGCGGGGGTGAGCCGCGTGGAGATGTCCGCGATGGTTTTGCCGCCACGCTCCGACTGCGCGTTGGCCACCCGGCCGCCGTCCCGGACGGCGCCGAAGATGCGCCGTTGCAGTTCGACAGACCCGTTGTGCCGCAACAGGTTCAGATACACGAAGTGGCTGTGCGGGATCTGCGCGATGTTCGGATCGGCGGCCGCGAGGATGGCGGTCAGCTCGGCCACCACGCTGGGTGGCAGATCCGGTCCGCCGAACCGCTCGGGCACCGTCACGGCCAGCAGACCCGCCTGCGAGAGCAGTTCGATCTCCGCGTGTGGCAGTTGCCGGTACGAATCGCGGTGGGCCGCGCCGGCGGCCAGCTCCGGCGCCAGGGACCGCGCCGCCGCGATCGCCTCGCGCGCGGTCGCGATGCGGGCAGCCGAACTCACCTGGGTCACGCTACCCCCGCGGTCTCCTGCGCCGCCTCCAGTTCGCACACCAGCGGCAGCACCCGCTCACCGAAGTACTCGATCTCCTCCTGGAAGTGCAGGAAGCCACCGAGGATCAGGTCGACGCCGAGGCGCTTGTAGGCCACGATGCGTTCGGCCACCTGCTCGGGCGTACCGATGAGCTGGGTGCGGAAGCCGTCGTTGTACTGGACGAGATCCTCGAAGGAGGAATCGGCCCACATGCCCTTCTTGTTGCCGGTCGAGTTGCCGGCCTGTTGCACCGCGTCGCGGAACCCTTCCACCGCAGGCCGATTCGCCTTCTCGATGATCTCGCGCAGGGTGTCGCGGGCCTCGGACTCGGTGTCGCGGGCGATGATGAAGCCGTTGAGCCCGAACTTGGTCTCCCGGTCGTGGGCCCGTGCGACGGCGCGCAGGTCGTCGAGTTGCTCGGTGACGCCGTCGAAGTCCTTGCCGTTGGAGAAGTACCAGTCGGCGTAGCGTCCGCCATTGGCACGTGCGGCCGTCGAGTTGCCACCCTGGAACAGTTCGGGATTGGGCCGCTGCGGGGTGTTGAGCGGCTTGGGCTTGAGGGTGAAGTCATGGATGCGATAGAAGTCACCGCGGTAGTCGACGTTGTCCTCGGTCCAGATCTTGCGGATCACCTCGAGGAATTCGCCACTGCGCCGGTACCGTTCGTCATGCTCGAGCCACGGCTCGCCGAGGTGGGTGAACTCGTCCTTGAACCATCCCGACACCACGTTGATGGCGAATCGTCCGCCCGACAGATGATCGGCGGTGGCACCGAGCTTGGCCAGCACCGCCGGGTGCCATAGGCCGGGATGCACGGCCGCGATGACCTTCAGACGCTGGGTGGCCAGCAGCAGCGCGAGGCTGAAACTCGTTGACTCATGCTGGTATTCGGCACCGTAGCTGGCCTCGTAGCGCACCTGCGAGAGTGCGTAGCTGAAACCGTTGTTCTCCGCGGTCTGGGCAAGACGCACGTTGTAGTCGTAGTCCCAGCTGGTGCGCTGTTCGATGTCACTGGTGACCAGGCCGCCACTGACGTTCGGCACCCAGTAGGCGAATTCGATCTGATCGGCCACGGATTCGGTGGACATGGGTGAACCTCCGGTTGTTGAAGTGTTTGTCGCAGAACAGGACAGGGTGCGATCAGGATGAGGCCGCGCGCAGAGTCGGCAGGAACGCCCCGCGCACCGCCTCGCCGGACTCCGCCTCGTCGTCGATCAGGCCGAGCCGCGCCAGTGCCGGACGCACACCCTCACCGAAGTGGTACGCCTCCTCGAGGTGCGGATAGCCCGAAAGGATGAAGTGCTCGAGACCGAGGTCGGCGTAGGTGGCGATCAGGCCGGCCACCTCCTCGTAGGAGCCGACGAGCGCAGTGCCCGCACCACCCCGGACGAGACCCACTCCGGACCACACGCCGGGATGAATCTCCAGCGAGCGCGGGTCGGCGGCGTCGAAACCCTCACCGCGACCGTGTAATTCGGACATCCGGCGTTGCCCCTCGGATTCCGAACGAGCGAGGTTGCGCTGCGCAGCCGCCACTGTCGCCGGGTCCAGCGCGTCGAGCAGCCGCTGCGCCTGCGCCCACGCCTGCTCCGAGGTCTCGCGCGCGATCACATGGAATCGGATGCCGTGGCGCACCTGACGGTCCTGCTCGGCGGCGAGACCCTTGATCCAGGAGATCTTCTCCGCCACCGCATCCGGCCGCTCACCCCAGGTGAGGTACACGTCGGCGTGGCGCGCGGCCACCGCACCCGCGGCCGGCGACGAACCACCGAAGAAGACCTCGGGGACCGGGTCGGGCCGTCGGCCCAGTTGGGCCCCCTCGACGCGGAGGTATTTGCCCACCACGTCGACCGGATCGGGCGAGCGCCACAGTTTCCCGACGATGTCGAGGTATTCACCGCAACGTTCGTAACGTGCTGTCTTGCTGAGGAAGTCGCCGAAGGCGCGCTGCTCACTCGACTCGCCACCGGTGACGACGTTCACCAGCAGCCGCCCCTGGGAATGCCACTGGAAGGTAGCCGCCATCTGGGCGGCGAGCGTCGGACTGATCAATCCGGGACGGAACGCGACCAGGAACTTGAGCGACTCGGTCGCGTCGATCAGGGCCGCGGTGGTCAACCAGGCATCCTCACACCACAATCCGGCCGGCGTCAGCACCGCCTCGAATCCGTTGATCTCGGCCGCCCCCGCCAACTGCTTGAGGTAGCGCAGATCCGCCGGCCGGTCGCCCGACATCTGACTGCCATGACCACCTGCGATCAGATTGCGTGAATCACCGTATGTGGGCAGGAACCAGTGGAAATGCAGGGACACCGGGCACCTTTCATCGTCTCGGATGGCGCGGCGTCGTACGGGGGCCGGCCGGGGCGTGTTTCGCCTCCGACCCGCGCTCGGGCCGTCCCACGATCCTCGACGAGCCGCCACCTGCTGCCCACCGTTGAAATCGCGGTGGTTGCAATCGGTTCAGCCGGCAATCAGGATTCGGCTGCTCGCGCCGCGCCTGTTCGCCCCTCGCCTGTCTTCCACTGCCCCATGCCGAGGAAGACCATGACCAGTTGGCGTTCGGTGCGTTCGACCACCTCACGCTCGGCGACGCGGCCCCGGTACTCACCGTCGAGCAGGTCGGCCACCGCGGTCAGCATGATCGTCACGATGAGCTCGGCGGCGAGTTCGAGATCCTCGGCGTCCCATCGCGCGAGGTCGGGCATCCGGGCGAGATCGATGGCGAGTTCCTTGGCGAACAGCCGCAGCTCGGTGTCGATGGCGCGGCGCACCTCGGCGATCCCGCCATGCTGCTCGCGAACGAGGAACCGGAAGGCGGGCTCGTTCTCACGGACATGCCGCAACAGGATGGCCAGTGAACTCTGGGCCGTCGGCAGTGCCTGCCGGGACGCGAGATCGCGTCGACCCTCACGCAGGGTCCGGCGCAGCACCCGCATCGAGTCCTCGACGAGGGTGACGCCGAGGTCTTCCATCGAGGCGAAGTGCCGGTAGAAGGCGGTTGGCACGATTCCCGCGCCGCGCGCGACCTCCCGCAGGCTGATGCTGCCGAAACTGCGGTCGCCGACCAGCGTCATGGTGGTGTCGAGCAGCGCCTGCCGGGTCTGATTCTTCTTGTCGGCCCGCGACTGCGTCTCGCGCTGGGTCGAGTGTCGCGTCCGGCTCACCACCCGAGTCTAAGCGCGGTCCCACCTGCAATCGGACATGACCCACCGGTAGCCGTGACGGCTGCCACACCGACGAAGCCTTGACGAGCGACGGCCGCCCTGTGTCACACTTCTCCGTGTACAGTTGTTCACTGAAACACCCAGGAAACGGAGCCAGCCCATGAGCATCCGCACCCCCGGCCTCATCAACCCCAACCTCATCGATCCGATCGTCGGTACCGCGCAGCAGACCGGCGGACGGCTCAACAGATGGATCGGGTCCATCGTCGAAGCCGCCCTCTCACCGCATCCGGTGGACCGGTATCTCGAACTTCTCGATCCGATGCTGACCTGGCGCGATCTACGCGCCCAGATCGTGCGGGTCGAGCACCCCACACCTCGAACCGTACGCCTCCACCTGCAGCCCACCCGCCAGTGGCAAGGCCACCAGGCCGGACAGTTCGTGCAGGTCAGCGTCGTGGTCGACGGAGTCCGCCACACCCGCTGCTTCTCCCCGGCCAACGCCGCATCCGGGCCCGACGGCCACGTCGAGCTCACCATCACCGCACACGACGACGGATTCGTGTCGCGGCATCTGGCCACCACCGCGCGCACCGGCGACGTCGTCGGCCTGTCCCAGGCACAGGGCGAGTTCACCCTGGGCCCGACCGACCCCACCGCGGCGGTGTTCATCAGCGGCGGCAGCGGCGTTACACCTGTACTCTCAATGACGCGTACGTTGTTGGCTGAGGGATACTCCGGTCCCGTCGTCTTCGTGCACTATGCGCCGACACCGAGCGACGTCGCCTACCGCCGCGAGCTTGCTGCACTGGCCGCCGTTCACCCCAACCTCGAGTTGCGCATGCACTACACGCGCGGCGCCGACGGTGAGCACTTCACGGCCGCACACCTCGACGGCATCGACGGTCTCACCGACGCCGACGTCTTCGTCTGCGGACCCACAGCCCTGATGGACGCGGTGGCCGAGTTCCACGAGGCCACCGGCATCGCCCATCCGTTGCACAGTGAGGCGTTCACCATCGCGGCACCCATCGCGATCGACCCCGACGAACCCGTCACCGGTGAGCTCAGCTTCTCCTCGTCGGGCACGGCCACGGCCAACGACGGCCGCACCATCCTCGACCAGGCCGAGTCGGCCGGACTGAGTCCCGAATCGGGCTGCCGAATGGGCATCTGCTTCTCCTGCACGGCCACCAAACTCTCCGGCTGCACACGCAACGTGCTGACCGGCGACGTCGACACCGAGGGCGACAAGCAGATCCAGCTCTGCATCAACGCCCCGGTCGGCGACGTCGAGATCGCCATCTGACCACCTGACCGACATCCACCCCGAAATGAGGTCTCACCATGACACTCGAAATGACTCGTGACACCGATCCTCGACCCGCCCACCTGCCCGCCGTGCTCGAACCGGCCGCCCAGCAGAAGGCCACCCAGCGCGACCCCAACACCGTCGTCCTGTCCTACGAGCAGGTCGAGGCCCTCGGCCGCGACCTCGACGAAGTGCGCGCACGCGTCGTCGCCGACCTCGGTGAGAAGGACCGCGAGTACCTGTACTCGATCATCCGCGCCCAGCGCGGCTTCGAGGTCGCCGGTCGCGCACTCATGTATCTCGGATTCTTCCCGCCCGCCTGGCTCGCCGGTGTCGGTGCGCTGTCGGTCTCCAAGATCCTCGACAACATGGAGATCGGCCACAACGTCATGCACGGCCAGTACGACTGGATGCGCGAGGACACCTACAACTCGCGAGAGTTCGAGTGGGACAACGTGTGTCCGGGCGACCAGTGGAAGCACAGCCACAACTACCTGCACCACACCTTCACCAACATCCTCGGTGAGGACCGCGACATCGGCTACGGCATCCTGCGGATGGCCCGCGACCAGAAGTGGAATCCCTACTACCTGGGCAACCTCGGCTATGCCACCGCCCTGATGTTGCTGTTCGAGTGGGGCGTCATGCTCCACGACCTCGAAGCCGAGAACCTCGTCGCCGGCAAGCGCAAGTGGAGTGACGTCAAGGGCCTTCTGAAAGGCATGTGGCGCAAGGCCGGTCGTCAGGTACTCAAGGACTACGTGGTGTTCCCGGCACTCACCGGCCCCCTGTTCGTCAGTACGCTGCTCGGCAACGCCTCGGCCAACCTGGTCCGCAACGTCTGGGCCTACTCGATCATCTTCTGCGGCCACTTCCCCACCGGCGCACAGACATTCACGGCCGAGGAATGTGCCGACGAGACCCGCGGTCAGTGGTACCTGCGGCAGATGCTGGGGTCGGCCAATATCACCGGCGGCACCCTGTTCCACATCATGAGCGGCAACCTGTCGCACCAGATCGAGCACCACCTGTTCCCGGATCTGCCCGCCAGCCGGTACCCCACCATCGCCGGCGAGGTCCGCGAGATCTGCGAACGCTACGGCCTGCCCTACAACACGGGTTCGCTGAGCCATCAGCTCGGATCGACGTGGAAGAAGATCGCCAAGCTCTCGCTGCCGAACTTCATGACCCGCGACGACGACGATCTGGTCGTCATCGTCGAGCGCGAGAAGCCCGCGTCGGTCGCCTGAGCGGTACCCTCTCACCATGGTCGATCGCATCGAACGCAACAAGGACCTGATCCAAGAGCTCGTCGAGTCGACCGCGAACCACGTCGGTCAGATCGCCACCATCATCACCGGGGCGGTCGCCGGCGTGGCCCGCGAGGTCGGCGAGATCTTCACCGACGGTTTCGAGATGAGGGAGGCCGCCCGCAAGGCCAAGCTCGACGAGGAACGGGACGTCATCGACGCCGCCATCGTGGACGAGATCGAGTCGGACGAGCACGGCGCGCACGAGTCCGCACCGGCCGATACACCGGACGAGGCCGACGCGCTACCCGGCGCGGGCGTGTTCACCGCACCCGCCGCCGTGGAGGCCGCCGAAGCCGGCGAGTCACGCGACTGAGCAGGAGCTCGAGAAATCCCGGTGCGCGCAACCGTTGCCATGATTGCCGGCGGCCCGTAGCTTGGTCGTGTTTGTAGTCCTGCCAGGAGGTCGATGGTGTCGGTGCGGTCAATGTTCACCTTTCCCAATCCGGTCAACGACTACGCGGCCCGCTCGACAGCCGGGCTCGTCGTCGTACTCGCGGTCGTGGCGGTGTTCATCGACCAGCCGTGGCTGTACGGCATCCTCGCGATCGGTTTCGCGCTCCGCGTGATGGCCGGGCCGCGGTTCTCGCCGTTCGGGCAGCTGTCCGTGCGGCTCATCGCACCCAAGATCTGGCGCAAGACCAAACTCGTCCCCGGGCCACCCAAGCGCTTCGCGCAGACCATCGGTCTCGTGTTCAGCGCCTCTGCGCTCGTGCTGAGTCTGCTCGGCTTCGGCCTGGCCGCCCAGATCGTCGTCGGCCTGCTGATCGCCGCCGCCACCCTCGAGTTCGTTTTCGGCCTCTGCCTCGGCTGCGTCGCCTTCGGATTCCTGCAACGTCGCGGTGTCATCCCCGACACCGTCTGCGAGGCGTGCAACAACATCAGCCTGCGTCAGTCGGTCTCCGCCTGAGCCCCGGCAGTGGGCGAGTCCAGCAGCCCCAGCGCGATGCCGTCGAGGATGTCGTGCTCGCTCACCACGAGTTCGGTGATCGCAGTGCGTTCGGTGAGCCGGCGTGCGAGTTCCATCGTCACCAGCGCGCCGCCGCCGATGACGTCGACGCGGCCGGGATGCATGGGGCCCAGGGCCGCGCGGTCAGCCCGGGTCATGCCGACGAGACGTCGGCACACGTCATCGAGGTCGGACAGCGAGATGCGGGACAGGTGAATCACCTCGGGGTCGTAGTCGGCGAGCCCGGCACCGACCGCGGAGAGTGTGGTCATCGTGCCGGCCACACCCACCCAGGTGCGCGCGCCCTCGATCGGCACTCGCTCGAACGCCTCGTCGAGCCTCTGCGCCGCGAAGGCCCGCGCCGCCTCGACCTCATCGGCGGTCGGCGGGTCCGACGGCAGGCAGCGCTCGGTCAGGCGCACGCAGCCGATGTCGGCCGAATAGGCCGCACGCACGCCGTCCGCGTCGCCGACCACCATCTCGGTGGAACCGCCGCCGAGGTCGGTGACGACGAAAGGCCCTCGCGCCGAATCCAACTCACCCACCGCCCCCAGGAAAGAGAGCCGCGCCTCCTCGTCGCCGGTGATCACCTCGGCGATGGCGCCGGGCACCACACAGCCGAGGAGTTCGGCGGTCATACCGAAGAACGAGTCCCGATTGGTGGCGTCGCGGGTGGCCGAGGTGGCGACCATCCGCACTCGCTCGGTGCCCAGTGTCTCCATGATGTCGACGTAGTCGGCGAGCGCGATACGTGTCCGTTCGATGGCCTCGTCGGCGAACCGGCCGGTCGCATCGACGCCCTGCCCGAGCCGCACGACACGCATCTCCCGGTGCAGGTCCACCAGGCGACCGGCGCCATCCGCCCGCGCGACGAGCAACCGGATCGAGTTGGTGCCGCAGTCCACGGCGGCGACGACGCTCATGATTCGTCCGGTTCCGCAGCGGCGGGCCAGTCGGCGGGGATGGCCGTGCCGCGCAGCCCGTTGTCGGCGGCCAGCGCGACCGCCTCGTCGCCCAGCGGGTTGACGCCGGGCCCCTTGGCGAGTGCATGCGCCATCAGCACATGCAGGCACTTCACCCGGTCCGGCATGCCGCCCCCGGTGAAATCCGTGCCGAGTGATTCGATGGCGTCACGTTCGGCGAGGTAGCTCTCGTGTGCCCGCCGGTAGGCCGCGGCCAGTTCGGCATCCTCGGCCAGACGTGCGGTCATGGTCTTCATCACCCCGGCCGATTCCTGCCGGCTGGCCTCGGCCGTCAGTCGTGGATCGGTGAGATAGAACAGCGTCGGAAACGGTGTGCCGTCGGGTAGCCGCGGCGCGGTCTTGACCACCGCGGGGGCGCCGTCGGGCGTCCGGTAACTCACCTCGATCACGCCGCGCGGCGTGCGGCCCAACTGCCGCGCGACGGTCTCGAGGTCCTCGTCGGAAACGCTCACCGGACTCCGGGCGGGGTTGCCACCGAATCCAGCAATCGGCTGTACCACGGTGCGCGAGCGCGCTTTTCGGCAGCTTCGGCTGCTTCGCGACGCTCTTGTTCACCCGGGTACATCATCACCAGCGGCGTCTCACCGGGCCGGACGAACAACAGCTCGGATCGGGCCTTGGCCTCGATGTAGGCGGGGTCGTCCTGCTCGTTGACCTTCTGCCGATAGTCGGCGAGTTCACGTTGCTTCTCCACGTTGGACGCGGTGAGTGCACGCAACTCGGCACGCTGCGAGAAGTAGGTCCGCATCGGCATCGCCAGGGTCAAGGCCACGACGCTGATCACGAGCGCCAGGACGACGGCCCGCTTGGCGTCGATCTTCCCGACCCGGGAGAGCATCGCCGCCGAGCGTGGCCGCCGGCGTGCACCGCGGGTGCGCGACGCGCCGGCCACGGGCCGAGGCGTCGGGCTCTTCTCGGCAGGGACCTCGTCGAAGAACTGCTCCCCGGTCTCGTCGACGGCGGTATCGATGAGCGGGGCCGGCGAGGCGGTACGAGCTGTCCGCGAACGACGCGGGGTCCGACGGGCACGCTCAGCCGAGCGTGAGTCGCCGCGCGGGTCACGGACCCGGCGGCGCCCAGCACGATGCCCATCGGTTGCCATGGACTCCAGCTAATCACGAACCAAACGAAAAGCGCGGGAAGGCGAGGTCCCCGGCGTAGCGTGCCGCGTCACCGAGGCCCTCTTCGATGCGCAGCAGCTGGTTGTACTTGGCGACACGCTCGCTACGGGCCGGCGCACCGGTCTTGATCTGCCCGCACGCACATGCGACGGCCAGGTCGGCGATGGTGGTGTCCTCGGTCTCACCTGACCGGTGACTCATCATCGTCTTGTAGCCGTTGTTGTGTGCCAGTGCGACGGCATCCAAAGTCTCGGTGAGGGTGCCGATCTGGTTGACCTTCACCAGGAGCGCGTTCGCGATGCCCTTGGAGATGCCCTCCTCGAGACGTTCCGGGTTGGTGACGAACAGATCGTCGCCGACGAGTTGCACCTTGTCGCCGATCGCCTCGGTCAGCTTGGCCCAGCCGTCCCAATCATCCTCGGCCAGACCGTCTTCGATGGAGACGATCGGGAAATCGGCGATGAGCTTCTCGTAGAAGGGCACCATGTCGTCGGAGGAGTAGTCCTTGCCCTCCAGCTTGTAGACACCGCCGGAGAAGAATTCGGTGGCAGCGGCGTCGAGTGCGATCACCACGTCCTTGCCGAAGTTGTAGCCGGCCTTGCCGACCGCCTCACCGATGACCGCGATGGCTGCCTCGGTGTTCGGCAGGTCAGGGGCAAAACCGCCTTCGTCACCGAGGGCAGTGTTGAGTCCCTGCTTGTGCAGCACCGACTTCAGCGCGTGGTACACCTCTGCACCGCAGCGGACCGCCTCCTTGAAGGTCGGCGCGCCGACCGGGGCGATCATGAACTCCTGGAAGTCGATTCCGTTGTCGGCATGCTCGCCGCCGTTGATGATGTTCATGCACGGTACCGGCAGGATGTGCGCGTTGGGCCCGCCGAGGTAGCGGAACAGCGGCAGCCCGGCCGACTCCGCGGCGCCCTTCGCGACGGCCAATGAGACACCGAGCAGAGCGTTGGCACCGATGCGCCCCTTGTCGGGGGTGCCGTCACAGTCGAGCAGGGCCTGATCGACGAGTCGCTGCTCCTCGGCTTCGATTCCGAGCACCGCCGGACCCAGCTCCCCGAGCACACCCTCGACAGCCTTGGTGACACCCTTGCCGCCGTATCGATCACCGCCGTCGCGCAATTCGACGGCTTCGTGTTCACCGGTCGACGCACCCGAGGGCACCGCTGCCCGCGTGAACGTTCCGTCATCGAGGACGACCTCGACCTCGACCGTCGGGTTGCCCCGCGAGTCGAGAATCTCTCGTGCACCAACCTGCTCGATGATTGCCACGGTTGCACCCCTATCTCGGTGGTAGGGCCGACCGGTGTGGCCGACCGACGTACGGGTCAAAGCCTAATCGTTGCCGTCCCGCAGGATGCGGTAAGGGCAGGGGCCGCCGGATGCCGGTCAGTACCGGACGTTGACCGAGTACGCATTCGCGTGATCGCGGACGTCGAGCACATAGGCCATCGAGTTGTTGTAGACCTTGACGGCCTTCTCCCACCCGTTCGGTGTGGTCATGTCGCCGCCGGAGGAGACACACAGGTAGCGCGCCGCGGAGAGGGCGGCGTCGTCGATGTTGTCCGGGTCGGCCTTGCCGTCCCCGTTGGCATCGACGCCGTAGCGCGTCCATGTCTCCGGGATGAACTGAAACGGCCCCATCGCCCGGTCGTGGGTGGAGTCGCCGTCGAGCGCACCGCCATCGGTGTCGTGGATCCTCATGTTCCCGCGGGTGCCGTCGAGCGACACCCCCCGGATCGGCGGTGAGGTGTCGCCGTTGGCGGCGAGCCGCGTGCCGTGGTGGGTTCCGTGTTTGCTCTCCACCCCCGCGATACCCGCGAGAGTGGTCCAGGCCAGACCGCATTCGGGATGCTGCTGCCGCTGGATCTCCGCGGCATTGCCGTACGCCTCGAGCGCCACCAGCGGGATGCCCGTGGACTTCGCGATCGGCGTCGCCCAGCCCCGCATGAGCTCGGCGGTGCGGCCCGGTGCGTTGATGTCGATGTAGGGCTGCGGGGTCCCCGCGCCGGGCGGAATGCCGTCGGGGATGTCCGGCCGGTCGAACGAGGGCAGGTCGACGCAGCCACTCACGACCACCGACATCGCGACCGCCGCCAGGCCGGTCACCCCGGCACGACGCCGCCATCCCCGGCTACGCACTCCCACTACCGTCACTCCTGACTCGCCCTCACCTGATTCGCGCCCATCTGACCTACGACGACGCGCGCCGACCGTCCACCTTGGCACAACCGGGACTTCTGACCCAATCATCTGCACAACTCGCGGCCCTCACTTCCGGTTCCCCACCCCTGGCGCTACTGTCGTCTGGTTAGCCTCACCACAGTCGCCCAACCGGGCGCGGCGAAAAGAGCACGGTGGAGATTCTCGCTGCGGGTGGCGCGCCCTCGGTTTTCGCGCAGATGTTCGGTAGCGGACTCATCGGCCTTCGCGAAGGCCTCGAAACGGGCATTGTGGTCATGATCCTGATCGCCTTCGTCACCCGCGCCGACCGGCGCGACGCCCTCAAGTGGATCTGGGCCGGAGTGGCCGCCGCGTTGGCCATGGTGGTGATCGTCTTCCTGGTCATCCACTTCGGCACGTCGACGATGACTCCCCTGGCCGCCGAGCTGATTGCCGGCATTGCGTCTCTGGTGGCGGTGGCCATCGTCACATTCATGGTGCTGTGGATGAGCAAGGCGTCCGCGCACATCTCGTCGGACCTCAAGACCAACATGTCCAGCGCCCTGATGGCCGGCGGTGTCTCGGTGATGGGTCTCGCGTTCCTCGCGGTGGGCCGGGAGGGCTTCGAGACGGCGCTGTTGATGGTCGGCTACGCGGAGAGTGTGTCCGGCGGCTGGTGGCCCCTGCTCGGCCTCCTCCTCGGTGTCCTGGTGGCGGTGGTGCTCACCGTCTTGCTGTATCTGGGCGCCATCCGCCTCGACTTCCACCGATTCTTCCTCTACACCGGGATCTTCCTGATCGTCGTCGCCGCGGGCATCCTCGCCTACGGGGTGCACGCGCTGCAGACCGTCGGCTGGCTGCCCGGTCTGGACAACACCGCCTTCGACATCTCCGCCCATTACGATCAGTCCTCCTGGTACGGAACGGTGTTGGCGGGAATCTTCAACTTCCGGCCCGAACCCAGCGTGCTGCAGGTGATCGCCTGGGTGCTCTACATCGCGATCGTGCTGCCGCTGTTCGTGCGCGCGAATCGCCGAAGCCCCGCAGCTGCGAGCGGCACGCCCGACGCCGCACCCACGACCCCGGCAACTCCCGACGCCGGCCTCTGAAAGGAATCAGATGGTGAAACGACACCTCACCACCACGGTGGCGGCGAGTGCCCTCGCGCTGGCCACACCATTGCTGCTGGTCGCCTGCACCTCCAAGGCCGGCGGTGACGGTGCCATCAAGGTCACCTCCAGCGATGCGGCCTGCGATCTCGATTCCACCAGCGCCGAGACCGGCGACGTCGATTTCACCGTGACCAACAACGGTTCCAAGGTCACCGAGTTCTACGTGTACGGCAATAACAACCGTGTTCTCGGCGAGGTGGAGAACATCGGCCCCGGCGTCTCGGGCAATCTGACCGTCGAGATCGTCGACCCCGGCACGTACACCGTGGCCTGCAAACCGGGCATGGTCGGCGTCGGCATCCGCAAAGAGATCGACGTCACCGGCGAGAAGAAGGAGAAGACGGAGGTTCCGGCGGATGTCAACGCAGCCAAGGCCGCGTATCTGAGCTACGTTCGCAACCAGCTGAACACGCTGCAGGCGCAGACCAAGAGCTTTGTGGACAACGTCAAGGCCAACAATCTCGACGCGGCGCGCGCGCAGTTCGGCCTGACCCGCACCCCCTACGAGCGGATCGAGCCGGTCGCCGAGTCCTTCCCCGACCTCGACCCGGCAATCGACATGCGCTGGGACGACACCGAAGACGGCGCGCAGCCGTTCACCGGGTTCCACCGGATCGAACGCTTCCTGTGGCCGCCGCAACCCAACGAGGTCGGCGACGCCGAAGGACAGATCGCTCCGGCCGACGCCGCCAACGCCAAGGCGACCGACACCAAGGCCGCCATCGACGCGGTGGCCGATCAGCTGCTCGCCAACGTCAACCGGCTGCACGACGAGGTGAACAAGCCCGACTTCACCTTTGAGACAAGGTCTTTCGTCCAGGGTCCGCAGGCACTCATCGACGAGGTCGCGGCCACCAAGGTGAATGGTGAGGAGGATCGCTACTCGCACACCGACCTGTGGGACTTCGCGGCCAACGTCGACGGTTCGGAGACAGCGATCGCCACGATGCAGCCGATCATCGTCGCGAAGGACAAAGCCCTGATGGACAAGATCACCGCACAGTTCGGCGATGTCCGGACGGCGATCGACAAGTTCCAGCAGGGTGAGGGCTACGTGTCCTACACGCAGGTCACCGCAGATCAGCGACGCGACCTGTCGAACAAGATCGACGCCCTGTCGGCAACACTGTCGCAGGTGCCAGGGCTCGTCCTGCCGAAATGACCGAATCCCCACGACGCTTGTCGCGGCGTGTGCTGCTCGGCGGTGCGGGTTCCGGAGTGGTGGTCGCCGCGGCGGGCGGAGTGGCGGTGGGCCGCGCCTCCGCGGGCGACACCGGCGATACCGACGACCAGGTCGTCGAATTCCGCGGCGAACGACAGGCCGGCATCATCACCGCCGCCCAGGACCGGCTGCATTTCGCCAGCTTCGACGTGATCACCGACTCGCGCGACGACCTGGTGGCGATGCTGAAGCGGTGGACGTCGGCCGCCGAGCGGATGACCCGCGGGGAGGAGGCCGTGCCCGACGGGGCCGTCGGGCTCGGTGACTACACGCCGCCCGCGGATACCGGTGAGGCGCTGGGACTTTCACCATCCAAGCTGACGCTGACCATCGGTTTCGGACCCGGCCTCTTCGGTCCGTCGGCCGCCTATCCCGACCGCGGCGACCGCTTCGGCCTGGCCGCCCGCAAACCCGCTGCCCTGCGGGACCTTCCGGCGTTCGCGGCCGAACGCATCGAGCCGGACCGGTCGTTCGGCGACATCTGCGTGCAGGCCTGCGCCGACGACCCGCAGGTGGCGGTGCACGCGATCCGGAACCTGGCGCGGCTGGGCCTGGGGGTGGTGGCCGTGCGCTGGTCGCAGCTCGGCTTCGGACGAACCTCCTCCACCACCCAGGCGCAGGAGACCCCGCGCAACATGTTCGGCTTCAAGGACGGCACCGCCAACCTGCGCGCCGAGGACACCGACCTGCTGAACCGGTGGGTGTGGGTCGAGACGGGTGACAATCCACCTGCGGCGCAATGGATGTCCGGAGGCACCTACCTCGTCGCCCGCCGCATCAGGATGGACATCGAAGCGTGGGACCGCGCCAATCTACTCGAACAGGAGCAGATCATCGGGCGCGCCAAATCCTCCGGCGCGCCACTCGGCCAGAAGGGCGAGTTCGACACCCCCGATTTCCAGATCACCTCCTACGGTGCACCACTCATCCCCCGCACCGCCCATGTGCGGCTGGCACATCCGGACAATCTGGGCGGTGTGCAGATCCTGCGTCGCGGTTACAACTTCACCGACGGCTCCGATGGGTTCGGTCACCTCGACGCCGGCTTGTTCTTCATCGCGTTCAACCGTGATCCGCGAAACCAGTTCATCCCGATGCAGCACGAGCTGTCCCGGCGAGATGCGATGACCGAGTACCTCATTCCCAACGGTTCGTCCATCTTCGCGGTGCCGCCCGGACTCGCCGAGGGCGAGTGGTGGGGCCAGCGTCTCTTCGAGAGTTGAACTCGTTCAGATGATTCCGCGGTCCATCAGCGCCCCGAGGATCAGCGCGGCGAGTCCGTCGATGTCGGCGCCGGTCGTGTCGAACCGGAGGTCCGGGTGCTGCGGACTCTCATAGGGCGCGTCGACGCCGGTCAGGCCACGGAGCCGGCCGGTTCGGGCCCGCTGGTAGAGACCTTTGGGATCTCGGCGTTCGCACTCGGCGACCGGTGTGGAGATGTGGACCTCGATGAACTCCAGATCGGCCGCGCGGTGGAGCTCGCGGGCGATCTCCCGGTCCGAACGCAGCGGCGAGACCATCGAGGCGATCGCGATAACCCCGGCGTCGGCGAACAAGCGCGCGAGATGCCCCACCCGCCTGATGTTCTCGGCCCGGTCGCCGGGTGAGAAGCCGAGGTCATCGGAGATGCCGTGCCGAATGTTGTCGCCGTCGATGAGGTAGGCGACGCGGCCGCGCGCGACGATCGCTCGTTCGAGCGCCACCGCCACCGTCGACTTACCCGATGCCGGAAGTCCGGTGAGCCACACCGTCGCCCCGCGCTGACCGGTGTAGGCCCACCGCTCGGCGCGGGCCAGTGAACTCGGATGCCACTTGATGTCGTTGCGGGTCGCCTTGCCGGGCACCACGGCACGGAGCTCCAGGATGGTGCCCGCGGCGACCGTGTCGTTACCCGCCTCGTCGATGAGGATGAACGCGCCGGTGTCGCGGTTCTCGGCATACCGGTCGGCCGTGATCACCGACGAGGTACGCAGCGTGATGGTGCCGATGTCGTTGAGCGTCAACGCACTCGGACCCACATGCTCGATCAGGGTGTCCGGATCGAGGCGACGTTCGAGGGACTGCACGGTGGCCCGGACCGTCGAGGTGCCGTTCTTGAGGGCAACCCGGTCACCGGCACGCAGCGGGGTGGTGGACAGCCAGCAGACGTGGGCGTCGATCTCCTGCGCGAGCACCGGCAGGTGTGCCCCCTCGTCGCCGCTGACGATGACGTCACCCCGGCCGATGTCGATGTCGTCGGCGAGCTGCACCGACACCGACAGCGGGGCCACGGCCACCTCCCGCTGCGCGTCGAGCGTGTCGAGTGCGGTCACGGTGCTTCGACTGCCCGACGGCAGCACGGTGATCTCGTCCCCCACCCGCAGGGTGCCCGCGGCAAGCCGGCCGGTATAGGTACGACGATGCTTCTCGGTGGGCCGCGACACCCACTGCACGGGCAGGCGCAGTTCCTCGCGGACCGGCGAAGGTGCAGCCAGCTCAACGCTTTCCAGGTAATCGAGGAGGGTCGGACCCTCATACCAGGGCGTGTTGGGCGATCCGTGCACCACATTGTCGCCGTGTTTGGCGGCAATCGGGATCGCCTCGATCTCGTCGATTCCCAGCTGGCGTGCGAGGTCGGCGAGATCGGCCCGGATCTGATCGAACCGGGCCTGCGAGTAGTCCACCAGATCGATCTTGTTGACCGCGGCGACCACGTGTGGCACGCCCACCAGTGTGGCGATGCGGGCATGCCGGCGGGTCTGGCGCTGCAGACCGTTGTGGGCGTCGATCAGCAGGATCGCGACATGGGCGTTCGACGCACCGGTGAACATGTTGCGGGTGTAGCGCTCGTGTCCCGGGGTGTCGGCGAGCACGTAGCTGCGGGTGTCGGTCGCGAAGAACCGGTAGGCGACGTCGATGGTGATGCCCTGTTCGCGTTCGGCACGCAGACCATCGGAGAGCGCGGCGAGGTCGACATCGCCGTCGCCGCTGGTGACCGCGGCGAGGTGATCGGTGGGCAGGCTCCCGGTGTCATGCAGGATTCGTCCGATGAGGGTCGACTTGCCGTCGTCGACGCTGCCCGCAGTGGCGATGCGCAGGAGCTGATGGCGGGGCGATCGACGGCCGCCGGCGGAAGTGACTGGGGCGGTGGAGGTCACGGTCATCAGAAGTATCCTTCGCGTTTGCGGTCTTCCATCGCGGCACTCGACGTGCGGTCGTCGGCACGGGTCTCACCGCGCTCGGACACGGTGGCCTCGCTGATCTCGGCGATGATCTCGGGGATGGTGGTGGCCCGGGAGCGGACGGCCCCGGTGATGGTGAGGTCGCCGACGGTGCGGTAGCGCACCCATTCGGAGCGCACCGACGCCGGATCGTCGGGCTGCGAGTGGTCCGACACCGCGAGCAGAATCCCGTCACGGTCGAAAACCGCACGCTCACTGGCGAAATAGATGGACGGCAGTTCGAGGTCCTCGAGCTCGATGTAGCGCCAGATGTCCAGTTCGGTCCAGTTGGACAGCGGGAACACACGCACCGATTCCCGCGGGCGGATGCGCCCGTTGTAGATGGACCACGGTTCGGGACGCTGCGCCCGCGGATCCCATTGACCGAATTCGTCGCGGAAGCTGAAGACGCGTTCCTTGGCGCGAGCCCGGTCCTCGTCGCGTCGCGCACCGCCGAACGCGGCGTCGAATCCGCCGGCCTCGAGGGCGTCGAGCAGGGTGCGGGTCTGCAGCCGGTTGCGGGAACCGGTGGGGTCGGTCGACTCGGCAACCCGTCCGCTGTCGATGGACTCCTGCACCGAGGCCACGATCAGCTCGATACCGTCCGGGTTGTCCGCGCTCGGCGCCACCCGGCGATCGCGGAACTCGATCACCTCGTCGAAGTTGTGCCCGGTGTCCACGTGCAGGATCGGGAACGGCAGTGGTGCCGGCCGAAAAGCCTTCTCCGCCAGGCGGAGTAGCACGATCGAGTCCTTGCCGCCGGAGAACAGCAGCACCGGATGCTCGAGTTCGGCGGCCACCTCCCGGATGATGTGGACGGCCTCGGCCTCGAGCACACGGATGGCCGCGACGTGGTCGACGTCGGAGGTCGGGTCTATATCGGCGGTTGCTGTCACTGTGGGTATCCGTTCCGGGTCGCGTCTTTGCGGTACCGCTGCGCCCATTCCTTGGAGCGCGCATTGGACTGGGGTTTGAGCGGTGGCGGCGGCGCGAGTGCCGGGTCCTGCCGGATCGCCTCGAGCACCCGTGCGGTGGCCTTCGTGGGGTCCTTGATGAGTTCGACGAACTCGATGTCGAGGGGTTCGATCTCCTCGGCGGCAAACCACTTACGCCACTGTCGTTCCTGTTCGGCGAGGATGCCGGCGAGGTGAGCGATTCCCCGGGCGTGGTAGACCGCGCCGTCGTCGGAACGGTCACCGCCGTCGTCGCGCCAGACTCGCGTCTGCACCGCTCGCCACATCGAGACGGCCTGCGGGACAATGTCTTCCCGGTAGACGTGCACGTACACCGGGTCGGCGCCGTCGAACAACGAACGGATTGCGGTGCGCAGTGATCCCGACGCGACGCGGGTGCGGGCGATCAGCAGCGGCGTCTGATTCCACATCAGCTTGCCGCCCCAGACCCCGTTGTCGGTGCGCCCGGCGGCGAGGACGTCGCTGCGCCAGTCGTCGGTGTTGCGGATGTCGACGGTGCCGTGGTCCAGCGGCGCGAGCAGCGACAGGATCTCCGGGTCCGTCACCCCGGCAAACCACTCCCGCGGTTGTGGCGATTGCGACGAGGTCGCGAAGTACTGAAAGAACTCCTCCGGGCGCCCGGCCACTCCGGTGTGGGCCAGTGATTCCACCAGCAGGGTGCTGCCGCTGCGCTGGCTCGCACACACCAGATAGTTTTCCGTCGTCGACACCCCACGAAGTGTCCTGGACGCGAAAACACTTCGCAACCTGGGGTTTTATGAGCGCCCGGCGTCAAACTCTTTACATTTGCGCCGGTGTGTGCAGCGTGTCAGCGCGCCACGGTGGTGACACCGCCGGCAAGTTCGCGGCCCTCGCCTTCGGGATGCCGCGACGGCAGCGCCTCCTGATCCGGTGCCATGTGCGCCGCCTTCTCCCGGTAGGCCGCCATGAACCGTTCGGCGATGGCCGTTCCCTGTTCCTCCGAGGGCAGGTCATCACCGGTTTCGGCACGCCAGCGGGCCAGGCGGGCGCTCAAGGCGACCACCACGTCGGCGTATCGCGGGTCGTCGGCGAGGTTGGTGCGTTCGTACGGATCCGTCTGGAGGTCATAGAGTTCCCCGCGGGCCCGCGGGGCCGCGATCACCTGCGCGTCGATGGCCGTCGCCGACAGACTGTCCGCAATATCAAGGGGCAGAAGTAGTTCGGGTCGCTCCGCGTAATTCTCCAGATAACTGAACTGCTTGGTCCGAACCGCGCGGATCGGGTCGAAGGCATCGTGATAGGTCTTCTCGGTGAACACCTCCGCACGGACGGGTTGTCCGCTGCGCGTGAGGATCTCACCGGCATGCGAGTATCCGTCGACGTCGTCGGGAACCGGGATCTCGAGCAGGTCGAGGAGCGTAGGGGTGAGGTCGACCCCGGAGAAGAGATCGTCGTAGACCTGCGGGGCGAGGTCGCGTGAGCGTGGCGGGGCGACGATGAGCGCGACACCGGTGCCCTCGGCATACAGCGTCGACTTGGCCCGCGGGAAGGCAAGCCCGTGATCGGTGACGAAGACGATCCAGGTGCTCGAGCGCAGGCCCAGTTCGTCGACGGTGGCCAGCAGCCGGCCCACCGCCGCGTCCGCCGCGGTGACACTGCCGTGCAGACCGGCGAGATCCTCGCGGACCTCGGGTGTGTCCGGCAGAAACCCGGGTACGCCGATCCGGTCGGGATCGGCCGGCTCGTACTCGTCGGCCGGATAGGGCCGATGGGTTTCGAAGAAGCCCGCCGTGAGGAAGAACGGCCGGTCCAACCCATGCGCGACGTGGTCGGTCAGCCATTCCTGGGCGCGTGCGACGACGTAGTCGCAGCGTGACTCGGTGACGTCCACCTCGTCGAAGCCGAGGCGGCGCGGGTCGGCGCTTTCGTGCTGCATACCGTAGAGGACGGTGCGGTAGCCCGCGTTGCCGAGCAACTCTGGCAGGGTCCGCACACCGGGGTGGTACTCGAAGCCATGGTGGGCCAGCCCCACCAGGCCGTTCCGGTGCGGATACTGCCCGGTGAACAGTGATCCGCGGGCTGGCGAGCACAGCGGCGCGGTCGCGTGTGCGTCGCTGAACCGGATTCCCCGCGCGGCCAGATCGTCGAGATGAGGGCTCTCCACGCCCTGCGCTCCGTAACACGCCAGATGCCGGCCGAGGTCATGCCAATGCACCAGGATCACGTTCTCGGGCGCACCATGCGCCTCGTGCTTGCCGCCATCTGAACTCCGGTCAACCATCCCCCCATGATGCACGCACCGTTTCCGCATGTCCGCAGGGGTGTGCGCCCGGGCGCGGCGGGATCGTCATGGCCGCAGACGGCGAATTGAAATCAGTGCGGGCGTAACGGTGGGGTGTCCTCGACGGTACCGTCGGCGAGATCTGCGGTGCCCTCGGCGAGTGCGGTCAGCCAGGCATCCCGGGTGGTCAGCGTCAGGTCGGCCTGCCGTGCGCGTGTCTCGGCTGCACGCACCGCGTCGATCAGCGCCAGGGTGCGACGCCGGGCCGTGTCCTCGACGCTGTCGTCACCGGCGGTGACCGTCACCGTCAGCACGTCCGGATCGATGGTGTCCACCGGATAGTCGGCCGCCGTGAGGCGTTCGAGGACCTTCTGCGTCAGCGCGAGAGCCGGTTGGGTGGTCGCGATCCCGTCCAGGACCGAGCCCCGGTTCTTCTCGGCGGCCTTGCGCTCCTCCCACTCCCGGATCTGTGTCTCGAGATCGGCGTGGGCCCCCGACAACACCCCCGGGGTGCGACCGGAGACCTTGCGGGTGAAGCTGCGTGCCACATCGTCGATGTCGAAGGGCGCGTCGGGATCGTCGGCGGCGATCCGGGCATGGAAGAGCACCTGCAGTAGCAGGTCGCCGAGTTCCTCGCACAGTTCCGCCGGATCGTCGTGATCGATGGCATCGAGCAGCTCATAGACCTCTTCGAGCAGGTAGCGCCGCAGCGACGCGTGGGTCTGCCGGCTCTCCCACGGACCGTTGCCGCGCAGGGTGTCCATCAGCGCCACCGCTTCCAGAAGTGCCGATCCCGGCACTCGCCGGGCGGCGATCACGGTGTCGCCGCGTGCGATCCTGGCCCGGACGATCGGATGCTCCGCGTCGGTACTGATCAGCACGGTGTCGTCGTGGCCCCAATCCGTCCCCGCAGAATCCTCCACGGCCGGCTCCACGTGGTCGAACTCCCAGAGCGCCGCGGCGGGTACGTCTTCGGTCACCAGCACGGCACCGGACAGCAGACCGCGTGCCCGGATCGGGATCAGATCCGGGCGACTCGGATCCAGCAGCACAATCGTCATCTCGCTACGACCTCGTCTCGGCAAGTGGTTTGAGCTGGGTGAGGAAGGTCGTCAGGTAGACGATCAGTTCGTCGTCGCGCAGCCGGGCCGAGCCGACTCCCCCGGTCCGCGGGATCGGCAACGTCACCACCGAGGTGGTGGCCCGGTAGTTGGCCGCCGAGTACAGACGTTTGAGGCGCACCTGCTCGCTGTCCAGCAGCGGCAACGGCGAGATCTTCAGACCTGTTCCGGCCAAACCGATTTCGGTGATCCCCCGTTCGCGGCAGCGCAGCCGCAGCCGGGCGATCGCTGCCAACCGGGTGGTCTCCACAGGCGGTTCGCCGTAACGGTCGGTCAGCTCGGCGATGACGCCGTCGACGGCCGCGTCGTCGATGGCCGACGCCAGTTTGCGGTACGCCTCGAGGCGCAGACGATCGGAATCGACGTACTCGACCGGGATGTGGGCGTCGACCGGCAGGTCGATGCGCACCTCCTCGGTCTCACGCGAGGTCACCGGCTGTCCGTCCGCAGCGGCCCGATAGGCCTCCACCGCCTCGCCGACGAGCCGCACGTACAGATCGAACCCGACGCCGGCGACGTGCCCGGACTGTTCGGCACCGAGCACGTTTCCGGCACCACGCAACTCGAGATCCTTGAGCGCCACCGCCATTCCGGCACCGAGCTCGTTGTTCTGCGCGATGGTGGCCAGCCGGTCGTAGGCGGTCTCGGTCAGCGGACGTTCCGGGCTGTAGAGCAGATAGGCGTAGCCGCGTTCGCGGCTGCGGCCCACCCGGCCCCGCAGCTGATGCAGCTGCGACAGCCCCAGGTTCTCGGCACGGTCGACGATCAGGGTGTTGGCGTTGGAGATGTCCAGGCCGGTCTCGATGATGGTGGTACACACCAGCACGTCGAACTCGCGGTTCCAGAACCCGGAGACCGTCTTCTCCAGTTGATCCTCGTTCATCTGGCCGTGCGCCACAACAACTCTCGCCTCGGGAACCATCGCGGCGATGTCGCGGGCGGTCTTGTCGATTGTCGAGACCCGGTTGTGCACGTAGAACACCTGACCGTCGCGCAGCAACTCGCGCCGGATGGCGGCGGCAACCTGTTTGGGGGCGTAGGCACCCACATAGGTCAGCACCGGGTGCCGCTCCTCCGGCGGGGTGAGGATCGTCGACATCTCGCGGATGCCGGCCATCGACATCTCCAGGGTGCGCGGGATGGGCGTGGCCGACATGGTCAGCACATCGACGTGGGTCCGCAGGGATTTGATGTGTTCCTTGTGCTCGACGCCGAACCGCTGTTCCTCGTCGACGATGACCAGACCGAGGTCTTTCCAGGTGACACCGGTCTGCAGGAGGCGGTGGGTTCCGATCACGATGTCCACCTCACCGGTCGCCATCGCGTCGATGATCTCCCGGGACTCACGGGCGTCGGTGAAGCGGGACAGTCCGCGAACCCGCACCGGAAATCCCGACATTCGCTCGGAGAATGTCTGAAGATGCTGTTGCGCAAGGATTGTCGTCGGAACGAGGACAGCGACCTGCTTGCCGTCCTGTACTGCCTTGAAGGCCGCGCGCACCGCGATCTCGGTCTTGCCGTAGCCCACGTCGCCGACGATGACGCGATCCATCGGCACCGGACGCTCCATGTCGGCCTTCACCTCGCCGATCACCGTCATCTGATCGACGGTCTCGGTGAAGTCGAAGGCGTCCTCCATCTCCTGCTGCCACGGAGTGTCCGGCCCGAAGGCATGTCCCGGGGCCGCGTGCCGGGCCGCATACAGCTGCACCAGCTCACCGGCGATCTCGCGGACCGCCTTGCGCGCCTTGCGTTTGGTGTTCTGCCAGTCCGAGCCGCCGAGCTTGGACAGCGACGGCTGCTCACCACCGACGTACCGCGACAACTGATCGAGGGCATCCATCGGCACGTACAGGCGGTCGCCGGGCTGCCCCCGTTTGGACGGCGCGTACTCGAGCACCAGGTACTCGCGTCGCGCACCCGACACCGTGCGCTCGATCATCTCCACGAACTTGCCGATGCCGTGCTGGTCGTGGACCACGAGGTCGCCCGCGGTGAGCGCCAGCGGGTCGACCTGATTGCGACGCTTGGCCGGAAGTTTGCGTCCGTCACGGACATTCGCGACGCGGGTACCGGTCAGGTCGGCCTCGGTGACGATGACCAGGCCGGCGTCCGGGCACACCAGCCCGTGGCGCAGGGTACCGCCGAAGACGCTCACCTCACCCGGGGCGGGCCGATGGCCCGGTTCGGCGATGACGTGCGGAACCTCGGCATCGGCCAGCCGCTCACCCACCCGCTGAGCGGTTCCCTTGCCCGCCACCACGATTGCCGCCGTCTGCCCGGCTCGGACATGGGCACGCAACTGGGCGAATACCGCAACGATCTCGTTGTCGTCGCCGCGCGGAGCCGGCCCCGGCGCGAGGTCGAGCACCACCTCGTGATCGTCACCGGTGGCCAGCGGGCTGATCGTCCACCAGGACCGTCCGGCGGCGAGCGTCGTCTCGCGCACCTCGTCGAGCGGACGGTAGGCACTGGCCTGCAGGTCGACGCCGAGCGCCTGCGAGGACCGTCCGTCCAGCGGCCCCTGCGCACCCATCGCGGCGGCCGTCCACGACGCCTCCAGGAACTCCGCGCCCGTCTTCGACAGGTCGGCCGCCCGGGTGCGGACCTTCTCCGGATCCAGGATGAGCACCCGTGTGCCGGCCGGGACCACCTCGGTGAGCAGCTGCATCCGCCCGTCGACCAGAGCGGGGATCAGGGCCTCCATCCCGTTGACCGGGATACCCTCGGCGAGCTTGGTCAGCATCTCGGCCAGCGTCGGATCACCTTCGAACTGTGACGCGAGTTCAGCTGCGCGAGTACGGATCTCATCGGTAAGCAGCAGTTCACGGCACGGATGGATGTCCACCCGGGTCGCCTCGACCTCGGGCTGGCTACGTTGATCGGCGACCGAGAAGGCCCGCATCTCGGTGATCTCGTCGCCCCAGAACTCCACACGGACCGGGTAGTCGGCGGTCGTCGGGAAGACATCGAGGATTCCGCCGCGCACCGCGAACTCACCGCGGCGGCCGACCATGTCCACCCGCTCGTAGGCCATCTCGACGAGATCGGTGAGCAGGCCGTCGAAGTCGATCTCGAAGCCCTCGGCGAGGCTGATGGTGGCGACGTCGCCGAGTCCGGGCGCCATCGGCTGCACCAGCGACCGCACCGTCGTGACCACCACGCGCAACGGCGAATCCCCGGGGTTGGCGAGCCGATGCAGCACCGCCAATCGCGCACCGACCGTGTCCGCGCTGGGCGAGAGCCGCTCATGCGGGAGCGTCTCCCATGACGGGAACTGGGCCACCGCGTCGGGCTCGTCGAGCAGTTCGGCCAGTTCGGCGGTCAGATCGTCGGCCTCGCGTCCGTTGGCCGAGACCACGAGCAGGGGCGCATCGGCGTCCTTGGCGAGGCAGGCCACCACAAAGGGGCGGGCGGCGTCGGGGGCGGTGAGGTCGACGTGCACTTCGTCACGCCGGGCGCGGATTCCCGAGATCGCGGTGTCTGCACAGGCCAGCTCGGAAAGCCCGACGAGGGCACGCGGAGTCGACACTCGAGCAATTGTAGGTGCCCGCGGATGACCGGCTCGCAGCTGGACGGCCCGCGACACAGCCGACGTGACCCAGTTCACCCGGAATCAACCGGACCGGAGTTCGGTTGACTACCATATGTCCATGTCAGCAAGCCTTTCGGAGCCGTCGTCGGGGCCGGTGCCCGCATTGTTCCTCAGCCACGGAGCGCCGCCACTCGTCGACAGCGAGGTGTGGGTGGATCAGCTGCGCGACCTGTCTCGTGAACTCCCCAGGCCGTCGGCCATCCTCGTCGTCTCGGCACACTGGGAGGCGGCCCCGCTGACCATCGGCTCCACCGACGCGAGCACCCCACTCACCTACGACTTCTGGGGCTTTGCCGACCGCTACTACGAGACCACCTACTGGTCGCCGGGCGCACCGGACCTCGCCCGGACCGTCGAATCACTGATGCCCGACGGCGAGCCGGTGGCACACGATCCCGATCGCCGTCTCGACCACGGCGCCTATGTACCGCTGACCGTCATGTACCCCGACGCCGATGTGCCCGTCCTGCAGATCTCGCTGCCGACGCTCGACCCCGAACACCTCCTCGGACTCGGCCGCCGGCTGGCCCCGCTGCGCGACGCAGGCGTCCTCATCATCGGTTCCGGCTTCACCACCCACGGCCTCCCCTACCTCACCGACCGGCGCCCCGAGGCCACGCCACCCACGTGGTCTGCCGAGTTCGACGCCTGGGCACACGAACGCTTCGCCGCAGGAGATGTGGAGTCGCTCATCGACTTCCGCAATCGCGCGCCGGGTATGCCGTACGCGCATCCGACGATCGAGCATTTCGCACCGCTGTTCGTGGCGCTCGGCGCCAGCACCGACCCGGAGCAACAACCCGATCAGGTCATCGACGGATTCTGGATGGGCTTGGCCAAGCGCAGCCTGGTGCTCGCCTGACCGGAGGCGGCACCTTTCCCGCTGGGCGAGCCAGCACCTTTTCCTGCTGGTTGAGCCGGGACCTTTTCCGCTGGTTGAGCCGGGACCTTTCCCGCTGGTTGAGCCGGCACGGTCGAGCGTAGCGAGACCGAGCCGCGTCGAAACCACCGTAAGCCGCCTGCACAAGCGCCCACCGTGCAACCGCCGTGGTTGCGGACATCCTTGTCTCGCTGATGGTTTCGACGCGCGGCGGACTCGCGACGCTCGTCCGTCGCGGCTCAACCAGCGGGAGTGGGCGCAGTTCAAACGTCCTCGGCGCCAGACTCCTTGGGTTCCGCATAATCAGATTCGACGAGTACCGGATTCGGGTCGAGGCGGGTCAGTCCGTTCCAGCACAGGTTGACCAGGTGCGCAGCGACCACCTCTTTGGAGGGTTCGCGAACGTCGAGCCACCACTGGGCCGTCACCGACACCATGCCGACCAGCGCCTGCGCGTAGAGCGGGGCGAGGCTGGGATCAAAGCCCCGACGTTCGAAGTCGCCGGCAAGGATGTGCTCCACCTGGCTGATGGCATCGTTGAGAAGGCTTGAGTACGTCGCGGTTTCGCTCGTGCTCGCAGCGCTGTCCCCGCGCACGAGGATGCGGAATCCGTCGGTGCGTTCCTCCATGTAGGTGAGCAGCGCCAGGGCGACCTGTTGGATGCGATACAACGAGCGGTTGCGGGTCAGCGACTGGGTGACCATCTCCAGCAGGGTCTCCATCTCGCGGTCGACGACCACCGCGTAGAGTCCCTCCTTGCCGCCGAAGTGTTCGTACACGATCGGCTTGGACACCCCCGCGCGCTGCGCGATCTCCTCGATCGAGGTGCCCTCGAAGCCGCGCTCGGCGAACAGGCCCCGGGCCACCTCGATGAGCTGCAGGCGGCGCTGGGCACCCGTCATCCGGGCGCGGGGGGCGCGCTGCACCTCGCCTCCTTCGGGCGAGCGACTGATGGCCATGGGCCTCAGCCTAACGGCCTGCGGCGAAACCGCAGTGGTCGGCGTCGACCGGCTGTCAGACTTCACGCATGCTGAGCATCGAGGAGATCTCCGCGCGTCTGGAGATCACGCAGGTTCTGACCGACTATTCCACCGCCGTCGACGCCGGCCGTTTCGACGACCTCGACCGCGTCTTCGTCCCCGACGCCCGCATCGACTACAGCGTGATGGGCGGCATCGTCGGGGATCTCCCCGCGGTCAAGACTTGGCTGGGTGAGGTCCTGCCCGCATTTGCCGCCTACTGTCATCTGCTCGGTAATCACGACATCACCGTCGACGGTGCCACCGCCCGATCACGCACCCTGTGCCTCAACCCGATGCAGACCGACACCAGCACCCATCTGCTCGGTCTCTGGTATCGCGACGAGTGGACGCTCACCGATGACGGGTGGCGGATCAGGTCGCGGTCGTTGGAGAGATGCTTCGACGCCCAGGTGGCCTGACACGCCTCGCCGACCTCGTCGTCGCCGACTTTCCATCACCGAGAACAAAAGTCAATGGCCGGTCGCGCCGCTGTGTTTGCGCAGTTCACGGTCGTCGACGCCGGGAAGTCTCGGCAAATGTCGGTGCGCGCGTGCCGTAAACCGACCCCACGCCGGTTCACGATGCGTAATGTCACGTGAAGCGACCTTGGCGATGGGACGACCGTGCAGCTGTGGACATACGTGCAGGACCACGCGAGTAACCTCACGTTCCTCACGTATCAGCATGCCTCCCTGGCCTTCCAGACGGTGCTGGTCGGCACCGTCGTCGCCCTGCTGATCGCCGTCACGGTGTATCGACTTCCCGTGGTGTCGTCGTTGACGTTGACCACCAGCCGAATCGCGCTGACGATCCCGTCGCTCGCGTTGCTCGCGCTGTTGATCGTGCCGTTCGGGTTGGGTGTGGTCCCCTCGTTCATCATGCTCGCCTTCTTCGCGGCACTACCGGTGATCGGCAACGCCGTGGTGGGGTTGCGGTCGGTCCCGGCGAGCGTCGTCGAATCCGCCAGGGGCATCGGGCTTTCCCGCTGGCGCATCCTGCTGACGGTGGAGCTGCCGATCGCCTGGCCGGTGATCCTGACCGGCATCCGGGTGTCGACGCAGATGATCGTCGGTGTGGCCGCGATCGTCGCCTACGTCCTCGGGCCGGGGCTCGGATCGCTGATCTTCAACGGCTTTTCGCGGCTCGGCGGTGCCAACGCGCTCGAGATGGCGTTGACCGGAACCATTCTCATCGTCATCATCGCCCTCGTCTTCGACGCCTTGCTCGTTCTGCTGGGACGCCTCACGATCTCCAAAGGACTTTCATGACCGACGTCAACAGCCGGCCCACGACGCCGGGCGATCGCACCGTCACCGGAACCGACATCGACCTCGATGGCGTCGTCAAGCGTTACCGCGGGACCACCAAACCCGCGGTCGAGCGCCTCGACCTGCACATCGACGCCGGCGACATCGTCGCCTTCGTCGGGCCGTCGGGCTGCGGAAAGACCACTACCCTCAAGATGATCAACCGGCTCATCGAACCCACCGAGGGTCGTATCTTCATCGGCGGCCGCGACGTCACCAAGGAGAATCCCGACAAACTGCGCCAGTCGATCGGCTATGTCATCCAGTCCGGCGGACTGTTCCCGCACTGGTCGGTGTCGAAGAACATCGGCGCCATCCCGCGCGTCCTCGGCTGGGACAAGAAGCGAATCGCCGACCGCACCGCCTACCTCCTCGATCTCGTCGGTCTCGACGCCGACACCTTTGCCGACCGGCTCCCCAAGGACATGTCCGGCGGTCAGCAGCAGCGGGTCGGCGTGGCCCGCGCGCTGGCCGCCGATCCGCCGGTGCTGCTGATGGACGAGCCGTTTGGAGCCGTCGACCCCATCACGCGGGTTCGGCTGCAGGACAGTCTGATCGCCATTCAGCACGAACTCGGCAAGACGATCGTGATCGTCACCCATGATTTCGAGGAGGCCACCAAACTCGGCGACAAGGTGCTCATCCTGTCCGAGGGCGGGCACGTGGAGCAGTACGCGGCACCCGAGGAGATCCTCGCCAGCCCGGCGACACCGTTCGTCGAGGAGTTCATCGGGTCCGGCGCGACGCTCGCGCATCTGACGTTGACCCGGGTCCGCGACGTCGAACACAACGACGTCATCACCGCCCGCGTCGGCGAACCGTCCGGCCGGGTCATCGACCGGGCGCGGGCCGCCGGTCACACGTGGGTGGTCGTCGTCGACGAATACGACCGGCCGCGCGCCTGGCCGTCGCTGGACGAGCTCACCTCCAAACCCGAGGTCTCCGACTACGTCGACCATCGGCTGCCGGTGGTCGCCCGTAGCTCAACCCTCAACGACGCCCTCGACACGATGCTCGCCGCGAGTCAGGGCGGTGTGCTGGTCACCGACGGCCGGGGCGCGGTGATCGGCAACCTCACCATCGCCTCGGTCATGGAGATCATCCGCGGTCAGCTCGACGAAGCACGGGAAGCCGAACACATCGGCTACGCCGAACACGAGGAGGGCACCGGCCCCATCGAGACACCCGTCGTCGCCGCCGACGACGAAGACACGACGGTGATCGACACCGATGCCCAACCGACCGCCGTCATCGAACGTCCGGCGGCCGACGGCGGAGGCACCGCCTCACCATGAGACGCCTGCTGCGCAGCACCCCACTCGATGTGTGGCTGGAGCCGCTCGTCATCCTCGTCATCGGCGTCGGGTACTTCACCTGGTACACCACAACGACTTTCACCGAGACCGAGGAAAAATCGCTCGGTTGGTCGACTCTGCAGACCACCATCCTCGACCACATCAAGCTCACGGTGACCGCCACCGTGATCGTCATCGCGGTGGCCATCCCGCTGGGAATCCTGCTCACTCGGCCCGCACTGCGCCGCTACAGCCCCATCGTGGTGAACCTCGCCAACGTCGGACAAGCCGCACCGGCGGTCGGTCTGCTCGTCCTGTTCACCTTCTGGCTCGGCGTCGGGTTCAAGGCGGCCGTCGTCGGCCTCGTCGTCTACGCGGTGCTGCCGATCCTGCAGAACACGATTGTCGGATTGCGACAGGTGGACGCGCGCACCATCGAGGCCTCCCGCGGCATCGGCTATTCCGGGCTGCGAACGCTGGTGCAGGTCGAGCTGCCGCTGGCCGTTCCGGTCATCCTCAACGGCGTCCGGACCGCACTCGTCATCCTGGTCGGGACGGCCACGCTCAGTACCTTCATCGGCGCCTCGAGCCTGGGCACGCTCATCACCACGGGCATCACGCTGTTCCTGCCGAAACTACTGGTCTCCGGTGCCATCCTGGTGGGCCTGCTCGCGTTGATCATCGACTGGCTCGGCAGGCTCTTCGAGTTCGCCGCAACACCGAAGGGGCTGCGATGAGCGGGGCGAAGGCGATGCGGACATCACGTGGTCTGCTGACGGTACTCTCCGTCGTCGCCCTGCTCACGATCGCCGGATGCGGGCTGGTCAGTTCGTCGGGCACGTTCAAGACCGGGGCGCTGCCCGACGGTGCCAAGCCGCTGGCGGGCGCCGAGCTCGTGGTGACGTCCAAGAGCTTCACCGAGGGCGTCATCCTGGGCAAGATCACCGCCAGCTACCTGGCGTCGGCCGGCGCCGACGTCACCGACATGACCGGTGCACCCGGCTCGGCGTCGTCGCGGCAGGCCCAACTCAACGGCGACGCGGACATCTTGTGGGAGTACACCGGCACCGCATGGGTGAACTATCACCAGAAGACCGAGACCATCAGTGATCCGACCGAACTGTGGAAGCAGGTCGCCGCGATCGAGAAGTCCGACTACGACCTGGTCTGGTTGCCGCCGGCCAACTTCAACGACACCTATGCCTTCGCGGCCTCACCCGCCACCGCGAAACGGCTCAACGTCCGAACGCTCTCCGACGTGGCGCGACTCCCCGAGCGGGACCGAACCTTCTGCGTCGACGACGAATTCTTCTCTCGCGCCGACGGATTCCTGTCCATGCTCGCCAAGTACGGGATTCCCTACAACAAGCCGAACGGCGTCCCGCCGCGCAACGTCACCCGGATGGATGCCGGGGTCATCTACTCGGCCACCAACAACGCGGACCCCTGCAATTTCGGCGAGGTGTACACCACCGACGGACGCGTGAAGAACCTCGGACTGGTTCTGCTCGACGACGACAAGAAGTTCTTCCTCCCCTACAGCGGCACGGCCGTGGTGCGCGGCGAGATCATGCGCAAATACCCGCAACTGGCCGACCTCCTCGGCGCCATCTCCCAGCGCCTCACCAACGACGTCATGCTCGACCTCAACGCCCGCGTCGACATCGACGGCGAGGACCCGGCCGACGTGGCCTACGACTGGCTCAAGAGCGAGGGACTCATCGTCTGATCTCAACCTCGACGATGACATCGAATGGTGTTACCGTTACATCAATCGATGTAACTGTTGCCCTGACTCGAGGACGCCGATGACCATTCAGCAGGAACGCGAGATCCACGACGACACGAGCACGCTCGAGCGCGGCACCGAGGTGGTCTCCCACCGGCTGCTCGCCTCGGCCGCACGCCTGTCGCGCAATGCCCTGACCGAGATCGACTGGGACGCACCGATGGATCCGCGGCACTACGGCTGCAGCCCGGAATGGTCGACCCTGTACGGGACGGACTACTGGGCGGAGCTGACCGAAGAGCAGCGCGTGCGACTCACCCGCCACGAGTTCGCCTCGATCATGAGCATCGGCATCTGGTTCGAGATGCTCTTGCAGCAGTTGGTCATTCGCGACCAGTATCTCGGCGAGTACCACAGTGGCGAGTTCCAGTTCGCGTTGACCGAGATCGCCGACGAGTGCCGACACTCACTCATGTTCGCCAAGGCGACCGAGAAGATGGTGGGCACCTCGTATCAGCCTCATCCGCGGATCGGCAAGGCGGGCAAGCTCTTCGGCGCCACCACCAAGAACGAGGTCGCGTATGCGGGCATCCTCGTGGCCGAGGAGATTCTCGACGTGTTCCAGCGCGGATGCATGCGCGACGAGCGGGTCTTGCCGTTCATCCGAACGGTCAACGAGATCCACGTGCTCGAGGAGTCCCGCCACATGCGCTACGCGCGCGAGCAGGTGCGCGAGGCCATGGCCCAGGCCGGGCCGATGAAACGACGGTGGAGCGCGTATCACACGGCCGTCGCGGCGTCGTTCATCTTCACGAGTCTCGTTCGGCCGCAAGCATATGCCGATGCGGGCCTGGACAAGCACCGCGCGGTGGCCGAGATGCGCCGCAACCATCACTTCCAGTCGATGGTGCGCAGCGGATGCGCCCATCTGATGGAATTCCTCGACGAGGTCGGGATGCTCACCCCGGCCGCCGCGAAGGTGTACCGCAAGGTGCACATGCTCTGACCGACCGCCCATCGATCGTGCAGTCGAGCTCGAGCGCACGGTCAACGTTTCAGCGGTCTCGATTCGGTTGCGAACGCCGATGAAGCCGCACCCCACCGGTAACGTCGGGGGCACGGTTCGCGTCGAGCAGCGTGCGTGAGCGGTCAGTACATACGCAGTCGGTACACCGTTCCCCAGGGGGAGTTCCCATGCTTTGGACCATCATCAGTGCAATCATCGTCGGACTCATCATCGGTGCGCTCGCGCGCCTGGTCATGCCGGGTAAGCAGAACATCGGCGTCCTCATGACCATCGTGCTCGGCGTGCTGGGCTCGCTGATCGGCTCGTGGATCTGCTACAGCCTGTTCGGCTACAACAACGAGAACGGCGGATGGCAGATCATCCCGTTCATCGTGGGGGTGATCGTCGCCGTGGTGCTGATCGCCGCCTATCTGGCGATCACCGGGCGCAAGACCCACACGACGGTCTGATCGGATCGCAACGCTTCGTCGGGGACGGTGACCGGAGGGTCACCGTCCCCGACGTGCGTCACAAGGATTCGAAGGCGCGTCCGAGTTCGGTTGAAACGTCGATGATCCGCGCTTTGCGGATCTCCGGTTTGTCGATCTCGGCGGCGACGTGTTTGGCGATCACGCGTTTGATCTCGTCGTCGATCTGGCCCACCACGCGGATGATCTCGCCGCGCAGGTTGTGCGATGCCACCCCCACGGTCACGTCCCGGGGTTTGGGTGGTTGCACCTCGATGCGCAGTTCGAGCGGTTCGGCGGCCCGCGCCGTCAGGGCCAGCGCCACCCGTCCGTCGACGTCGTATTTGATCCGGTCGACCTTGAGGTCCACCAGCAGGCGGATCGTGAGCGGGATCTGGACCTCGAAGGTGATCAGCTCGCCCACGTCACGCGTGATCTCCGGTTCGTCGATCCGCACGCGGGCAAGCACTTTGGCGATTCCGCCTGGCCCCGATGAGATGGGCCCCACTTCAAAGGACTCGCCCACGAGCGACGAGAACGCGGCCCCCACCCGCTCCTCGGACACCGCGACCTCGAAGAAGCGACGGCCGAACTCCTCGTAGGTCAGTTGTGACATGGGTCCATCCTGACGGATTCACCGTCGACTTCGGGGCAGGTTCACTAACGCAAATCTACCATGTGTCAATGTCACGAGAGATGGGTCAGTACAGACTAGACCAGTACGACCAGAAACGTTGTCCGACAAGGGCGATGATCACCAGCACCCACACCGTGATGATCAGCGCGTGATTGCGGGCGAGCAACGCGACAAACGATGACCGCGACGTCAGCCCACTGGCGTGCGCATTGCGGACACTGACGAAGACGAAGATCGGGATCATCATCGCCCACACCACCATGCAGTACGGGCACAGAGCACCGATCTCGTAGAGGCTCTGATAGATCAGCCAGCAGATGAAGACCATCCCCAGCGTGACCCCGACCTGCAAACCCGCCCAGAACCAGCCGGCGAACCGGGCTCCCGCGAACAACCCCAATCCAAAGGTCACGGCCACCGCGAAGGCCGCGATGCCGATCATCGGGTTCGGGAAGCCGAAAACCGCCGCCTGCGGCGTGGCCATCACCGATCCGCACGACAGCACCGGGTTGAAGCTGCACGACGGCACGTACTTCGGGTTCTCCGCCAGCTCGAAGCGCTCGATGGTGAGGGTGAACGCCGCGACGAACGAGATCAGACCGCCCACGGTCAGCGTCCAGGCGACGATCCGGTTCCAGGAGCCGACGACCTCGGCGAGGATGGCGGCCTCGTCGTCGGGTTCTGGTTCGACGGACTCATGCACGACTTCAGGATGACCCACCGATCCAGGATGGCGCAGTCACCTGAGAATCGGGTAGGGCAATTGGTCTATCGTCGTGAAGTCTCCCCACCGGCGCAGACATCGACTCCGTCGGCACCTCGACCCATCACGAACTCATGCCCCGTAAATCCGCCGTCACGCTCTGCACAGTTGCACTCGCACTCCTCGCCGCCTGCGGCGAATCAGGAGTCGACACCGCCGACGTGGCCCGAGAACTCCAGGTCGAACTGCCGGCCAACGCGCACGTCGTCACGAGCAGCGCCGGACAACCCTACGAAGACAAGCAAGGCAACTTCTGCGCCAAGGTGTCCTTCCTGCTGGACCACTCCGCGACCAACGCCTATGTGGGCCAATACTTTCCGCAAGGCCGCCTGATCGACGAGACCCTCTTCCAACCAGGCGGTGGATGCACCGGCTCCACCGACGTATGAGGCGGCGACGGACTGCACTACACCGGCCAACGAGCTTCCGACATGATCACCCGCGACGACCGCGAGATCCTGCGCTCCTTAGACGTCATCGACAACTGCCAACCCGGCCGCGATCTCATCACCTGGGTGGGCGCGAGTCCTCCGCAGACGGTGACCCGCGGCTCTCTCGGCTCCCCCACCAGGACTCGAACCTGGAATGCCTGAACCAAAATCAGAAGTGTTGCCGATTACACCATGGGGGAATATCGCGGACCCGATTGTGCCACAGCGGCTCGTCGGGTCCGCGGCGAGAGTCAGTCCTTGGGACCACCGGCGACGTAGATCACCTGACCGGACACGAATCCGGCGCCCTCGCTGACGAAGAACGACGCGGTGTGGGCGATGTCCTCGGGCACGCCGACGCGGTTGACCGGGATCTGCGAGGCGGCAGCCTTCTTGAACTCCTCGAAGTCGGCGCCGACCCGCGCTGCGGTGGCCGCGGTCATGTCCGTCGCGATGAAGCCGGGGGCGATCGCGTTGGCGGTGACGCCGAACTTGCCGAGTTCGATGGCCAGGGTCTTGGTGAAGCCCTGCATGCCGGCCTTGGCAGCGGAGTAGTTGGCCTGTCCGCGGTTACCGAGCGCCGAGGTGCTCGACAGGTTCACGATGCGGCCCCAGCCGGCCTCGACCATGTACTTCTGTGCGGCCTTGGTCACATTGAACGCACCGCGCAGGTGCACGGCGAGGACGGTGTCCCAGTCGTCGACCGACATCTTGAACAGCAGGTTGTCGCGCAGCACACCGGCGTTGTTGACCACGACGGTCGGCGCGCCCAGCTGATCGAAAACCTGGGTGACCGCACGACCGACCGACGCCTCGTCGGCCACGTCGGCACCCACCGCAATAGCCTTGCCACCAGCGTCGGTGATGGCTTTGACGGTGTCGGCGCAGGCGTCGGCGTCGAGGTCGAGAACGCCCACCGCCAATCCGTCCGACGCGAGGCGCTTGGCGACGGCGGCGCCGATCCCTCGCGCCGAGCCGGTGACGATCGCGGTCTTCTGAGTGCTCATCGATGTACCTCCGTTGGTCCGTTTTGTTTCCCGGACCCCGGATGCGGTAGGAATCGCGTCGGAACATCACGATCGGTCGAGCGCATGGGGGTCGCGGGTCACCTTGTTTTCTATCAGGCGGCGATCCGCGCCGGTGCGTGGCTGCACGATGTGGCCGGTGCGTAGGATCGCACCCGGCGCGACAGCGGGGCTCGTCAGCGATACGAGGACCGCGGAGAGGCGGAGAATGTCATGACGGGACCATCGTCACCCGTGGCCGTGATCGTCCTCGCCGCAGGCGCCGGGACCCGGATGAAATCCAAGACGCCCAAGATCCTGCACTCCATCGCCGGACGCAGCCTCGTCGGACACGTACTCCACGGCGCAGCGGGAATCGACCCGGCGCACGTGGTCGCGGTGGTCAGTCACGAGGGAGAGCGTGTCGCCGGCGCGGTCGACGAGGTCGCAACCGCCCTCGATCTGCCGTACACGACCGCCTGGCAGGACTCCCCGCGCGGCACCGGCGACGCGGCGCGGGTGGGCCTGGGTGCGCTGCCCGCCGACTTCGACGGCACCGTCATCGTCACCGCGGCCGACGTACCGCTGCTCGACGCCGAGGTCTTCGGCGGCCTGGTCGCCGCCCACCACGCCGGTGACGTCGCGGCTGCCGCCACGCTGACCAGCTTTGCCGCCGATGATCCCACCGGCTACGGACGCATCATCCGCACCAACGACGGCTCGGTGCAGGCGATCGTGGAGGAACGCGACGCCACCGACAAGCAGCGCGCCATCACCGAGGTCAACGCCGGGGTGTACGCCTTCGACGGGGCAGCGTTGCGGGCCGCTCTCGCCGAGCTGTCCACCGACAATTCCCAAGGCGAGTTCTATCTGACCGACGTGATCGCGATCGCGCGTCGCAGCGGAAAAGCCGTGCGCGCCTTCACCGTCGACGATCCGTGGCTCGTCGCCGGCTGCAACGACCGGGCTCAGCTCTCCGAGTTGGGTGCCGAGCTCAACCGCCGGATCGTGCGCCGGCACCAGCTTGCCGGGGTGACGGTCGTGGACCCCGCGTCGACGTGGATCGACGTCGAGGTGACCATCGAGGCGGATGTGCGCATCGAACCCGGCACGCAGTTGCACGGCCGCACCTCGATCGCCGAAGACGCGGTCCTCGGTCCCGACACCACGCTGACCGACGTGACGATCGGGCGTGGCGCACACGTCATCCGCACCCATGGCAGCAATTCGGTGATCGGCGACGGCGCCAGCGTCGGTCCGTTCGCCTACCTGCGGCCCGGTACGCAGTTGGGCGCCCACGGCAAGATCGGCACCTTCGTGGAGACCAAGAACGCGACCATCGGTGACGGCAGCAAGGTCCCCCACCTCACCTACGTCGGCGACGCCACGATCGGCGAGCAGTCCAACGTCGGCGCGTCGAGTGTCTTCGTCAACTACGACGGTGTGAACAAACATCGAACCGTGATCGGGTCCCACTGCCGGACCGGGTCTGACAACATGTTTGTCGCACCGGTCACCGTCGGGGACGGGGCGTACACCGGCGCGGGGACAGTGGTGCGGCAAGATGTACCGCCGGGAGCCCTCGCCGTGTCGGCGGGAGAACAACGCAATATCGAGAACTGGGTGGTGCGCAAGCGCCCGGACACCGAGGCCGCACGCGCCGCGCGGACCGCTCAGCAGCAGCCAGACGACCAGCCCGAGTGATACCCGACGAGTAGAAGAGTTTTCATGACCTGGACCACCGATAACCAGAAGAACCTCATGCTGTTCTCTGGGCGCGCCCACCCCGAACTGGCCGAAGCGGTCGCGGACGAACTCGGCATCAAGGTCACGCCGCAGACGGCGCGGGACTTCGCCAACGGTGAGCTGTTCGTGCGGTTCGAGGAGTCCGTGCGCGGCTCGGATGCGTTCGTCCTGCAGAGCTGCCCGTTCCCGCTCAATCAGTGGGTGATGGAAGCGCTGATCATGATCGACGCGCTCAAGCGCGGATCGGCCAAGCGGATCAGCGTGATCCTGCCGTTCTACCCATACGCCCGCCAGGACAAGAAGCACCGCGGTCGCGAGCCCATCTCGGGCCGCCTCATCGCCGACCTCCTCAAGGCCGCGGGCGCCGACCGGATCATCACCGTCGACCTGCACACCGACCAGATCCAGGGCTTCTTCGACGGCCCCGTCGACCACATGCACGCGCAGGGACAGCTGTCGGACTATGTGCGCGGCAAGTACGGCACCGACAACATCGCGGTGGTCTCCCCCGACTCCGGTCGTGTGCGTGTCGCCGAGAAGTGGGCCGACGCACTCGACGGCGCCCCGGTCGCGTTCATCCACAAGACCCGCGACCCGATGGTGGCCAATCAGGTTGTCGCCCACCGCGTGGTCGGCGAGGTCGAGGGCCGCACCTGTGTGCTCATCGACGACATGATCGACACCGGCGGCACCATCGCGGGTGCGGTGGCCAAACTCAAGGACGCCGGGGCCGGCGACGTGGTCATCGCCACCACCCATGCCGTGTTCTCCGACCCGGCGACCGAGCGGCTCGCCAACTGTGGCGCCGACGAGGTCATCGCCACCGACACCCTGCCGATCCCGCCGGAGAAGCGTTTCGAGACGCTGACGGTGCTCTCGATTGCCCCGCTGCTGGCTCAAACCATTCGCGAGGTCTTCGAAAACGGCTCGGTGACAAGCCTTTTCGACGGTATCGCCTAGCCGGCAGCGATCAGCCCGGGCGCCGGACCACCAGCACGACGATCACTGCCAGCGCCGACACCGCGACCGCGATGCCGCCGGCGACGACCCACGTCGACACCCAACTGTCGGCTTCGGGCCCCGCCGGTGGGCGCCCGTCTGCCGGGTGTCCCTGCGGCGGAAGTGGCACCGGTTGCAGCGCGGGTCCGGCCAGACGGTCGACGTCGGCCTGGGTGACACTCAAATTGGAGCAGAGGTTGGCGCCCCATTCGCCGGGTCGCTTGCTGACGCCCCCACCCGGCCAGCCCAGGACCACCACCTCCCGAGCACCCTCCTGCAGGCTGACGCCGCAGGCACCCCCGGCCGACGCCGTGACCACGGTGATGAATTCGGGCAGTTGCTGTCGGTAGCTGGACTCCACGCGGATGGTGTAGCGACTCCCGTCGGCCTCCGCGTCGGCTCGATCCACCACCGTCCCGACGACGATCGCCTCCGCTGAGGCGATCACCTCGTCCTTGGGTCGGGGCATACAACTGCACGCGCAGGCGCGGCCCGGCGCGAACGCGATGACACTGATTGCCCCGAGCACGATCACCGCGACCATCGCACCGAGTCTGTAGCCGCCCATGAGACCGATCATGCCCGATTCGTCGCGATCAACGGGTCCGTGCCGAGTGTCCGAATGACTCCGCTCGTGCTGCGCGGCCACCGCACCACCGGTGAGAATGTGACGGTCCCAGATCGTCGGCCACCACTGCTGAGGAGACCCATGAGGACACGTGCCACGCGGCGCGACTGGGCCGCGGTCGCCACCCTTGGACTCGGGGTCTTCACCGTCACCACCACCGAGATCATGCCCATCGGGTTGCTCGGACCGATGGCCGAGGACCTCGGCGTCTCGGAGGGGATGATCGGACTCAGCGTCACCTACTTCGCCGCAGTCGCCGCCGTCGCCTCCCCCACGCTGGCCACCGCCACCCGCCGGATGGACCGGCGCGCGATCCTGCTCGTCGTGCTCGCTCTCTTCGCGGTCGGCAACGCGCTGACCGCACTGGCCGGCAACTACGTGCTGCTGGTGGTGATCCGCGCCGTCATCGGGTGCGCGCTGGGCCTGATGTGGGCCATCGTTGCGGCCACCGCCATCCTGCTGGTCCCACCGGCGGCGTCGGTACGCGCGACCACCATCGCGTTCTCCGGGGTGTCGCTGGCCTCGGTGGCCGGAATGCCCTTGGGCACCTTGGTGGGTCAGCTGTTGGGCTGGCGCGCCGCCTACTGGGGACTGGCCGGACTCAGCGCGGTGGCGTTCGTGGCGCTGGCCGCTTTCATGCGCCCGACCACCCCGGTCGGCAACGTGGCGCTGCGCGAACTGCCGGGCCAGCTGGGCAACCGTGTTCTCGCGGTGACGCTGGGAGTCACCGCGCTGGTCATCATCGGCGCCTACTCCGCCTACACCTACGTGACCCCGTTCATCATCGACGGCATCGGCATCTCCGACGATCTCGTCAGCGCGGTCCTGCTCGCGATGGGCGTGGCCGGGGTCGGGGGCAACTTCGCCGCGGGTGCTTACATGACGCGGGTGACATCGCTGCGCTGGGCACTGACGGGACTCGTCGGGCTCCTGGCCGCGGCCTTGACGCTGGTACTCCTGTGCGCACCGGTCATGGCGGCCGCCCTGCCGCTGTTGTTGCTATGGGCGGCGGCATACGCGGCGATCCCGGTGGGCCTGCAAACCACGGTGTTCCGGGCCGCACCCGATGCCCGGGAAGCCGCCACGACCCTATATGCGACCACGTTCAACTCCTCGATCGCGATCGGCGCACTGTTCGGGGCGTTCGCGATCGACCGCGGCGGGTCGTCGGCGCCGATCATCGTGGGCGCGGGTTGCTGCACGGCCGCCGCCCTGCTGACCCTTCGCCTGCCGCGGCGGCGATAGGCTACCGACGTGGATGCGACGATCTATCACAACCCGAAATGCTCGACCTCCCGCAAGGCGCTGCAGAAGCTGCGTGAGCACGGGGTGGAACCGACCATCGTCAAATACCTGGACGAGCCGTTCACCCGCACGCAGCTGGAGAAGTTGTTCGCCGCCGCCGGACTGACGCCGTCGCAGGCCGTGCGCAAACGCGAGGCCCTCTACAAGGAACTCGACCTCGCATCGGCGTCCGACGAGCAGATCCTCGACGCGATGGTCGCCCACCCGATCCTGGTGGAACGCCCGTTTGTGGTGACGGACAAGGGAACTCGGCTCACCCGGCCAATGGAGAACCTCGACGAGATCCTCTGACATACGCGACTCGGGCCGGATGATCTCGATCAGATCATCCGGCCCGCGTGCGTCAGGCGTGTGTCAGGCCAGCGGACGCCCATCGGCGTCGGTCACCTTGCGCATGGCGATGAGGATGAGGTCGATCAGGGACCACACTCCACACCCGCCGCAGGTGAGCAGTTTGCCGACGCCGAGACCGGTCTGCCCCAGGTAGAAGCGGTCGATACCGAGCCCGCCCAGGAAGAACGAGATCAGCAGCGTCGTCATCCACTCCTTGTCGGAGAACAGACCGGGTACCTGGCTGGCCGGGAAGGGATTCGGGGCGTCGGCGGCGCGCACCAGGGTCTCGCCCTTCAGCTGACCGGCGATTGCCATCTGGTGCAGCTGCGCGACGTCGAGCGGCCCCTGCTCCTGACCCATGATGTTGACGTAGAAGCTCTGGCCCCCCTGGGGCCCCCCGTATGCGGGTTGCTGATAGCTCATGACGCGAAAGCATATGGGACCGCACCGGATTCCGATACTCGGGTGTCATCCGGTCGGTTGATCGAGCTGGGGATTCAGGCCGCGACGCGCACCGGGAGCGGGCGCTGCAGCCGCGGCACCACGGCGGCGGCCAGACCATGCAGCAGCGCCTTGGTGCAATCGAAGTAGTCGAAGTAGTCGCGCCACACCACGATCCGCCCGTCGGCGATCTCGAACCGGCCGCAGACCCAGAACTGCACGGCAACGCGGCCGACGCTGATCTCGTCGACGCGTTCGGTCAGGACCACCGGACCGTCGGCGCTGACGTTGATCATGCGGTAGTTGAAGCCCGCGCGGGGGTTGGTGGCCATGCCGCCGAAGATCTTGGCAACCTTCCGTTTTCCGTGCACAGTCGGCAGCGAGACGTTGGTGTAGACGATGTCGTCGTCGAGGTTGGCCATCGCGGCGTCGATGTCGTCGCGGGCGAGGGCGTCGAGGTAGGCCGTCGTGATCTCGATCGGGGTGCGTGAGGTCATGGCAGCGAGTATGCCGGTTGTAGGCCCGCGACCACCGGCGGCTGCCACGCGATGTGACATCGGGCCAGGTCATCGACTACCCTGGCCGACGTTGTCTCGGCGAGGGTGATTTGTCACCGTGATCGGCGCGACCATCGCAGTTCTCCTCGCGGGCCCTCGAGTGCCCGCCCGGCGGATGTGGGTCGTGTTCGCTCGCCGCGACCGAAGACCACCGCCGATCAGCAATCACGAGGAGATCATCATGGCAACCGAGACCACCAAGCTCGCCGTCACCACGCGCACCGAGAAGGGCAAGGGCGCCGCTCGCCGCGCCCGCCGCGAGGGCAAGGTGCCCGCCGTCCTGTACGGCCACCGCACCGACCCGCAGCACCTCAGCCTGCCGGCCCGCGAGCTCGCCGCCATCCTGCGCGCCAACGGCACCAACGCCATCATCGATCTCGACATCGAGGGCACCAGCCAGCTGGCGCTGACCAAGCAGATCGACGTCCACCCGATCCGCAACTACATCGAGCACGTCGACCTGCTGGTGATCCGTCGCGGCGAGAAGGTCACCGTGGAGGTGACCATCGTGGTCGAGGGCGACGCCGCCCCGGGCACCCTGGTCGTCCAGGACGCCAGCGTCGTGGAGATCGAGGCCGACGCCCTGTCGATCCCCGAGCAGATCACCGTCAGCGTCGAAGGCACCGCGGCCGGTGTTTCCGTACACGCCGCCGATCTCGACCTGCCGCAGGGCGTCTCCCTCGTCTCGGACCCGGAAACCCTGATCGTCGCGATCAACGAGGCCCCGACCGCTGCGGACCTCGAGGAAGAGGCTGTGGAGGCCGGCGCCGAGGTGCCCACCGAGAGCGACGAGTCGGCCACCGACTCGCAGTAGTCACCAGCCGGTTCACGACCCTCCTGGTAGTGAAAATAATTGTGGGACTGGGTAACCCCGGTTCACGCTACGAGAAGACGAGGCACAACGTCGGCGCGATGGTCGCCGACGCCCTCGTCGCCTCGGCCGGCGAGCGGTGGAAGGTGCACAAGCGCTCGGGCGCCGAGGTCGCTTCGATCACCCTCGCCGGTCAGAGCGTGCTGGTCGCCAAGCCCCGCACGTACATGAACGAGTCGGGTCGCCAGATCGGCCCACTCTGCAAGTTCTATTCGGTCGGGCCCGCCGACCTCATCGTCGCCCACGACGAACTCGACATCGACTTCGGCGCGGTCCGTCTCAAGCGCGGCGGCGGCGAGGGCGGGCACAACGGTCTGCGGTCCATCAGTCAGGTCATCGGCACCCGCGACTATCTGCGGGTCCGCCTCGGCATCGGCCGGCCCCCGGGCCGCCAGGATCCCGCCGACTTCGTGTTGAAACCCTTCCCGACCGCCGCGCGTGCCGAGGTCGAACTCCTGATCGGCAACGGCTGCGACGCCGTCGAACTGCTGGTCGCACGGTCGCTGGAGGACGCGCAGAACACCGCGCACGCCTGGTGAGCTGACGCCGTCCCGCAGCGGGCACCCCGGGTCGTGCAACGATGGGTTCATGTCGGACGCCGTCACGAGTCTGGTGATTCTGGGCGTCACGTTGGTCCTGTTCATCTGGAATCGGCTGCCGGTGGGGGTGGTCGCCGTCGGTTCCGCGCTCGCCCTGTACTTCTGCGGACTGATTGACGTGGACGCGATGACGTCGGGCCTCGGCGCCTCGGTGATCGTGTTCATCGCCGCCCTGTTCGTGGTCAGCGAAGGTCTGGAGGCCTCCGGGATCACCGGCTGGATCGGTCGGGTGATGAGCCGCGCGGCGGGGACGTCGCGGGCCCGCGCGGTCGCGGCCATCATGCTGCTCGCGGCCCTTCTGAGCGCGCTGATCACCGTCAACGGCGCCGCCGCGGCGTTGGTGCCGGTGACGGTGGCGATCGCCCGCCACGCCGGGATACTTCCGTCGCGGGTGCTCATCCCACTTGCCTTCTCCGCGAGCGCCGGTGCGTTGCTGACGCTCTCCGGCAGTCCGGTCAACGTCATCATCGACGAAGCCGCCGAGGAGAACACCGGCACTGGGTTCGGCTACTTCGAGTTCGCCCTGCTGGGGGTGCCGCTGCTGGCAGCCACGATCCTGGTGACCGTGACACTCGGTGACCGCCTCCTCCCGCATCGCGAATCCCCCACGCTGCCCACCGATTTCAGCAACTACCTGGGAACCGTCGTCGATCTCTACGGACTCGACCGGCGTATCTACCGCCTGCACGTGGACACCGATTCCTCGGCCATCGGGCACAGCGCCGAAACCATCGCCGCACACGGACGCGACGAGGTGGCGCTGGTGGGTATCGAACGCACCGGTGACACCCGCCTCGTCGACGACGACGCACCGCTGGCCGCCGACGACGTGATGGTGGTGTCCGGGCCGGGCGCGGCAGTGGAATCCGTTGCGCGCGACCACGGCCTCACCATGGAGGACGTCGCCGGTCGGCGCGGCACGCACGGCCGGCTCATCGGGCGGGACACGGGGATCAGCGAGGTGGTGATCCCGCCACGGTCGCCGTGGATCGGCGAGCGCGCGTTCCCCGGCATGGTGCGGCCCGACGACGATCTGCTCGTGCTCTCGATCCGCCGCCGCAACAAGGAGATCGGACCGCGGGCAGTGGATCTGACCGAAGGCGACACCCTGCTCGTGCACGGTCCGTGGAAGGCGATCGACGCACTCGCCGACGACCGGCGGGTCCTGGTGGTCGAATCGGCCGAGCAGGTTCGGCGTCAGACCGCGGGTCTGAGTCGGACGGCCCCGCGGGCGGCGGTCATCGTCGTCGCGATGATCGTGCTGCTGGCCACCGGACTGGTCCCGCCGGTGGTGGCGGGACTCCTCGGCGCGCTGGCCATCGTCGTCACCCGTGTGCTCACCTCCGAACACGCCTATCGAGCGATCTCCTGGCCGACGCTGGTGCTCATCGCCGCGCTGATCCCGATGTCGACCGCCATCTCCGACAGCGGTGGCGCCGACCTCATCGCCGAGCCGATCGTCGACCTGGTCTCCGGCCACAGCCCGCACATCCTGCTGATCACCCTGTTCGTCCTGACCGCGGCGCTCGGCCAGTTCATCTCCAACGCCGCGACGGTGCTGATCGTCATCCCCATCGCGCTCGCGGCGGCCGCCGACGTCAGTGTGGACGGCCGACCGGTGCTGATGCTGGTGTGTGTGGCCGGCGCGGCATCGCTGCTCACCCCGATCGCCACTCCGGCCAACATGATCGTGATGAACCCGGGCGGCTACCGCTTCGGCGACTACTGGCGTCTCGGTGCGGTGCTGATGGCGTGCTGGGCGGTCATCGCCGTGGTGCTGATCCCGCTGATCTGGCCGCTCTGAGGGAGGCGATCCTGGGCGTTTGTCCAGCTCACCTACGGCGAGGCGGGCTGACGGGGGCATCGGCCGGGGCTTAGACTCGCACGCGGTAATGATCTGCGAAGGGGCGGAGAACAATGGCGAACATCGCGGCCAACACCGGGCATCAGAACGTGGCGATGCTGGGTATCGGGGCCTGCCGGCCGCAGCGGCTGGTCAGCAACGACGAGGTCTGCGAGGTCCTCGACTCGACCGACGAATGGATCTTCGAACGCAGCGGCATCCGCAACCGCCGCTGGATCAGCGGCGACGAGACCGCCCGCTCGATGGCAGCGACCGCCGCCGAACGCGCGATCGCCAACTCGGGCATCGACAAGGAGAAGATCGGCGCACTGATCCTGGCCACCAACAGCTGGAAGACCAAGATCCCGCACGGCGGGCCCATCGTCGCCTCCGACATCGGACTCAACGGCATCCCCGCCTTTGACGTCGCGGCCGGCTGCGGTGGCTTCGGTTACGGCCTGGGAATCGCCGCCGACACGGTGCGCGCCGGGTCCGCCGAATACGTACTCCTCGTCGGTGTGGAGACCATGTCGGTGGTGATGGAACCGACCGACCGCAACACGGCTTTCATCTTCGGCGACGGTGCGGGTGCGGTGGTCGTCGGACCGAGCACTGAGAACGGCATCTCCCCCACCGTGTGGGGTTCCGACGGCGAGAACGCCGAAGCCATCGGCCAGAACTACGACATCCCCGAATACATGGACCGCGCCCAGGAGTTCCAGCACAAGGACCCGGCGACCGAGCCGGTCGGGCGGATGGTGGTCACCATGCAGGGCCCGCGGGTGTTCCGTTGGGCGGCAATCACTTTGCCCAAGGCACTGTCGACGGTCCTGGAGACCTCCGGCGTCGGGATCGACGACATCGAGGTCTTTGTTCCCCATCAGGCCAACGCGCGGATCAACGAGTTGATGAGGGCGAACCTCGGTCTGCCCGAAGACATCCCGATGGCCAACGACATCGAGAACACCGGCAACACCTCGGCCGCGTCGATCCCGCTGGCGATGGAAGAGATGCTGGCCACCGGCAAGGCCAAGGGCGGACAGACCGCGCTGCTGCTCGGCTTCGGCGCCGGGCTGTCCTACGCAGGTGCGGTGGTGACCCTTCCGCCGGCGCCCGAGGTCACCAGCTTCGACGATCTGGGGTGATCCCGGCCGGTGTTCCGTATGACGAAACGTCCGGATTCCGGACCTGCGCGAGGCATCGGCGATCTACGGCACCGACGACCGCATCATTGTCAAAACCGGTTTCGAGCATGCCGACACGATGCGCGCCTTCGATCTCAACGGTGAGCCCACCTGGTCTGCCCGAGCGACGTCCGTGTTCGAAGACGCCAAGGTGGTGGTCTCCGACGATCTCGACAACCACAAGGTGACGTTCCTCAACGCCGACGACGGTCGGCGCTTCGCCGAGGTGGACACCACTGGCGTCTACGCAACCGCGTGGAGTGTGTACCGCGGCGGCCTCGCGTGCTCAACGCCGATCATGACGGCACCGACTTCCACCGGTCCGACGGCACGCGCCTCGGTTCGGTGACGGGTTGGCGCCCGGTGGTCCTGCAGTCCGAGAACCCCGGACCCGCACTCCCACTTCCACTGCTGGGACGGATGGCCGAGAACGACGTGTACGACTCGACCACCATCGGCACCGCCAATCCCACCACCGGACATCTGCTGTGGAAGCAGACCCGCTCGGAGTTCACCGGCCGACGCATGCTCGCCTCCACTGTCGGCAACAACATCGCGGCCTATGTGGGTCCGGAGAACGGCCAGACCGGTCCGGCACTCATCGACGATCCCGAGTTCCGTCAGGCCGTGGTCGTGCTCGACCCGCTGACCGGTCACATCGTGTCGCGGCACATGCCGATCCCGCAACGCCAGTACATCGGCGAATCCAACGTCTCCGACGGCGCAAACATCATCGCTGTTCGTCTGAAAACGGTGACCGGATACGACATCTCGTCGGGACAGCGGGTCTGGCAGGTCACCATCGGAGGTGACTCCCCGCGGACGACCGTCGCCGGGCACCGCATCTTCGGCGGGCCCGACGACGGCAACGTCGGCGTGATCGGCAACTGAGTGGTTCCGGTGGGGACCACTAGGGTCAGGCGTTCTCCTTGCGGAACACCGATGTGCCCCACCAGGTTCCGAGCGCGGCCAAGATGACCGCGGCGATCAGCCCGTAGGCCACCTGGGCGGTCGCGATGTCGCCGCCGAAGGTGTCGCGCACGGCGTCGACGATCCACCGGAACGGCATGAAGTCGCTCAGCTTCTGCAGCCAGGTCGGCCCGAGCGTCATCGGCAGCAGGATGCCGGACAGCAGCAGCACCGGCATCATCACCATGTTGATGACCGGCGCCATCACATCCTCGCTCTTGGTGGTCAGCGCCAGCGCGTTGGACGCGGCAGCGCAGGCACCGCCGACGAGCAGCGTGATGACGATGCCGACAATGACGCCCAGGAACGATCCGCGCATCCCCATCAGGTAGCCGAGGACCACCAGGATCACCGCCTGCACAAAGAGTTGCAGAACGTCCCGCATCAGTCGCCCGACCAGCAGTGCGGTGCGGCTGGCCGGCGTCACCCGCTCGGCCTCGATGACGCCCTCCCGCCACTCCCCGATCAGGCTGAAGCCGGCGAACATCGCGCCGAACAGACCCAGCTGCACCAGCAAGCCGGGCACCAGGAAGGTGTAGGCGTTTTCCGATCCACCGGGGAACGACGCCACCAGCGGTTTGAGCAGTGGACCGAACAGCACCAGGTAGAGCACCGGCTGCATCACGCCGATGAGCACCCACGCCGGGTTGCGCAGATTCATCCGGATCTGCCGGTGGAAGACGATGTAGCTCTCGCGGAAGAAGTTGCCCTTGGGCAGGGTCGCGACCGGGTGCAGCGCCCGGACCGTCGGCGAGGTGGTGGAGGAAGTCATTGCTGTGCTCCTGTCAGGGTGGCGTCGGCGGGCTTCTCGGATTCGGCGTCGCGCAGGGATCGGCCCGTCAGAGTGAGGAAGACATCGTCGAGGGTCGGGCGGATCACCTCGATGGAATCCAGTGCGACACCGGCGGATTCGAGGTCGCGCAACAGCCCCGGTACCTGGCGACCGGCTCGTTGCACACGACCCCGGACGTGACGACCATCGTTGTCCACCGCGGTGGCGATCGACGACAGCCTCTGCGCGGCCACCGAGACGTGCGCATCGTCGGCGACCTCGATGTCCACCAGATCGCCGGACACCTGGGCCTTGAGATTGTCGGCGGTGTCGGCGGCGACGATGCGACCGTTGTCGATGACGATGATCCGGTCGGACAGTTCATCGGCCTCATCGAGGTAGTGGGTGGTGAGGAACACGGTGGCGCCACGCTCGGTGCGCAGCCGCCGGATGTGCTCCCACAGGTTGGCCCGAGCCTGCGGGTCCAGGCCGGTGGTCGGCTCGTCGAGGAAGACCAGGGTGGGCTCGTGGACGAGTCCCATGACGATGTCGAGACGCCGCTTCTGCCCGCCGGACATGTTCTTGGGCATGCGTTCCCACAGGCCGTGGAGCTGCAATTCGTCGAACAAGGCCTTGCCGCGTCGGGTGGCTTCGGCGCGGGTGAGTCCATAGAGCATGCCGTGATCGACCACCTCGTCGCCGGCCTGCGCCTGGCTGAACGCCCCGCCCGCCTGCGACACGTAACCAATGCTGCGCCGGACCATCACCGCGTCGGCCACGACGTCGAAGCCGTTGACCGTGGCGGTGCCTGCGGTGGGACGCAGCAGCGTGGTCAACATGCGCAGCGTGGTGGTCTTGCCGGCGCCGTTGGGGCCGAGAAAGCCCACCACCTCGCCTTCGGCGATGTCGAGGTCGACCCCGTCGACGGCCTTGACCTCCTTCTTCTGCTTGCCGCGTCCGGTGCTGAACGTCTGCACCAGACCTCGTGCGTGAATCATGCGAGCTCCCCAGGGTTGATGGCCACGATATGTTCAAATTTGAATAGTCACTCTCAGCGTCCCAGCGGATACATCGGAAGTCAACAGCGTTTTCCGACGCCTCCGGTGGCGGTCACAGTGTTTGACTGTTCGTGACGACAGTTTTCATCGGATAGCGGACAACTGCGGTCCTCATCTGCCGGGCCGTGGTGGCATGACGGGAGGAGACAGATGCGCTCGTCGACGACGCGGTTGCTCCTGCTCGGCGCGGTCGGGTTGTTCGAGCCGGTCAATGGCTACCAGATCCGTCGTGAACTCATGTCCTGGCAGGCCGATCAGTGGGCCAACGTCGCACCCGGCTCGATCTATCACGGCCTTGCCCGACTCAGCGCCGACGGACTGCTCACGCGCCACGACGTCACCGAGGGTGCGCGGGATGTCGCGGTCTATCAGCTCACCGACGCCGGCCGAACCGAGGTGCAACGGCTCATCGCCGAGGCGATCGACCACATCGACATCTACGATCACCGCGACTTCCAGGCGGCCTACGGTCTGCTGCCGATGCTCGGCGCCGACCGGGCCGTCGAATTACTCACCGATCGGCATCGACGCTTCGCCGACATCATCGCCGACCTGCCGGAGCACATCGACCCGGCCCTGCACCCCTATGCCCCGCCGCACGCCCTGCGAAGCCTCGAGCTCTGGTCCCGAACGGCGCGGGCGGAATTCGACTGGCTGACCGACCTATTGCAGGACGTCGCGCGCGGCACGCTCAGCCTGGACACCACCGGCTGGGCGCCACCCGCCGACGACCCCGGCCATCAGATGTCCGACGACCGGCGGCGCTACCGCGAGATGATCGGCGCCGAGCCACCTACTTCCCAGTAGCCGAGGTACTGCGTACCTTCTATGTCGGGTCACATATCGGAAGGACTGACATGACTGTGCTCGCGGAGACGACGGGGACCAACAACATCGGGATGCTCGGCATCGGGGCGTACCGCCCGGAACGGGTGGTCACCAATGACGAGATCTGCGAGCACATCGACTCCTCCGACGAGTGGATCTACACCCGCACCGGCATCAAGACCCGACGCTTCGCGCGGCGCGACGAGACGGTCGTGGAGATGGCCGTCAACGCCGGACGCAAGGCGATCGCCAACGCGCTGCTGTCGGGCTCCGACATCGACGCGGTCATCCTCGCCACCAACACCCACCTGCTCCTGACCCCGGCGGGTGCGGTCAAGATCGCCACCGAACTCGGCGCCAACGGTGTGCCCGCCTTCGACGTCACCGTCGGCTGCGCCGGCTTCGGCTACGCGATGGCGGTGGCCTCCGACATGATCCGTGGCGGCAGTGCCACCCACGTGCTGGTCATCGGCGCCGAGCAGCTGTCGGTGACCCTCGACATGACCGACCGCACCAATTGCTTCATCTTCGGCGACGGCGCCGGCGCGGTGGTCGTCGGGCCGACCGAGGACCAGCAGCTCGGTCCGGTGGTCTGGGGATCCGACGGCACCCAGTTCAAGGCCATCGCCCAGGACATCGACTGGGTCACCTTCCTCGACGGCGACCGCGTGCAGCGCCCCTACCTGCGTCTCGAGGGCACCGCGGTGTTCCGGTGGGCCGCCTTCGAGATGGGCAAGGCCGGTCAGAAGGCGCTCGACGCCGCGAAGGTCGGCGCCGAGGAACTCGACGTGTTCGTGCCGCATCAAGCCAACTCGCGCATCAACGACCTGCTCGCCAAGACCCTCAAGCTCCGCGAGGGTGCCGTGGTGGCCGACGACATCGAGCACACCGGCAACACGTCGGCCGCGTCGATCCCGCTGGCCATGGAGGACCTGCTGTCCACCGGCCGGGCCAAGCCGGGAGACACCGCGCTGCTCCTCGGCTACGGTGCCGGGCTCTCGTATGCGGCGCAGGTCGTCAAGATGCCGCCGGTGCCGTTCGAGTGATCCTCGTTCAGCAGTAGGGATCGATCGTCGATACCTACTGCTGAACCCCAACGTTTTGGCCGCCGCCACCTCGACCGATAGCCTCGACGGGTGAGTTCTGACGTCGCAACCGAAGTACGACGGCGCCGCACCTTCGCGATCATCTCCCACCCGGACGCGGGTAAGTCGACGATGACCGAGGCGCTGGCGTTGCACGCGCGCATGATCAGCGAGGCCGGCGCCATCCACGGCAAGGCCGGACGCAAATCCACCGTCTCCGACTGGATGGAGATGGAGAAGGCACGCGGGATCTCGGTCAGCTCGACGGCGCTGCAGTTCAACTACACATCCCAGGGTTCGCCCACCACCGGGCCCGACGACCCGGAGCTGCCGCACGTCATCAACCTCGTCGACACCCCCGGCCACGCCGACTTCTCCGAGGACACCTACCGTGTCCTCACCGCCGTCGATGCCGCGGTGATGCTCATCGACGCCGCGAAGGGTCTCGAGCCGCAGACCCTCAAACTGTTCCAGGTGTGCCGGCACCGCGGCATCCCCGTGGTCACCGTCGTCAACAAATGGGACCGGCCGGGCCGCACCCCGCTCGAACTGATCGACGAGATCAGCGAACGTATCGGCCTGACCCCCACCCCGTTGTTCGTGCCCGTCGGCATCGCCGGCGATTTCCGCGGACTGCTCGACCGACGCACCGGCGAGTACGTGCACTTCACCCGGACCGCGGGCGGCGCCAAGATCGCGCCCGAGGAGATCATGGGCGCCGACGTCGCCGCCGAGCGGGAGGGCGACGCGTGGGTGGCCGCGACCGAGGAGAGCGAACTGCTCTCCGAGATGGGCCAGGACCACGACCAGGAGATGTTCCTGGCCGGGCAGACCTCGCCGATGATCTTCGCGTCGGCGATGCTCAACTTCGGGGTGCGGCAACTGCTCGAGACGCTGGTGGAACTCGCCCCCGCCCCCGCCGGACGCGCGGACGTCGACGGCCGGCTGCGCGAAGTGACCGACCCGTTCAGTGCGGTCGTCTTCAAGGTGCAGGCCGGGATGGACGCCAGCCACCGGGATCGGTTGGCCTACATGCGGATCGTCTCCGGGGAGTTCGAACGCGGGATGGTCGTCACCCACGCCCAGACCGGAAAACCGTTCGCCACCAAGTACGCTCAGGCCGTGTTCGGTCGGGATCGCTCCACCGTGGACACCGCCTATCCCGGCGACGTCGTTGGACTGGTCAACGCCACCGCGCTCGCCCCGGGCGACACACTCTACGACGATCCGCGCGTCCAATTCCCGCCGATTCCGTCCTTTGCGCCCGAACACTTTTCGTCGTTGCGGGCCACCACCGCCGACAAGTACAAGCAGTTCCGCAAGGCGATGGATCAACTCGACAGCGAAGGAGTGGTGCAGGTCCTGCGCAACGACACCCGCGGCGACGCCTCCCCCGTTCTGGCCGCCGTCGGACCGATGCAGTTCGAGGTCGTGACCGCCCGGATGAAGTCGGAATTCAACGTGGACACGGTGATCGAGCCGCTCGGCTACACCTTGGCGCGTCGCACCGACGAGCACAGTGCGCCCGAACTCGACCGTCAGCGCGGCGTGGAGGTGTTCACCCGAACCGACGGCGCGATCCTCGCCCTGTTCAGCGACAAGTGGCGCCTGCAGTACATCGAGAAGGAACACTCCGACCTGACACTGGAACCCCTTGTTGCAGCCGCAGATTGACCTGAAATCCCGATCGGCCCGCAATCCAGATCGGCCCACAGCCGAGGAGTCACACAGCACGATGACCGATCTGCCGAGGCCGATCCTGACCGGTGTGCTCGCCTTCGGCATCCTTGCCGGGGTCGCCGGGTGCGGCGCGCAGCACACCGATACGGCCATGTCGTCGTCGACCATCACACCCACCACGCCCGCGACATCACGCACACTCGACCCCGAGGACTGCGTGGCCCAGGCACCCCAGGGCACCATAGACCGTGGCGCACACAACCTTTCCTTCGGGAAGGGATTCCTGCGGGTCGCGATCGGCCCCACCGACACCACCACACCGGCGCCCACCGGGACACCCGCACAGGGCATCACCTGTTACGAGTTCGCCAAGTGGGGACCCGTGCGCCCCGACGTGCCACCCGACTCACTGCTGTTCGTATTCAAGGGCGCGGGCATCGACGGTGCCCAGATCGAGTTCCTCGTCGGCGAACTCACCGGCGGAGTCCTCCCGCCGATCGGCACCGTCCGCCCCCGGGTGGGCCCGCTGACCGGCCCGATCAACGCCCAGGTGGGCGTCTCCGCCGAGGGCACCTACCACCATTCACCGGTGTGCGCGCTGACCATCACGGCGATGTCCGCCGAACGCGCGGCCGGTTCCTTCTCCTGCCCGAGCGCCGCTCTCACCGACGCCAACCCGCTCGCCCCCGACGACGACGTCTCCTACGACGCCGACGAATCCTCCACCGTTCCACCACCACCCGGCGCGCCGGCAGTACCGCCCGCGGTGTCACTCACCGGTTGGTTCGATCTGCGGCCGTGAGGTTCGCTCGGCAAGGTGGTGGCAGATCAGGCCTCCCCGACGATCGCCGCCACCACAGCCGGGTCGACGGCATCGATCGCGTCCGGCTCGAAGGCGGGGTTGCGATCCTTGTCGACGAGCACCGCGCGCACCCCTTCGGCGAAGTCGCCGGTCATCGTGATCCGTTCCGCGGCATGCAGTTCGCGGTCGAAACACTCGTCGAGCGTGCTCTGTGCACCCGCGGTGATCATCGCCGCGGTCACCCACAGACTGGTGGGTGAGGCGTTCTCGATCAGGCCGACCATCTCGGCGGCCCACTCGTCGCCGACGGCGCCGCGCAGACCGCCGACGATCGCGGCGATGTTGTCATCGGAGAAGTATTCGCCGATCTTGCGCAGCGGTACGTCGCTGGTCTCCTCGGTTCCCGACCGCGACAACGCATCTGCGAGCGGAGCTCCGGACCGGATCAGATCGGCGACGTCGGGCAGATCGGCCGATGCGACGAAATGTGTTGCGAGACCGACTGCCACGGCGTCGATGCCACGAATGCGGGCACCGGTGAGGCCCAGCCACATGCCGACACCCTCGGGCAGACGCGGCAGGAAGTAGGTGGAACCGATGTCGGGGAAGAACCCGATTGCCGTCTCCGGCATGGCGATCAGGGCTTTCTCGGTGACCACCCGGATCTCGCCATGCACACTGATACCCAGACCGCCGCCCATCGCCGCCCCGTCGATCAACGCGACGTAGGGTTTGGGATAGTCGGCGACGAGCTGATCGAGTCGGTACTCACTGTGGAAATAGCGGGTGATCGCCTCGGTGTCACCGGCGAGCGCACTGTCCCGGATCGCCCGGATGTCGCCACCGGCACAGAACGCCTTCTCACTCGCCGAGGTGACCAGGACGGTGTCGATCGCGTCGTCGTCCCCCCATTCCCCGAGCGTGCGGTACATGTCGTCGATCATCGACTGATCGAGTGCGTTGAGAGCTTTGGGGCGGTCCAGGATGATCTCGCCGACACCGTTGGCGACGGCGGTACGTATGAACGACATGGTCGACACGGTAGCGCGCAAATGCGGTTGACAGCAGGTCCGGCCCCGGCGTTATGGTGGTGGCGTCGCTGTTTCCGACCACAGGAGTGATGCACCCGTCATGAACAACTGAGGTGAGTCCGTTCGCTGCCCCGATCATCGCGATCGGTCGGCATCCAACCACCTCAGGAGTCGCACATGACCGCACCGCTTTCCGGAACTCAGCCGTCGGCCTCAATCACCTTTTCCGGCGTCTCGTACGCCTGGCCGGACGGCACCCCCGTATTCGACGGCCTCTCGTTCACCGTGCCCAACGCCGTGTACTCACTCATCGGGGCCAATGGCGCAGGCAAATCCACGCTTCTCGCGCTGATCGCGGGCCGCCTGCGCCCACACGAGGGGTCGATCACCGCCCAGGGTGAGGTGGGACTCGTGACCCAGGACGCCTACGCGGAACCGGCGACCACCCTGGCCGCCGCTCTCGGCATCGCGCCCATCCTCGACGCCATCTCCCGCATCGAGGCCGGGTCCGTCGACGAACGCGACTTCACCGTCGTCGGGGACGCCTGGGATGCGCAGGATCGCGCGGTGGCGCAGTTGTCCAGACTCGGGCTGCCGACCGATGTGAACCGGACGGTAGGCACCCTGTCCGGCGGTGAGGCCACCTTGCTGGGAATCGCCGCCCGGCTGCTCGATCGCCCATCGGTACTACTACTCGACGAGCCGACCAACAACCTCGACAACCGCTCGCGAACAAGGCTTTTCGAGGCCATCGACGACTTCTCCGGCACCGTCATCGTGGTGAGTCACGATCTCGAGCTCCTCGAACGTGTCGACGCCACCCTCGAGCTCTATCGCGGAACGGTACGAGTGTTCGGAGGTCCGTACTCGCACTATCGCGACGTGATCGACGCCGAACAGGATGCGGCGATGGCCGCGGCGACCACCGCCGCCGGCGACCTGCGCAAGCAGAAACGAGAACTCGTCGACGCCCAGATCAAACTCGACCGGCGCGCCCGCACAGCGGCAAAGGCCGAGCGGGAGAAGCGGGTTCCGAAGATCATCGCGCATCTTCGGCGCGATGCCGCGCAGGTGTCGGCAGGCAAGCTGCGCAACGCCCATCGCGACGACGTCAGCGCGGCCGCGGCCCGTCTCGACGCCCGACGGCACGAGATCCGTGACGACCGCAGTACCCGGATCAGCGTGCCCACAACGGAAGTGGCCATTCACGCCCAGGTCATCGCCGACGACCGCTTGCGCATCGATGGCCCCGAACGCATCGCTCTCGTCGGGCCCAACGGCGCGGGTAAGTCGACGCTCATCGACGAGCTGATCGCCACCGAAGCGATTCTCGTTCCGTATGCCTATGTGCCGCAACGGTTCACCTTCGACGACCCCGACCGTTCGATCGTCGACGAGGTGACGTCGGCCCATCCCGACGTCGACGCCCAGCAGGTCCGGGCGCATCTGGCGCGGTTCCTGTTCCGTGGTGCGCGGGCCGATCGCGTGGTGGGCGAATTGTCCGCCGGCGAGCGCCTGCGGGTGGCGCTGGCCTCGGCGCTCCTCGGTGATCCACCGCCGAAGCTGCTGATCCTCGACGAACCGACCAACAACCTCGATCTCGACACCGTGGCCCAGCTCGTCGACGCGCTCACCAGTTGGTCGGGGGCACTGCTGGTGGTGTCGCACGACGCCGGATTCCTCGAGCGGCTCGGTATCGAGCGGGTTGTGGAGATCGGCGCAGCGGCGGGCGTTCAACCGACATTCGGTCTCCGGCCACCGATCCGACATCTGCGCCCGGCACCCTGCCAGGATGACACCGCCGGAGATGACACACTCCAGTGACGCCGACACGCCGGTCGTCCTCGTCCACGGGATCCGGGTCAGCGGTGCGTCGCTGCATCGCATCGCCGACGCCGTCACCGACCGGCCCGCCATCCACCCGGACCTCCCCGGGCACGGTGCCCGGCAGGGTGAGAGATTCACCATGGCCGCCGCGGTCGACACGATCGTCGGTGAGATCGAGCGGGCCGGGCGGCCGGCCATCGTCTGCGGTATGTCGATGGGCGGGTACGTAGCGATGGCGGTCGCCGGACGGCACCCGGACCTGGTCGCCGGGGTGATGCCGATGTGCGCCACCACCCAGCCCGGCCGGACCTTTGCGCTGCCGTTCCAGATGTTGGGCGCGGCAACGGCTTTCCTCCCCAAGGAGGCGGCCGTCCTCAGCCGGATCCTCACCCGCGCGACGGTCGGCCGGCGGGTGTCCGACGACATGGAGGTCGGCGGTCTGGCCCTCGCGGCGATCGCCGACGTGGTGGCCGATGTCCGCGGCTTCGACGCGCTGGGCGAGCTGGCCCGCTACCCGGGTCCCATCGAATTCGTCAACGGCGGCCGCGATCCGTTCCGCGCCCACGAACGACGCTTCCTGGCGGTCTCCGAGAACGCGCACCTGACGGTGCTACCGGGTGCGAGTCACCTGTTCCCGCTCATCCAGCCGGTCCGCACCGGGCGGCTGATCAGCGAGTTCGCCGCCACCTGCGACGCGCTTCCCCGCCCGGCGGCGTGAGCCGTCACTCCACCAGCTCGAACACCGCGGCGAGCCCTTGGCCGCCGCCGATGCACATCGTCTCCAGGCCGTAACGCACACGGCGACGGCGCATTTCCCGGGCCAGGGTCGCCAGCATGCGTCCGCCGGTCGCGCCGACCGGATGGCCCAGTGAGATCCCGGAGCCGTTGACGTTGATGCGGTCGAATCCGGGGTCGGTGCCGAACGGGCCGAACCCCCACTCGCGGGTGACCGCCAGAGCCTGCGCCGCAAACGCCTCGTTGAGTTCGATCAGCCCGACGTCGTCGAGGGTGATGCCGGCGAGGCCGAGTGCACAGGCAGTGGCGGGTACCGGACCGATCCCCATCGTCTCGGGTGGCACGCCGGCGGTGGCCCACGACACCAGCCGGACCACCGGCGTCAGTCCGTGCCGTTCGGCCACCTCGGGGGTGGTGACGATGCACATCGACGCCGCATCGTTCTGCCCACTGGCGTTGCCCGCGGTGACGGTCGCATCGTCGTCGGTATCGGCCATGATCGGCGTCAGCCGTTCCAGAGCCGCCATCGAGATGTCCGGCCGGGGGTGCTCGTCGGTGTCGATCACCTTCTCGCCCTTGCGATCACGGACGGTGACCGGCACGATCTCCGCGGCGAACACACCGTCTTTCTGGGCCCGCACCGCACGCTCGTGGGATGCCATCGCCAGCTCGTCCTGCTCGGTCCGCGGGATGCGGTAGTCGCGTCGCAGGTTCTCCGCGGTCTCGATCATGCCACCGGCCACCGGGTGGTGACGGCCACCGGAGGTGACCCTGGCGCGGGCCAGACTGTCGTGGACACGCACCCCGGAACGCGCTCCGCCCCAACGCATGTCGAGCGAGTAGAAGGACGCGTTGCTCATCGACTCGGTACCGCCGGCGATCACGATGTCATCGGCGCCGGTGGCCACCTGCAGCCCGCCGTAGATGATCGCCTGCAGACCGGAACCGCACCGCCGGTCGACGTGCGCACCCGGAACCGTGACCGGCAGACGGGCGTCGAGAGCGACCACCCGTCCGATCGCGGGTGCCTCGCTGTTGGGATTGCACTGGCCGAGGATGACGTCGTCGACCGCGTCGGGTGCGAGTCCGGTCCGCTCGAGTAGGGCGGTCAGTACCGTCGCGCCGAGGTCGACGGCGGTCAGCGATGCGAACATCCCGCCGTAACGGCCGATGGGAGTCCGGAGCGGTTCACAGATCACGATCTCGCGCATGGCGTGATTGTCCTACATGCGCACGCCCCGACGTCGGCCGGATCACAGTGCGCTCCGTCGATGTGTGACACTCGCAGGGCGTCGGTGTCGACGCGCGTCGAGCAGAACGGAGACGGCCGTGGCCCGCATCGCCCAGACCCAGGATCTCACCGACTTTCAGCGCGACATCCTCGCCACGGTCCGCACCTACGTCGACCGCGAGATCATCCCGGCCGCCCAGGAACTCGAACACACCGACACCTACCCGGACAAAATCGTCGCCGACATGCGCGCGATGGGACTGTTCGGCCTGATGATCCCCGAGGAATATGGCGGCCTCGGCGAATCACTGCTCACCTACGCACTGTGCGTAGAAGAACTCGCCCGCGGCTGGATGAGCGTGTCCGGGGTGATCAACACCCACTTCATCGTCGCCTACATGATCCGCCAGCACGGCACCGACACCCAGAAACAACACTTCCTGCCCCGCATGGCCACCGGCGAGGTGCGCGGCGCCTTCTCCATGAGCGAACCCGACCTCGGCTCCGACGTCGCCGCCATCACAACCACCGCCCGCCGCGCCGGCGATGACTACGTCATCAACGGACAGAAGATGTGGCTGACCAACGGCGGGTCCTCAACCCTGGTCGCCGCGCTCGTCCGCACCGACGAAGGCGCCGACAAACCCCACCACAACCTCACCACGTTCCTCATCGAAAAACCCGCCGGCTTCGGCGAGGTCCTGCCCGGACTCACCATCCCCGGCAAGATCCCCAAAATGGGCTACAAGGGCATCGACACCACCGAACTCATCTTCGACGACCACCACACGCGCGCCGACACCATCCTCGGCGGCACACCCGGACGCGGATTCGCCCACATGATGGACGGAGTCGAAGTCGGCCGGGTCAACGTCTCCGCCCGCGCCTGCGGCGTCGCCCAACGCGCCTTCGAACTCGCCGTCGCCTACGCCCAGCAACGCCGCACCTTCGGCAAACCGATCGCCGAACACCAAGCTGTCGCGTTCAGCCTCGCCGAGATGGCCACCAAGGTCGAGGCCGGGCACCTGATGATGGTCAACGCCGCCCGACTCAAGGACACCGGCGAACGCAACGACGTCGCCGCCGGCATGGCCAAATACCTATGCAGCGAATACTGCGCCGAGGTCACCCAAGCCAGTTTCCGCATCCACGGCGGCTACGGCTACTCCACCGAATACGAGATCGAACGCCTCATGCGCGAAGCCCCCTTCCTACTCATCGGCGAGGGCACCAGCGAAATCCAGAAACAAATCATCAGCCGCGGACTGCTGCGCGAGTACCGGGTCCGCTGATGTCAATGTGGTGTGGACCACAGTTGATCCGCCGGTGGGACCCGTGTCTTAGAATCTCCTGAGCGCCGCAGTGCTGCGGTGATCGTGGTGTGGCGGAAGTGAGTGACGCGGTGGTGCGGGCGGGACGCCCTCAGGGCATACGGGCTGGTGAGCGCGGTTTTCTGGGTCGGATGCCGGCAACCTTGCTGATCGCGGCGTTCGTGGTCTCACTGATTTCGGCGGCCGCATGGGCACCGCGGGCCGACGCCGCTCCGGCAGCCACGCCCGAGCGATACACCCACGGGCCGTACGTCGCGATGGGTGATTCACGCGCCTCGGGCGCCTTCTTCACGCCGACGCCGGATTACTTCCTCGGATGCAAGCGTTCGGCTTTCAACTACCCGATGTACGTCGCCGCGATGAATCTCCCGCGCCGCTTCATCGACACCTCGTGCGCCGGCGCCAAGGCGGCGAATCTGTACAGCGCCGGACAACGCACCGACATGGGTTACAAGGTGCCGCAGCTCTACCTCGTGCCGCGCGATGCCCAGTTGATCACGGTCAGCATCGGCGGCAACGACATGAAATGGGGTGGGATCTACGCGCTGTGCACAACCGCCCCGCTGCAGGACCGGCGCTGCCGCTACAGCAGGCACGCCGAGCGCGAGGTACGGGCGCGCATCGCCCGCATGGACAATCGGGTCACCCCGGCGCTGGCCGCCATCCGGCGCAAGGCGCCGCGCGCCCAGATCATCGTGGTCGGCATCGGCGGATTCATGGGCAACCACGGATGCTGGCCGATGGTGCCGCTCTCGGACCCCGACACCCGATGGATGCGCACGGTCTTCGACCGCGCCAACGCCGCCCTGCGCGAAGCGACGGCGAGTGTCAACGGCACCTTCATCGACGCGAATCGCCTTTCGGCAGGCCATGATCCGTGCAACTTCCTCAATCCCTGGTACGAGAGCGGCCTGTCGAACACGATCGCCTATCCTTTCCACCTCAATCAGGCGGGTGCGCTGGCCTTCGCGTTGATGATCAACGGAGCCATCCGACGCTGAAGGATCCGACGCTGAAGGATCCGACGCTGAAGGATCCGGCGCTGAGTTCGCGGTGCGGCGTCCGTTAGCGTTGTCGGGTGGCACATCTTCTCGGGGCGGAAGCGCTCAGCCTGGAGTTCCCGACAACCAAGGTCTTCGACTCGGTGTCCCTCGGCGTGAACGAGGGCGACCGGATCGGCATCGTCGGCCGTAACGGCGACGGCAAGTCAAGCCTGCTCGCGATGCTCGCCGGCCGCCTGCAACCCGATTCGGGACGCGTCACCGTGCGCGGCGGGGTGCGGGTGGGCGTCCTCGATCAGGCCGACGTCTTCGACGACGGGGACACCGTCGGACATGTCGTCGTCGGCGACCGGCCCGAACACGAGTGGGCCTCCGACGCACGAATCCGGGACGTCATCGCCGGACTGCTCGGCGACGTCGACTGGGACGCCCCGGTGGATTCGCTGTCCGGCGGGCAGCGTCGTCGGGTGTCATTGGCCCGGCTGCTCGCCGGCGATCATGACATCCTCGCACTCGACGAACCGACCAACCATCTCGACGTGGAGGCCATCACCTGGCTGGCCGGTCACATCAAGAAGCGGTGGCCCGTCAACGCCGGCGGCCTGCTGGTGGTCACCCACGACCGTTGGTTCCTCGACGAGGTGTGCACCGTCACCTGGGAGGTCCACGACCGCATCGTCGAGCCCTTCGAAGGCGGATATGCCGCTTACATCCTGCAGCGGGTGGAACGCGACCGGCAGGCGGCGGCCATCGAGGCACGCCGCCAGAACCTGGCCCGCAAGGAACTGGCCTGGTTGCGCCGCGGTGCACCCGCACGCACCTCCAAACCCAAGTTCCGGATCGACGCGGCCAACGCGCTGATCGCCGACGTCCCGCCGGTGCGTGACACCGTCGCGTTGCAGTCGCTGGCCGTCGCCCGGCTCGGCAAGGACGTCGTCGACCTCCTCGACGTGTCCGTCTCCTACGACGGGCGTGAGGTCCTGCACGACGTCGAGTGGCGACTCGCGCCCGGTGAACGCACCGGCATCCTCGGGGTCAACGGCGCCGGCAAGTCGACGCTGCTCGGTCTGATCGCCGGCACCGTCGAACCGACGGGCGGCAGGGTCAAGCGCGGCAAGACCGTCAAGGTGGCGACGCTGACCCAGCGGCTCGACGACCTCGAGCGTCACCTCGACGACCCGGTGCGGGTGGTGGTGGCCGAACTGCGTTCCACCTACACCTTCGGGTCCGGGTCCAAGGCGCAGGAACTCTCCCCGTCGCAGTTGCTCGAACGCCTCGGCTTCGACAGCTCCCAGCTCTCCACGCCGGTCCGCGACCTGTCCGGCGGACAGAAGCGGCGCCTGCAACTGCTGCTAATCCTGCTCGACGCCCCCAACGTGCTGATCCTCGACGAGCCCACCAACGACCTCGACACCGACATGCTCGCGGCCCTCGAAGACCTACTCGATTCGTGGCCCGGCACGCTGATCGTCGTCTCCCATGACCGCTACTTCCTCGAACGCGTCACCGACCAGCAGTACGGCGTGATGGACGGGCGTCTTCGGCATCTGCCCGGCGGTGTCGACGAATTCCTGGCGTTGCGCAGGCGTCAGCAGGCCGGCTCGACGGGTGCTCCGGCCACCGCCGCCTCTACGACTGAGTCGACTGAGTCGACCGCGCTGTCCGGTGCCGAGCGTCGCGCGGTCGAGAAGGAGGCGAGTTCCATCGAACGACGGCTCGACAAGCTGCACGCCGAGGTGACGACCCTGCACGCACGCATGGCCGACCACGATCAGAGCGATCATGCCGGACTGCAGAAACTCACCGAGTCGCTGCGCGCCGTCGAAGACGAGACGGCCGAACTCGAGGAGAGGTGGTTGGAGTTGTCGGAGTTGATCGGCTGAGGCCGATCAGTCCCGCGCGAACCCTTCGTTGATTGCGCTCATCGTGTCGTCGCGGGAGTCGTCGACGACGCTCGTGTGGTCAGCGCGCAGGTAGGTCTTCAAGGTGACGTCGGTGCCGTCGTCACGCATCTTGGAACGCAGATCGCGGCTGAGGACATACGGCAGCACCGGGTCGAGGAATCCGTGCTGGATGCGGATCGGCACTCCATAGCCCCCGGTGGGCACCTGGGCGTAGTCGGCCAGCGCCCGCCGGAACGCGTCGTCGGCGACAAAGGAGCTGCCCACGAGCGATCCCGGCGACACCGACTGCAGAGCCGAATTCAGGTCGCCGTAGCACTGCTCACGGGCGGCGTCGAGGTATCGGCGTCCGGTGTCGGTGAGGTGATCGGCGACGTGGAGATCGCGCTGTGCGTGATCGAGTCCGGCGAGGAGATAGAGGAATAACCCGCTGACCCCGTTGAAACGGCCGAGTCCCGGTGTGCGCGGCCCGAAGACACCGAAGATATCTTCCATCGACGAGACCGGGGCGATGGCGACCGCCGCCCGCAGCGACAAGTCGGGCGCGTACTCACCGGCGTACCGGGCCGCGAACAGCGCCGCGTGACCGCCCTGCGAGTGGCCGGTCGACACCCAACGCGCCGACAGTGTCGGATCGAGCGACCTGGCCGCATGGATGATGTCGACAATCGAGTGCGCGGCGGCGCGGCCACCCAGGTACTCGGTCTCCCCCGCCGACCCCAGGCCCGCGTAGTCGGTGGCGGTGACGGCATATCCGGCGTCGAGTGCCTTGCGGATCGGTGTCTCGAGCCCGTTGCCGTGCCGGGTCCGGCTCGGTGCACACCGATCGGCGATCCCGGTGGTGCCGTGCGCCCACGAGACGACGGGCCAACCACCCACCGGCGGCGCGCCGTGCGGCGTCCAGAAGACACCGGTGGCCAGCGCCGGCCGGCCGTTCTGATCGAGGGTCGCGTAGACGACGCGGGTGCCGTGTGCGGCACCCGACGGCAACTCCCCCGCGGGTAGTGGTGTGGACGCGAAGACGAACCCCGGGGGCGGCGCAGCGGCCGCCGAGGGCACCGGGACGAGAACCCCCGAGACCACGGCGAGCAGCATCGTGAGCACCGTCGAAGCGGTCACCAAGGGTCTCGGTCGCACGAAACCACTGTAATGGTCGCCACCGTCACCTAGCGTGGAGCTGTGATGCCCCGACGCACAGTGGTCGCCGTCACACTCGCGGCCACCCTCATCTTCGGCGGAATATCCTCTGCCGCAACAGCACACGCCGCACCGCAGACCATCGGGCCGGATGTGTCGAGCCATCAGCATCCTGGTGGCGCGTCGATCAACTGGTTCGCGGTGCGTGCCGCCGGCCAGCAGATCGCCATGGTCAAGGCCACCGAGTCCACCTGGTACGTCAACCCGTACTTCGTACCCGACCGCCTCGCCATGCGGGCTGCCGGACTCATCCGCGGCACCTACCACTACGCCGATCCGTCGCGGCCCGCGGCCGCGCAGGCCATCTTCTACGCGACGATCGTGCTCGGCCAGAACGGCATCCTCGACTTGCCACCGGTCCTCGACCTCGAGAACTCCGGCGGACTGTCCCCCGCCGGCTTGCGCGCCTGGGTGCGCGAGTTCTTCGCCGTCCTCGAACCGCTCACCGGCCGCAAGACCATCCTCTACACCGATCCGCGGTTCTGGAACACCGCGATGGGCGCAACCACCGAATTCGCCGATCACCCGCTGTGGATCGCCTCCTACAACGGCCGCAGCGCGCCGGAGATGCCGCGCGGCGGATGGCGCACCTGGCGGTTCTGGCAGTACACCTCGTCGGGTCGGCTTCCCGGCATCCCCACCCGCGTCGACCTGAACCGCTACAACGGGTCCATCGCGGCGCTGCGCTCCTATGGCAACGCGATCAACGTCTTCGGGAGCTGACCGGGTTTCCTACCCTGGGACGCGGTCAGTCCGGGCTGATCACCCGCGTGCCGGGGACCGGGCCCGACGCCGTGCGTACCGATCGTGCGACACCCGCGCCGGACAGTTCGGCGGCGACGTTCACAGCGGACCCCTCGTCGAGGCACAAGAAGGCACAGGTCGGTCCAGAGCCCGAGACGATGCCGTTCAGCGCGCCGGCGTCGACCCCGGCGCGCAGCGTCCGCCGAAGTGCCGGTTGCAGACTCAGCGCGGCCGGCTGCAGATCGTTGTGCAGCAGCGGGGCCACCGCACGCGGGTCGCCGGCGGCCAGCGCCTGCATCAGGTCATCGGGGCGACGCAGCGGATCGTCGGTCATCGCGTCGTCGGATCTGTTGTCGCGCAATCGATCCAGCTCCGCGTAGACCTGCGGGGTCGACAAGCCCTCGCGGGCGAGGGCGAGTACCCAGTGGAACTCGCCGCGCGAGAGCACCGAGATCAGCTGCTCACCGCGCCCGGTACCGAGTGCGGTGGCGCCGTGCAGCGCGAACGGGACATCGCTGCCCAGGCCGGCGGCGATATCCGACAGATCGTCACGGTCGACGTCGAGTTTCCACATGGCCGCCGCCGCCACCAGTGCCGCCGCGGCGTCCGCGCTGCCGCCGGCCATTCCCCCGGCCACCGGGATCGACTTGTCGATGTCGATCGCGGCGACGGGGCTGCGTCCGCACCACTCGGCGAGCGCCTGCACCGCCCGGGCGGCGAGGTTGGACGAGTCGTCGGGCACCGCGGATGCGCCCTCACCGCGCACGCTCACCGTCAGGTCGGTGCCCGGTGACACCCGGACGTCGTCGTGCAGGGACAGAGCCTGGAAGACGGTGACCAGGTCGTGGTAGCCGTCGGGGCGGCGCGGACCCACGCCCAGGTGCAGATTGACCTTCGACGGAGCCCGCGCGGTGACGGAGTCGGAAACCACCGACAGCGACGCGGGAGACACAAGAAGTCAGCTTAACGGCAGGCGGCGACAACCGACCGGCGGAGACGCCGGACAGCCCTACTTCACATACCGTGTCGGATCGCTCGATACAGTCCCGGTATGCGCCGGCCGCCACACAGTGACCACGACATCGTCGAAGACGATCTCACAGTCAGCGGGGAAGAACACCACGCCGCGGGTATGAAGGCCGTGATGGTCTCACTGCGCCGCGGGGTCGAGCAGATGGGAGTGGTGCGCACGACCCAGGTGCTGACGAAGCTGAATCAACGCAACGGCTTCGACTGCCCGGGGTGCGCGTGGCCGGAAACCCCCGGCCACCGCAAACATGCGGAGTTCTGTGAGAACGGTGCCAAGGCTGTCGCCGAAGAAGCCACCCGCCGGCAGGTGAATCCGGAGTTCTTAGCCGCTCATGCTGTCGCCGACCTCCTCGAACACAGCGACTACTGGCTCGGCCAGCAGGGCCGATTGACCCACCCCATGGTTTTGCAGCCCGGTGCGACCCACTACGAGCCGATCGACTGGGATGCCGCCTATGAGCTGATCGCCCGCGAGCTGCGTGCTCTGACGTCGCCCGACGAGGCGGTCTTCTACACCTCGGGACGCACCAGCAACGAGGCCGCCTTCCTCTACCAGTTGCTGATCCGCTCCTTCGGAACCAACAACATGCCCGACTGCTCGAACATGTGTCATGAGTCGTCGGGAGCCGCACTCACCGAGACCATCGGGATCGGCAAGGGTTCGGTGTCGGTGCCCGACATCGAACACGCCGACCTGATTATCATCGCCGGCCAGAATCCCGGCACCAACCACCCGCGAATGCTCTCCACGCTGGAGAAGGCGAAAGCGAACGGCGCTCGGGTCATCGCCGTGAATCCGTTACCCGAGGCCGGTTTGCTGCGCTTCAAGGATCCGCAGAAGGTCCATGGTGTGGTCGGTCACGGCGTCGCGATCGCCGACGATTTCCTGCAGATCCGCATCGGTGGCGACCAAGCCCTGTTCCAGGGGCTCGCCAAACTCCTTCTCGAAGCAGATGACGCGTCTGCGGGGTCCGTCGTCGACCATGACTTCCTGCGCCAGCACTGCGCCGGCTGGGAGGACTACGCCGCGCACATCCGTGCCGTCGACCTCGACGACGTCATCGAGGCGACCGGTCTGAGCCGAGGTGACCTCGACCGGACCGCCGCTGCCCTGATCGATTCGGATGCGACGATCATCTGCTGGGCGATGGGACTCACCCAGCAGACCCATGCGGTGGCCACCATCCAAGATGCCGTCGCGCTCCTGCTGATGCGCGGCATGATCGGCAAACCCGGTGCCGGGGTCTGCCCCGTTCGTGGACATTCCAACGTCCAGGGCGATCGGACGATGGGCATCTGGGAGAGGATGCCCGAATCCTTCCTCGCGGCGCTCGACGACGAGTTCGGCATCTCCTCGCCGCGTCGTCATGGCTTCGACGCCGTCGATTCCATCCGCGCCATGCGCGACGGCAAGGCGTCGGTCTTCCTCGCCATGGGAGGCAACTTCGTCGCCGCCACACCGGATACCGCGGTCACCGAGACCGCCCTGCGCAACTGCTCGCTCACCGTGCAGATCTCGACCAAACTCAGTCGCTCGCACCTCGTCGGCGGCCGAACCGCCCTCATCCTGCCAAGTCTCGGGCGCACCGACAAGGATGTCCGCGCCGGACGCAAGCAGATGGTGACCGTCGAGGACTCCATGTCCGCCGTGCACTTGTCCAGAGGCGCGCTGACGCCCCCGAGCGAGCACGTGCGCAGTGAGGTCGCCATCGTCTGCGAACTCGCCCGCACCCTGCTCGGCCCCCGGCATCCGGTTCCCTGGGAGCGATTCGCCGATGACTACGACCTGATCCGCGACTCCATCTCTCGCGTCATCCCGGGCTTCGACGACTTCAACGTGCGCGTCCGACAGCCCGACGGATTCGTGCTGCCGCACCCGCCCCGCGATGAGCGTCGATTTGAAACATCCACTGCCAAAGCGAATTTCGTGGTCAACCCACTGCGCTGGATACCGGTACCGCAGGGTCGTCTGATCTTGCAGACGATGCGCAGCCACGATCAATACAACACCACCGTCTACGGACTCAGTGACCGTTACCGCGGCATCGAGGGCGGTCGGCGCGTCGTGTTCGTCAACGCCGAGGACATCGCCGCGCTCGGTCACGCCGACGGCGATCGGGTCGATCTCTGTTCGGAATGGACCCGCCCGGACGGCACCGTCGAATACCGTCGCGCTCATGATTTCCGCCTCGTCGCCTACCCCACGCCGGTCGGGAACGCGGCGGCCTACTACCCCGAGACCAATCCCCTGGTCCCGCTCGACCATGTCGCCGAGAAATCCAACACGCCGGTCTCCAAGGCCGTTACCATCCGGATCGAACGTCGGCAGTCACCGTCCGCCGGTGTGTGACCGCTACACCGTCTGACGTCACCGGGGCCGCCAGCCTCGCTGAACCAGCACACCGACATCGTCGACCACCAGGACCGCACCGGCGTCGACGAGCTCGGCTTCGGCGAAACCGCCGCTGCGCACGGCCACACACTGCGCGGGCAATCGGGCTGCCGAGGCCACATCCCACACCGTGTCGCCGACCACGACCGCCGAGCTCCCACCGGCCGCCTCGAGAGCGGCACCGAGAATGTCCGGATCAGGTTTGGAGTCCTCGGCGTCCTCCGAACTCGTCACCGCTGCGAAGTCCGAACGTTGCATTCCGAGCAATTCGATTGCGGCATCGGTGAATTCAGACTTACCCGAAGATGCCAACGCAACCTTGAACCCGGCGTCGACGAGGCTCTCGATCAACGGCACCGCACCCGGCAGCACCGTCACCTCCCCGAGCAGCTCCCGATAGCGGTCCTCCCAATCCGAGCGCAGTGTGTCGCCGAGCGAGTTCTCGACGTCGGCGCCGCAGACCTCACCCACCAGCCGGTCCCCGCCCATGCCGATCGCACGATGGACCCGCCACCACGGCGGGGTGAGGTCGTGCCCGGCGAAGGCGCGCACCCACGCCAGAGCGTGCAGGTAGGTCGAATCGATGAGCGTACCGTCGACATCGAGGAGGACGGTGTCGACCGCGGACGCGGTGTCGCGTGTCATCGGGTCTCCTTTCCGGGCCGAGAAGCGAGCCCGCCCCTCCAGCCTTACACTCTTCGGACGGAGCGAGAATGGCTATTCGATTCGGCTACACCCTGATGACCGAGCAGGCCGGGCCCAAGGAACTCGTGCGCTACGCGATCGGCGCCGAGGCCGCCGGGTTCGATTTCGAGGTGTCCAGCGACCACTATTTCCCCTGGTTGTCGGCCCAAGGTCACGCGCCCTACGCCTGGACCGTACTGGGCGCGGTAGCGCAGGCCACCGAACGCGTGGAGCTGATGACCTACGTGACGTGTCCCACGATCCGGTATCACCCGGCGATCGTCGCGCAGAAGGCCGCGACACTGCAGATCCTCGCCGACGGTCGCTTCACTCTCGGCCTGGGTTCCGGTGAGAATCTCAACGAACACGTCGTCGGCGAGGGATGGCCGTCGGTCGTCGACCGTCAGGACATGCTCGCCGAGGCCATCGAGATCATCCGCGCCCTGCACAGCGGCGACCTGGTCGACTTCCACGGCGAGTTCTTCCAGGTCGACTCCGCGCGGATCTGGGATCTCCCCGACACCCCGGTACCGATCGGTGTCGCCATCGCCGGTTCCGAGGGCATCGACCGGTTCGGACCACTCGGCGATCACCTCATCGCCGTGGCCCCTGACGCTGATCTCATCACCGGCTGGAACGAGCATCCCGACACCACGTCGACCGGGGACGGCGCTCGGGCGATCGGCCAGATCCTGGGACCCCGACCGCGACACCGCGATCGCCCGCGCACACGACCAATTCCGTTGGTTCGCAGGCGGATGGGACGTGAACGCCGACCTGCGCACCACCGCCGGTTTCGCCGCAGCCACCCAGTACGTCCGGCCCGAGGACGTTGCCGAATCCATCCCCTGCGGACCCGATCTCGACGCCATCGTCGAGGCCGTGGCGCCGTATTGGAGGGCTGGGTTCACCGATGTCGCGCTCGTGCAGGTCGGCGGCGAGTCGCAGGAGCGGTTCCTCGCCGAGGCGGCCGGACCGCTGCTGGATCGGCTGCGGGAGGCGTCTGGCGGTTAGCGTCCGAATCCCGTTGCCGCTCAGCGTTTCAGGAGCCGATGACGTCGCCGCTCCAGCGTTGCGGCCGCCGGTCGTCCTCGGCATGGATCTCGGCGGTGTGCATCTCCTCGGCCCCGCTGCGGATGTCATCGGTCCGGCGGCCGGTGTATCGGAATCCCACCGACGCTGCAGCCCGCGCGGACGCGACGTTGTCGCACAGGGCACGCCATGTGACACGTTCCAGACCCAGACCACCGTCGGCGACCGGGGTCAGCGCGCACTCGAGCACCGCGCGCAGCGCCTCCCGCACGTAGCCGTTACCGCGATCCGCGGGAGCACACCAGTAGCCGAGCGATCCGGAGTCCGGATGGTCCGGGTCGGTATGCAGCGACACGCCGATGGTGCCGGCCAGGTGACCGTCTGCCGCCTCGATAACCCAGGTGGCCGACGCCGGGTCCGCAGCATTGACGCGGACGAACCAGTCCGCATCCGAGCGCCGATAAGGCACCGGCACAAGGGTATAGCGCTGAATGCTCGGGTCCTGACAGGCCTGATAGATCGGGTCGATGTCGAGTTCGGCCGGCGCACGCAGAATCAACCGCGCCGTCCGCAGCGTGGGGACATGCGTCTCGATCACCGCTATCCTCCTCCGTTGACCGTGGGCGGATTCCGTTGACTGTGCATCATCGTCCGCCCCCGACAAGCAGTCAACGCCTTTTCCGTGCCCGGTCAACGCATTCGGGCGCCCGGTCAGTGGGTTTGGGCGAGGCGCACGAAATCGGCGACGCCGAGTCGCTCGCCCCGGATACCGGGGTCGATGCCTGCGGCGCGCAGACGCCGTTCGGCCTCCGCGGGTGAACCGGCCCAGCCGGCCAACGCCGATCGCATCGTCTTGCGGCGCTGGGCGAATGCGGCGTCGACGACGGCGAATACCGCGCCGCGCAGCTCGTCGTCGACCGGGTAGGTGTCGGTCCGTTCGATACGGACGAGTCCGGATTCGACCTTGGGTTCGGGCCAGAACACTGAACGCCCGACGGCTCCCGCCCGACGTACCGTGCCGTGATAACGGGCTTTGACGCTGGGCACACCGTAGGTGCGGCTGCCCGGTTCGGCGGCCAGGCGGTCGGCGACCTCGGCCTGCACCATCACCAGGGCCGTGCGGATCTCCGGGAACACCGCGAGCAGATGCAACAGCACCGGAACCGCGACGTTGTACGGAAGATTGGCGACCAGCGCGGTCGGCGCCACCGGAAGGTCGTCGCGGGTCACCCGCAGCGCATCGGCGGTGATCACCTCGAAGTCGCCCTGCCGTGCGGCGGCGCGTTCGGCGATGGTACGCGGAAGACGCTGGGCGAGAACAGGATCGATCTCAACCGCGACGACGCGACCGGCCTGCTCCAACAAGGCCAGCGTCAGCGACCCCAGACCGGGACCCACTTCCAGCACCACGTCGTCGGCACCGACACCGGATTCGGCGACGATGCGCCGAACGGTGTTGGCATCGTGGACGAAGTTCTGACCGAGCGTCTTGGTGGGACGAACTCCCACCTCGGCAGCCAGTTGCCGGATCTGGGCGGGACCCAGCAGCCTGGGCGATCCGTCGCCGCCGCTGCTGCTGTCGGAATCTGCGCTCAGCGCAGACCCAGCTTGGACGAGCAGGACGGCCACGCGCCCCAGCCCTGTGCGGCCTGCGTCTTCTTCGCGACGGCGATCTGCTCCTCGCGGGTGGCCAGATCGGCGCGCGGTGCGTACTCGAGGCCGCCCCAGCGCTCCCAGGTGTTCTGGTCGAACTGAACGCCGCCGTAGAAGCCGTTGCCCGAGTTGATGGCCCAGTTGCCGGTGGCTTCGCACTGCGCGAGGGCATCCCACACGCCGACCGGGACAAACGGCGCGCCCGGCTTGGTACCGATCCGGACGGTGGCCGGCTGTGCCGCGGTGAGCACCACGGACTGCATGCGATCGCGCTTGACGACCTTGCCGTTGATGGTGGTGATGTTGTAGGTCACACGCGCCTGACCGGGCTTGCCGGGGTTCACCACGACGCGGCGGTCACGGATGAGGTTCGGGTCCTTCTGCTTGATCTCCGGCGGCTTCACCGCCTCCTCGACCGTGCTGGTCTCGGTCCGGATCCGGGTCACCTTGATCTTCATGTCCTTGCTGACCGGCGTCTCGGGTGCGGGCTCTACCTTGTCGGTGGGCGCCAGCGGGTTGCCGAGGGCCGCGAGGAGATCACGCACGGTCTGGGCGGCGACCGTCGGATGCAGGGTCGCGGTGCCGTCGGTCAGGCTCACGGGCTTGGGCAGGGCGAGGTCGACGACACCGCCGTCGACGGGCATCGGGGCGTCTGGATGGAAGTTGGTGACGTCGGCGGCGTGGGTCAGCCCGCGCTCGGCCAGCAACTCATCGACGGTGACCGCATTGGTGGTAACGACCTCGGGCTTACCGTCGATCTCGAGCATGAGGGTCTTCTTGCGGTGGATGGTGATCTTCTGACCGTCGCCGAAGCTCGAGTCCAGGGCGGGCGTCACCTGTGCCCCGTCACCGGGTTCGATGCCCTGCGAGGAGAGGAGTGCATCCACCGAGAGCGCCATCGTCGACACGTCGCGGGTCGAACCGTCGACGTCGATCGTCACGTTCTTGTGCAGGGCGACACCCATGACACCGCCGGCAGCGACGGTGGCAAGAACGGCTCCGACCGCCACGCGGGCACGCGTGGACTTGGACTCGTTGATCTTCGAGAACACAGACAAGGTCAAACATCCTGATCGACTACACGGGCGTCACCACCAGCACGGGCACATCCGGCGGGTACGGGCCTCTCGACGCCGGTGTGCCTCGCCAAACCTGGCGGGATCACAATACGATAACGAACAGGCCAGATTACTGCAAAGGTAACCGGTAGATCCGGCGCGCGTTGTCGCCGAGAACGCGGGCCATTGCGAGGGCGTCGACGCCACGGACCTCCGCCAGGACTCGGGCGGTGTAGGGCAGACAATACGACTGATTGGGCTGGCCACGGTAGGGATCCGGGGTCAGGAACGGTGCGTCGGTCTCCACCAGGATCTGCTCGTCGGGCACGATCTCGGCGGCGACTCGCAATTCGGCGGCATTGGCGAAGCTCACAGTGCCGGCGAAGCTCAACGTGTACCCGGCGTCCACACATTCTTGTGCAACATTTCGGTCACCGGAGAAGCAGTGCATGATCACGGACTCCGGGGCGCCTTCGGCGGCCAGGATGTCCAGGAGGTCACGATCGGCCTCGCGGTTGTGGATCATCAGCGGCTTGCCGACCCGCTTGGCCAGGTCGATATGCCACCGGAAGGCAGCCGCCTGCACATCGGGCGGGGCGCAGTCGTCCGAGCGTGTCGTCCAGTAATAGTCCAGCCCGGTCTCCCCCACCGCGACCACCCGCGGATGCCGCGCCATCTCCTCGAGCTCCGTGGCGGTCTCGTCGGTCAGATCCGACGCATGCATCGGGTGCAGGGCCACCGCGGCGTACGCGCGCGAATCCCACTCGGCCGCAGCCACCGCCCACCGCGCATCCACCATGTCGTCGGCCACGGTCACCACCTGCCCGACGCCGACCGCCTCGGCGTGATCGAGGATCGCGCGAACCGACTCGGCATCGCGGCCCCCGCACGCGGCGAGGTGGGTGTGGGCGTCGACCAGCCCGGGCAACGGCTGCGGGTCCGGGGGCGGTTCCCGACGACGACGCTTCTTGGCGGCCTTGTTGCTCAGTGTCTCCTCGTGCGCGGCGGGCATGATCTCAACTGTGGCACACCACCTCGGGCGCACCGGTCCCGCTACATCACCGCGGAGTGAGTGGGCGGACGACGTCGGTTCAGAGCGCCACCGTCCCCTCGATCACGCTCACACAGTCGCCGCCGATCCAGATGGCGGTGCCGTCGTCGTCGACGTGCACCCGGCCCGCTCGCCCGAGTGCGGTCCCCTGCGCGGCGACGTAGGACGCCGGTAGCTGGCCGATACCGAGCAGCCAGACGGCCAGTCCGGCGTTGAGGCTGCCGGTGACCGGGTCCTCGGGGACGCCGGCGCCGGGCGCGAAGGCCCGGACCTCGATGGCGGTCGACGACCCGTCCGGATGCGCCCCGACGAGTCCGACGAAGTGGTCACCGAGGGTAGCGAGATCCGGATGCACCTCGAGAACCCGGGCGGCCGTGGCCAAGCGGATCGCCATCCACGGCGGTCCGTTGTCCACCCACTCCGCGGCCAGCACCTCGTCGGCGTCGACGCCGAGGGCCGCGGTCACCTCCGCGATCACGTCGGCGGCCACGGGACCGCTGCGCACCAGGGGCGGCGCCGCGAACCACAATCGGTCGTCGGTGCGCCGGATCTCCACCAACCCGATCCCACACTCCTGCACGATCCGCGCACCTTGCGGACGGCCACCGGCGGCCAGCCATGCGGCCGCCGAGCCCAGCGTCGGGTGGCCGGCGAACGGCAGTTCATTGCCGGGCGTGAAGATCCGGAGCCGATAGTCGGCTCCAGGTGCCGTCGGCGGCAGCACAAAGGTGGTCTCCGAGAGATTGGTCCACCGTGCGAAATCGGCCATGGTGGCGTCGCCGAGACCGTCGGCGTCGAGGACCACCGCCACCGGATTACCTCGAGTGGCGTCTGGGGAGAACACGTCGATCTGCGCGAATCGTCTACTCATACACCCGATCCTGGGCGATGACGGCCCGCACGCGCCACCTGATTTCGACGGCCGGGTTCCCCGGAGTGGGTCACCCGACCCAAACGACTTGATTTCATATATGAAACACGATAACTTCACCTGCGATACGGATCACACCACACACATGTGTGCGATCCGTCTCGCCGCTCGCACAGGGCACGGTCGCAGATGACAGGGGGTCACATGGCGTTCGAGCTGCCCGCGTCCAAGGGACCGGTCCGGGATCTGGCCAACGAGGCCGGCCACACCCTTGGTTTCGCGCTCCAGGCCATCGGTGCTCTCGTCGTCGCCACCCTCCGCCGTCGCCTCTCGATCGCCGAGACCCTGAACCAGACGGTGTTCATCGGGCGGGTCAGCACCGGCCGGTCGTTGCTGCTGATGTTCCGGTCGGCGTGTTCATCGCGGTCTCCGTCGGTGAACTCGCCGGACGTATCGGAGCCGGTGGCTACTCCGGCGCGGTGGTCGCCTTCGTCATCGTCGGGCAGGCCTCGGCATTGGTGTGCGCGCTGATGATGGCCGGTGTCGCCGGATCGGCCATCTGCACCGACCTCGGCTCCCGCAAGATCCGCGAAGAGATCGACGCGATGGAAGTCATGGGGCTCAACGTGATCGAGCGTCTGGTGGCCCCGCGCATCCTCGCCGCCATCGTCGTCTCCCTGGTGCTGTGCTCGCTCATCACGGTGACCGGCGTGGGGGCCTGCTACGCCTACCACATCTACGTCCAGCATCTGCCGGCCGGCGCGTTCATGGCGACCTTCAGTCAGTACGGCCGGTTCTCGGACTTCGTGATGGCCCTGATCAAGGCGACGATCTTTGCTCTGATCTCCACGATCGTGGCCTGCTTCAAGGGATTACACGCCCGCGGCGATCCGCGTGGCGTCGCCGACGCGGTCAACGAGGCCGTCGTGATCGCCTTCGCGCTGGTCTTCATCTTCAACACGATCCTCTCGCAGCTCTACACCGTGATCGTGCCGGCCGTAGGGGCGTACTGATGGTGTCCGCAGACTTCTCGGTGCGCGTACAGCGCCGCTATTCGGCTCGCGCACAACAACTCACCGGCGGTATCGTCCGGATCGGCGAGTTCGTCACCTTTATCGCCCGGGCCATCATCGCGATCCCGTTCACCGTGGTGCACTATCGCAAGCACGTGCTCAACCAGATCGCCGAGGTGACCTTCGGCTCCAAATCGCTGCTGTCCGGCGGCGGCACCCTGGGCATCGTGCTCGCCATGTCGCTGGCCGCGGCGATGATGCTCGGCGTGGAGACCTACCGCGGCCTGCAACTGGTCGGCATGACCTCGTTGTCCGGCATGCTCTCGGCGATCGCCAACAGCCGCGAACTGGCGCCGGTGGTTGTCGGAATCGCGTTGGCCGCCAAGGTCGGAACCGGATTCACCGCACAGGTCGGCGCGATGCGGATCTCCGACGAGATCGCGGCCCTGGACTCGATGGCCATCCGCTCCATCCCCTTCCTCGCGACGACGCGCATGATCGCGGCGATGGTCTGCATCCTGCCGATCTACATGGTGGGGCTGCTGGCCAGCTACATCGCGACCCGGCTGGTGGTGGTCTGGTACAACGGCGAATCGTCGGGCACCTACGACTACTTCTTCCACCTCGCCCTCACTCCGACCGACCTGCTCTACTCGGCGACCAAGGCCATCGTCTTCGCCGCCATCGTCGCGCTGGTGCATTGCAGCTACGGCTATTTCGCCTCCGGTGGCCCCGAAGGTGTCGGTCAGGCGGCGGGCCGCGCGCTGCGTACGTCCATCCTCGCGATCGGCATCTTCGACGTCATCTTCACCTTCGGGTTGTGGGGTCTGATCCCGCAGATCCCGGGAATGGGAATCTGACATGTCCGTCATGCTCCACGGCAACCCGGTGTCGCGCACCTCCTACATCCTGCGTGCGGTGATCGCCACCGCACTGATCGTCGCCTTCGCCATCTGGATGGTCGCCCGCAGTACGGGGGTACTCGAGACGAATCCCGAGATCCACGCCGAGGTACCGGTGGAAGCCGGGCTCATCACCACCGGTGCGCCCGTTCGCTACCACGGGGTCAAGGTCGGTGAGATCGCCTCCATCGACGCCGGGACCACGTCCTCGGTGGTCAGTCTCACCATCGACGACAACTACCTCTCGTCCATCCCGAACACCGTGCTGATGCGGGTCCTGCCCCGAACGTTCTTCGGCGACATCTACGTTCAGCTTGTCGACACCCCCGGCGCGAGCCGGTCGCAATCGTTGTCCGACGGCGACGAGATACGCATCGACGACGGACCCGAGGCGATCAACCTCTACGACATCTTCACCAAGCTCTCCGACGTCCTCGCCGAGGTCCAGCCGGAGAAGATGAACATCGCACTCGCCGCCGTGTCCGCAGCCATCGGCACCAGCGGCGGCGACCTGGGCATCATGATCGACGACTGGTGGCAGACCTCCCGTGAACTGGAGTCCACGATGAACCGATTCATCGACGCCACACCACGATTCCGTGCCGTCATGGAAAGCCTGCGGCGCGCCACGCCGGCCATCACCGACACCCTGCGATCCACCACGTCGATCTCGCGGGGAATCGTCGAGCACCAGGAGAACCTGGATGCCTTCCTGGCCTCCGCGTCCGGGTTCGTCGGGTCCGTCGCCCCCTTCCTGGCCCAGCAGCGACGCAACCTCATCACCATCGTCGATTCCACCGCCACCATCGCATCGACCGTCGCCGACAACCCCTCGGGGGTCACCGACACCTCACCGAGGCAAGCAAATTCGGTGCGGCGGGCACCATCCTGTTCGCCAGCGGCCGGTTCAACATCACCGCGGTGCCGACCTTCTCCCAGCCGATGCACTACACCGCCGCCGACTGCCCCACCTACGGGACCATACGTGGCAGCCAGTGCTTCGGCACCGGTAGCCCCATCGGCACCGGACCGGTCCGGCAACCCGGCACCGGCAACCCGCGTCTGCTCTCCCCCCGCCAGCCCCGACCCGGTTTCACCCCTTCAGGTTTCACCGGCCCGACCGTCATCGACGGTGCGGCGGAGGCGGGCACCCTGAGCAACCTCGAAGCCCAACTGCGCGGCCGGCCCGGCACCTCGGACACCCCGAACCCGGCCACCACCCTGATGCTGGGCCCGATGCTCCGCGGAAACGAGGTGCAGGTGCGATGACCACCCTGTCGTTCAAGACCGTCCTCAAATCGGCATCTTTCGTGATCGTCGGGATCATCGCGGCCGTGCTGGTGAGCAACACCCTGCGGGTTCCGGTGTCCGGGCCGACGACGACCTATCACATCGCCTTCACCGACGCCGAAGGTCTCGTGGAGGGCAACCCGGTGACGATGTCCGGCGTCCGGATCGGACGGGTCTCCTCGGTGCGGTTCGCACCGCAGGCCGACGGCACCTCACTGGCCGACGTCGAGGTCGAGATCCAGCGGGATCGCGAACTCCCCCAACAGATCCACGCGGCCATCCGGTACGGCGACATGCTCGGTGCCCGCTACATCGCGCTGTCGGAGGGCCGGCCGGGACAGCCCGGACGCAACGGCACCACCATCCCGGTGGACGCGACATCGCCCCCGGTGAACCTCACCGCCCTGATGAACGGCTTCCAGCCACTGTTCTCGGCACTCGACCCCAAACAGGTCAACGAACTCGCCCGCGGCTTCGTCGACACCTTCGAAGGCCGCGACGGATCGGTTCAGTTGCTGCTGCGCCAGATCGGCACGATGGGCTCCAACCTGTCCGCCAACAGCGCGATCTTCGCCCGGCTCATCACCAACCTGAACGAGCTGATGTCCACGATGGACGCCCACAACCCACAGCTGACCGAACTGTTCAAGGGGCTGAGCTCGCTCACCTCGGCAGTGGTCGGCGACAACGGTCAACTCGCCGCGCTGCTCTCCAGTGGCGACCGCGCCGTCTCCGCGCTGGCGCAGATGATGACCTCGGCGGGCGGGAACTTCCAGCAAGCCCTCACCGGACTCGAAAGTGTCACCGCCGCATGGATTCCCAACACACCGGCGTTCACCGAGTTCCTGCGGCAGTTCCCCGTCCTGGCCGGCAAGATCAACCAGAGCGGTCGCTACGGCGGCTTCATGATGCTCTACCTGTGCAACTTCACGCTCAAGGCGTTCAACCTCGAGGCCAACATCTTCGGCCCGCTGCACTCCCCGGTCTGCAGGTGAGCGCACCGATGCCGACAGCCCGTCCCCGCCCGAGAAGAAAGTAGGAACCCAGCCCGTGTTTCTGGTCAGACTCATCGACGTCTTCGTCGGGATCTTGGAGTTCGTCTTCAAGGCCGACAAGCGTGCGCAGGGTGCGTCGGCGGCCGTGCTGGGAACCGCCGGAATCATCACCCTGCTCACCCTCATGCTCATCGCGATCGGCGTGCCGCAGATCAACTATCACGCCCGCACCTCGCCGTTCACCGCCGAACTCGCCAACGCCTCCGGCCTCACCACCGCCGACCCGGTGCTCGTCGCCGGTGTGCCGGCCGGGCGGATCGAGGCCATCGACCTCGCCGGTGACCGGGTACGCGTGGGATTCCGCCTCGACAACGACCTGCCGCTGGGCAACCAGACCAGGGCCACCGTGCGCCCGCGCACCGTCCTGGGCAAGCGCTACCTGGAGATCATCCCGGCCGGCCGCGGCGAGGTGGGGCCCGGCAACACGATTCCGTTGTCGCGCACCACGGTTCCCTACAACCTCGACGACATCTCCAGCGCCGCGGTGCACACCTCCCGGGAGATCGACTCCGGTGCGGTGCGCGCCATGATCGCGACGATGAACCAGATCATGCCCAACGGCACCACCCTCGACGCCTCGATGGCCGGCGCGGCCGGGGCCACCGCCGCGATCACCGAGACCGGCGCCCAGCTCGACCAACTCCTCGTCGTCTCCAAGAAGCTCGCCGAAGTGACGGCGCAACAAAGCGATTCGGTCTCGAGCGCGTTTTCCAGCACCCAGATCATCGTCCAGACACTCGCTGTCCGCCGGATGGTCCTGACCCGCCTCGTGGACAACCTGCGCATCGTGCTGGACCAGATGGCGACGACCTTCCCGCAGATACCGATGGGAGATCTCGTGAACAACATCGCGTCGGTCACCACCACGCTGAAGTCGAACGTCACCACCATCGACGGCATCCTCGAGCAACTGCCACCGGCGATGCGGACCATCACCGATGCCACCGGCAACGGCAACTGGGCCGACGTGGTCTCCCCGAGCGCGGTGATCCCCGACAACATGCTGTGCCTGCTCGGCGTGATGCAGGGGTGCCGCTGATGACCTTCCGTCAGGTTCGCGAAGTCCGTAAGCGAAAGCGCTACGGCGGCAGGATCTTCATGGCACTGCTGCTCGTCGGCGCGATCGTCGCCGGCCTGTGGTACGCCTTCGGCGCCGAGTCCGACACCCGGACCGTGCACGCCGAGTTCGCCTTCGTCAACGGCCTCTACGAGGGTTCCAAGGTCACCGTGCTCGGTGTCCCGGTGGGCCGGATCGATTCCGTCGAACCCGCCGGTGACCGTGTCAAGGTCACCGTGAGCATGCCGGCGTCGATCGACCTCCCGGCGAATGTGTCCGCCTACGTGCTCAATCCGTCGGTGATCAGTGACCGTCACCTCGAACTGGGTCCGGCCTACACCGGCGGACCGAAGTTCGCCGACGGCGCCACCATCCCGCTGGAACGCACCCACTCCCCGATCAGCTTCGATCAGCTCCTCGACAGCATCGGCACCCTCACCAAGATCATGGGACCGGCCGACTCCGCCCGAAACCCCGACGACCCCAACAGCATCGGCACACTGCTCGCCTCGACCGCCAAGGCGTGGGACGGCCGCGGAACCGAATTCGGTACGACGATGGCCGGTTTGGCGTCGGCGTCCGGCGTCTTCGGCGCACGGACCGAGGACCTGCAGGACCTCATCGACAGCCTCAATCAGCTCATGACGACCTTCCGCACCAAGCAGGTCTCGCTCGACGGACTGGTGCGGTCGATGAGCGTGCTGTCGGCGCAGTGGTCGACCGCCGACCAGGACATCACCGGACCGATCAACGACCTGAAGGTGGTCTTCGACCAGATCAACGGCTTCGTGATGGCACACGGCAACGATGTCGGCGTGGTCGCCGAGAACCTGCGGGCACTCGGCGACACCCTGGTCCGCAACAAGGCCGGGCTCGCCGAGTTCATGGATCTCGCTCCGCTGATGTTGCAGAACCTGTCGAGCACCATCGGCCCCGATCGTCGTGGCCGCATCCGGCTGAACATCTCCACCACCCTGACGCAGTTCAAGACACTCAAACCGCTGTGCGACCAGTTCCCGATGCCGATCTGCATCGGTGCCGGTCTGACCAACCCGATCGCCTTCCCGATCAGCAGTTCCGATCCGCTGGGCATCGTCTCCGCGATCACCGGTGGCGCGCTGCCCCAGCGTCCGCCGGCCGTCACCACCACCCCGGGAGGCGGGAACTGATGAGACGTCCATCCGATCCCGGTCGGCGTACCCGCCTGCGGGCCACGATGCTGGCGGCGACTGCCGCCGTCTCACTGTCCGCGTGTTCGGTTGGCCTGCAGGACCTTCCGCTCGGCGCAGGCAGCGGTGACTCCTTCGAGGTGACCGCCGAACTCATCACCGCCGACGGCGTGGTGTCGGGCGCCGACGTCCGGCATGGCCAGCAGATCGTCGGACGTGTCACCGACATCGGGCTGACCGGCCAGCACGCCGAGATCACCATGACCCTCTCCGACGGCACCACGCTGCCCGCGAACGCCACCGCCACAGTGGAATTGCCGTCGGCGCTGGGTACCCGTTCATCCGGCTGAGCGCACCGAAGAACCCGGAGGGCACACTCACCGACGGCTCCCACATCGCGCTGAAGCAGACCTCGGTGGGACCGCAGATCGAGAGCACGCTGGCCGCGCTGGGCAACATCCTCGGCGGCAGCGGCGTCAGCCAGCTGCAATCGGTGATGAGCAGCCTCAACACCGCCTTCGCGAACCGCTCGGACAAGGTCGGCGACCTCATCGACACCCTCAACCGGCTGCTGTCGCGGTCGTCGGTCTACACCGAGGACTTCAACTCGGCGATCGCCGCCGCGGCCGATGTCAGCGATCTTCTCGTCGGTCAGCGGCAGGTGGTCGACGAATTCCTGCAACAGGTGCCCGATGCGGTGGGAGTCCTGTCCTCGCAACGGGATCAGATCGCCGCACTGATGCGTCAGACCACCACCCTCGCGGTCAACGTCGACGCCGTGGTGAAGGGCCGGCAGGCGACCCTGAACTCGATGGTGACCGACGCCAACACCCTGGTGAAGTCGCTGGCCGCGTTCAACGGGACCGTCGGCGACACCCTGACCCACATGAACTCCTTCATGCGGAACTTCAACCGGTCCATCCGGGGGGACTATCTGGTCTTCGACGGCGCGCTCGACATTCCCGGCGGCATCGACAAGATCCTCACCGGCGGTCTGCTGCTGGCCGGACAACCGCTGCTCACCCCCAACGAGTTGCGCGACGTCCTCACCGGCGGCCTGGGCCGGCCCAAGGCGCCCCCGCAGCAACGTGAACGGCCACGACAGCAGCCAGGAGCACCACGATGAGTCCCGCAGCCAAACGGCTTCGTCTGCCCACACCCCGCACCGGCGCACTGCAATTCGTCATCTTCCTGGTGCTGTCCGCGGTGATCATCCCCTACGGGATCAACTTCATCGCCGGTCCGGAGGGCTTCGGCGACAAACTCACCCTGCACGCCACCATGACCGATGCCTTCGGCCTCACCGAGGGCACCGGCGTGACCCTGCGCGGAGTGGACATCGGGACCGTGAAGTCGGTGACCCTCGGCGACGCCGCCGACATCGAACTCGTGGTGCGCGGCGACACCCGCATCCCGGCGGACTCCTTCATGCAGGTGACCATGGCGTCGATGGCCGGCATCCAGAGCGTCGACATCATCCCGAGCAACGACGATCCGCCCTACCTACAGTCCGGCGACACCATCGCGGCGCCGGCCGATCGCCAGCCCAAGCAGATGGACGCCATCATCACCGACGCGGCGTCGGTCTTGCGCAGCATCGGTACCGGTCAACTCGCCACCTTCGGGACCGAGTTCTCCAACGCCTTCGACCACGACGATCAGGCGCTGAGCAAACTCGTCTCCAACGGCACGGCACTGGCGAGCCTGGTCAACCGCAACGCACCCATCCTGCGCGGACTGTTCGACGACCTACTCGACGTCCTGGGCGCGATGAGCGACAACACCGCGGCCTTCGAATCCGGGATGTGAATCGCCCCGGGTTTGCTGGAGGCTCGGTTAGTTGGTTCCAGCGATTGCTGGGACCGGGTTCTCACGGTAGCTGGTGACCGTGTGGGTCGCCCAGTAGGCGGCCTCGTACTCGACGGGCGGGACGTGTCCGATCTCGCCGTGCAGGCGTCGGTGGTTGAACCATTCGATGTATTCGGCGACCGCGATCTCGACCTCGCCGACACCGCCCCAACCACCACGCGGGCGCATCACTGGGTTACGAATGCACTCGGCTTTGAACAGCGAGTTGAATGCCTCGGCCATCGCGTTATCGTACGAATCACCTTTGGAGCCAACAGAAGTCACCGCATCCGCCTCGGCGAGACGTTCGGTGTAACGAATGGCTCGATACTGCACTCCGCGGTCGGAGTGGTGGATCAGCCCGGCCACATCCTGGCCGGCCCGCGAACGCGCCCACAACCCCATGTCCAGGGCATCGAGCGCGAGGCCGGTATGCATGGTCGTGGACACCTGCCAGCCGACGACCATGCGGGAGAACACATCGAGGATGAATGCCGCATATACCCAGCCGGAGTGGGTGCGGATGTAGGTCAGGTCGGCGACCCACAAGGTATTCGGCGCTTGGGCGGTGAACTGCCGTTGGACCCGATCAGCCGGCTGTGGCGTCTCGGCTCCCTCACTGCGAGTGGTCTTACGTGCCTTCAACCGCGGTATCCCCTGCAGCCCATCGGCTTTCATCAATCGTTCGACGGTGCAACGAGCCACACCGAACCCCTTTCTGCATAGTTCGGCGTGTACTTTGCGAGCACCGTAGACACCGAGATTGTCGGCGTGCACGGTGCGGATCTCACCGAGCATCTCGCGGTCACGAACTGCTCGTGGCGCCTCGGTCTTCTGTGGGCTCAGGTGGGCTCGCACCGTGGACGGAGCGATCTGGGCGGCCGTGTCGCGCAGGGCCGCGCAGATCGGATCGACTCCGTGTTCATCGCGATAAGCGGCGACGAACTCCACGATCAACGCTGTGGGCGGTCGATCTCCGCCGCGAAAAAAGCCGACGCCTGCTTCAAGATCGTGTTCGCCCGCCGCAGCTCGCGGTTCTCCCGCTCCAACTGCGCGATCCGGTCGGCATCCTCGGTGGTGGTGCCCGCCCGTACACCGCCGTCGATCTCAGCCTGACGAACCCAGTTGCGTAACGCCTCGGGATGCATCCCGAGCTGATCGGCAATCCGCTTGACCGCGCCGCGCGAGGACTCCGGGTCCCGTCGTGCTTCCACCGCCATCCGGGTAGCCCGCTCCTTGAGTTCCTCGCTGTACTTGCGTGGTGCTGCCATGCTCTCCATCCTTCACAGGTTCGAGAGCCTCCGACAAACCCGGGGCGGTTCAATGCGTTCGGTCGCAACGTTCACCGATCAGCTCGACGCCAACCAGCCGACCTTCGTCTACCTACTCGACAAGGCACCGCAGAGTCTGAACCACACCCGCGAACTGTTCGACCGCTACCGCGGGACCTTCGGTGGCGTGCTGGCCAACCTGGTCACCGTCGAGCCGATCATCAGCGACCGCAAGCAATCCCTGGCCACCGGGCTGGACACCATCCCGCAGGGACTGCGCGATCTGCGGTCCATCGTCAAGAACGGGCGCGCCGATTTCGCACTCATCGGGACGCAGGGCCCGGTGTGCCTGTTCTACGACGAACCACGCAGTGAGATCGGCAATCTCACGCCGACCGCGCCCAACCTGACCCGATACTGCCCACCCGGCAACGGGTACGGACAGCGCGGCGCGATCAACGCGCCCCGGCCCAACGGCCTGGGAACCACCAACATGACCACCCCCGGCGGAGTCTCCGGACCACCCGCCGTCACCGACCCGCTGCTCATCCCCCACGGCGTCGAACTCCTGCAGTGGTGGCAAGAACTTCTGGAAAGGGCACGACATGGCAACTGACACCACCTCTCTCACCGAGAAGACGACCGAGACCGCCGAGACGGGCGACACGTCCGCGTCGGCGCCGCGCGGCAAACGTTCACCGGCGCGTACCGCTCCGGTGGCACGACGGCGTACCTCGCGAACCTCGCCCGACAAGGACACCGGTTCGGCGTCGGCAGCCGCAACGGACAGCGACGACGACACCCCCGACACGGTCGAGGACACCACCGTCGTCACCCGCAGGATCCCTCGTCCGCGGCGGTTGCTCGCCGTTCGTCGCGGGTCTGCTGCTGGCCGGATTGATCGGCGCGACAGCGTTCTTCGGCTATCACTACGTCACCGACGACGCCACCACCGTCCCGGATGCACAGTCCTCGGCGCAGGCCATCGGCGTCGCCAAGGACTACGCGATCAAACTGTCCAGCTTCGACTACCGCGATCTGAACAAGAACCGGGAAGCCATCGCGGCGATGTCGACGCCGGCCTTCGCCGCCAAGTACAGCCAGATGGTGACCGACCTGACCCAGATCGTCACCGACGGCAAGGGGGAGGCCACGGCCACCGTCTCACACGCCGCCGCCGAGCAGATCAACGGCAGCGATGCCGCCGTGATGCTCTTCGTCGACCCGCAGGCACGCAATGCGGTGGCACCGACCGGCAAGACCCAGGCCTACCGAATGCTGGTGAAACTCAAGAACATCGACGGGCGCTGGCTCGTCGACGACGTCCAAACCCTCTAGCTCACGAAAGGAACGACGATGGCCGCGAGTTACCTACCCGCTCTCGACGAGACGGTCCCTGAACTGACCACCGCCAAGACCCGCATCGAGATCGACACCCGCAAGCGTCGCGCCACGAGTCTGCGGAAACCGGCTCGTATCCAGGAGGCCATCGATTTCTGGTCTTTCGCCGGTGGCGCGGCCAACGTCGTGATGCAACTCGGCTGGCCCGAGGTGGCCTACGGCGTGATGGAGTCCAAGGTGGAATCCGGTGCGCTGACCAAACATCCGTGGAAGCGGGCGCGCACCACCGGCCAGTACCTGGCCGTCGCGATTCTCGGCAACGACGAGGAGAAGGCCGCCTTCCGCGAGGCGGTCAACTCGGCGCACCGGCACGTGAAATCCGATGCCACCAGCCCGGTCAAGTACAACGCGTTCAACCGTGAACTCCAGATGTGGGTTGCCGCATGCCTGTTCGTCGGCATCGAGGACACCCATCAGCTGCTGCACGGCGTGATGAACGACGAGGAGTCCGAGGAGTTCTACCAGTCGTCGAAGACGCTGGGCACCACCCTGCAGGTCCCCGAGGACATGTGGCCGGCCACCCGCAAGGAGTTCGACCACTACTGGAACCTCGCCTGCCAGCGCGTCGTCATCGACGACACCACCTGCGACTTCCTCAACGACCTCGTCGACCTGAAGATGATCAATCCGCTGATCCGGCTGCCGTTCGTGAATCTGTTGCGCTTCCTCACCATCGGGACCCTTCCCCCGCTGTATCGCGATCAGCTCGGCCTCGAATGGACCGAGGACGACCGGCGCCGGTTCCAGCACCTGTTCACCTTTGTCTCCGTGGTCAACAAATTCCTGCCCAAGTCGATCCGGTTCGGCGGGAGCCGGATGCTGATGCGCGACCTGCGTCGCCGGATGAAACACGACCGGGCCATGATCTGATGAAGGCGATGATGTGACTTGAGCACCAGGTCCCGGCCGGATCTGCAGCGGGTCCTCAACGAGCCGGTCATCTACCTGATGTGGCCGCGGGCGGCGCTCATGCAGCCCGCCCACGACGACATCGCCCCGACCGAGGTGCAGAGCGGTGTCTACGGGATCCGCGGTGCCCGGCGTTGGGCGGGCACGGTCAACTATCTGCGGATCGCCACCTCCACCGACGCCGACCGCATCCGGGGCATGGTCCGCGAGGTCAACCGCATCCACGCGGATGTGCGTGTGCCACCCGGACATCCACCGCAGCGCCGTCGGCCCGCCTTCGATCCGCGTCACCAGCGGTGGGTGGCCGCGACCTGGTTCACCAGCATCGTCGACACCTATCAGCTGTTCATCTCACCGTTGGCCGACGACGTCGTCGAGGCGCTGTACCAAGAGTTCTGGCCCGTCGGCACCCTGCTGCAGATGACCGACGCCGACTGGCCGGCCGACGTGGCCGCGCTCCGCGACTACGTCACCTATATGGAGAGCGAATACGCGCCGCATCGGCCGCGGTCGGATCCGTCGGCGCCACCCGAACAGGCCACCGCCGGCGACGTGGCCACGCAGGTCTTCGCGACCTATTCCGTGCCCTGGCGATACGTACGCCAGATCCCCCGCGTCCGCCTGATCACCTGGGGAATGGCGGGCCCCGCACTACGATCGATCTACGGAATCGAATGGACCCCCGACCACGAGTTCCGCTACCACCGTGCCGTTCGGACAGTACGGTGGATACAAACGTGCTGGCCCGGGCCGTTGCGACGGCATCACAGCAAGCGAAAGTCCGCCAGGGCCGCCAAGCGAGTGAAAGAGAACTCCGTGTACCACGACCCCCTGAACCAACGGAGCCGCGCATGAGCTCGGCAGCATTGCGGCGGACCCAGCTGACCGATGAGGTCGCCGACCATCTACGCAACCGCATCATGACCGGGCAACTGCGGCCCGGAGACTTCGTGCGGCTCGACGAGACAGCCTCGACGCTCGGCTGCAGTGTCACCCCCGTCCGCGAGGCGCTCGTCACGCTGCGCGGTGAGGGCCTGGTGCGCTCCTCCCCACATCGCGGTTTCATCGTCGAACCGCTCGACCGCGGCGACATCGTGGACATCTTCTGGATGCAGGCCGAGTTGTCGGCGCGGCTGGCCACCCACGCGATCGACGCACCCGACCGTGATCGGCACCTCGCCGAACTCGCCTCGATCGTCGACGACCTCGAAGCCGCCGTCGACGCGCACCGCGCCGATCTCGTGCTGGCCGGCGAGTTCGCCTTCCACCGCAAGGTGCATCTGATGGCCAACAGCAAGAAGCTCGCCTGGTTCCAGTACGCGGCCAGCAAGAACAACCCCTTCGAGCTGTACGCCAACGACGAGACCTGGGGCCGCGAGGCCGTCACGAGTCACCGCAAGCTGATCGACCAACTGCGCGCCGGTGACGCCAAGGGGATCCGCGCCGAGATCCACGCCCGCTTCGACGATGCCCGCGACCGTCTGATCGCCCAGCTGGAATCCATCGGATTCTGGGACGACGACGCCCCCGCGGCGTCCACGGCCTGACCGCGCACCGCCCCGGCGACGCAGGTGCCCACCGGTAGCGCGCCATCCCGGCTCCGGACAGGTAGCGTTGCCACTCGTGTTGGGTTTGCCAGATGCGATCACCGTGGCGCTGTTCGACCTCGACGGCGTCCTCACCTCGACGGCGGTGCTGCACCGCAAGGCGTGGAAGACGGCCTTCGACGCCTTCCTCGCCGACCGTGCCGGCGGTACGGACGGTCCGGGGTTCGTCGAGTTCACCGATCAGGACTACCTCGACTACGTCGACGGTCGGCCGCGCGAGGCCGGGGTGCGTGCCTTTCTCGCCGCACGCGGGATCGACGACGTGTCCGACGAGACGGTCACCGCGATCGGAACGGGTAAGAACGAGATGTTCCTGACCGCCTTGCACGATGGCGGGGTGAGCGCCTACCCCGGTTCTGTGCGTTATCTCAACGCCGCCCGCGATGCCGGTCTGCGGATCGCGGTGGTGACGTCGTCGAAGAATGGAGCAGCCGTGCTGGATGCAGCCGACCTGACACAGTTCGTGGAGGCCAGGGTCGACGGTCTCGACATCGTCGCCAAAGGACTCGCGGGCAAACCCGCCCCGGATTCGTTTCTGCTCGGCGCCGAACTGATGGGTGTGGCGCCGGCACAGGCCGCCGTCGTCGAGGACGCCATCTCCGGCGTGCAGGCCGCCGCCGCAGGCAAGTTCGGGTATGTGGTGGCCATCGACCGCCACGACGGCGCGCAGACCGAGGCCATGCGCGCGGCGGGCGCGGACGTCGTCGTCGGCGATCTCGACGAATTGCTGCCCGCATGAGCGCCACCGAGCACGACCGCGGATTCGGGTTCGAGATCAACCCGTGGCAGCTGAAGTGGAGCGGCGGCGTCGATTTGGACATGCTCGGCCGCACCGAGACACTCTTCGCACTCTCCAACGGACACATCGGCTTACGCGGCACCTTCGAGGAGGGTGAACCGGTCGATCATCCGGGCACCTACCTGAACGGCTTCTACGAGTTGCGCGACCTGCCGTACGCCGAAAGTGGTTACGGCTACCCGGAATCGAGTCAGACCGTGGTGAACGTCACCGACGGCAAGATCATCCGGCTCCTCGTCGAGGACGAGCCGATGGACCTGCGCTATGGACGCACCGAAGAACACGAGCGGGTGCTGGACTTCCGGACCGGAACGCTGCGCAGGCACACGCTGTGGACCTCGCCGACGGGGCGCACCGTGCGGATCAAATCCGAACGGCTGGTGTCGTTCACCAAACGCACCATCGCCGCGATCCGTTACGAAGTGGAACCCATCGACGACGACATGAAGCTGGTGCTGCAGTCGGATCTGCTCGCCAACGAGCCGGTCCCCGCACCCGGGAACGACCCCCGGCTGGCTGCCGCCCTGGATCAGCCGCTGGTCTCCGATCTCGCCGCCTGCCGCAACTACTGGGGCATGCTGGTGCACCACACCAAGAAGTCCGGGCTGCACATCGCCGCCGGCATGGATCACGAGATCTACTTCCCGGACAAGGCCGACACGTTCATCCGCGCCGACTCCGACCTCGCGCGGCTGACCATCGCCGCCAATGTGCCGCAAGGCAAGTCGATCACGCTGACCAAGTACATCGGCTACGGTTGGTCGGCCCGGCGCTCGGTGCCCGCGCTGCGCGCCCAGGTCGACGCGGCACTGGCCATGGCCATGGAAACCGGCTGGGATTCCCTGAAGGCCGACCAGGTCCGCTACCTCGAGGATTTCTGGCGCGACGCCGACGTGGAACTCGACGGCGACCCCGAACTGCAGCAGGCCGTCCGATTCGCACTGTTCCACGTCCTGCAGGCCGGAGCGCGCGGTCAGTCCCGCGCCATCCCCGCCAAGGGTCTCACCGGCCCCGGCTACGACGGCCACACCTTCTGGGACACCGAGAGTTTCATCCTGCCGATGCTCACCTACACGGTGCCCGCGGCGGCCGGCGAGGAGCTGCGGTGGCGCCACGCCACGATGGACAAGGCCAAGAGCCGCGCCGCCGAACTCGGCCAGCGCGGCGCCATGTTCCCGTGGCGCTCCATCAACGGCGACGAATGTTCGGGCTACTGGCCGGCGGGCACCGCGGGTGTACACGTCTCTGCCGACATCGCCAACGCCACCGCCCGCTACCTGCGCGCCACCAACGACGAACAGTTCGAAACCGAGTGCGGCGTCGAACTTCTCGTGGAGACCGCGCGCCTGTTCGCCGGGCTCGGCCATCACGACGCCAACGGACGGTTCCGCATCGACGGTGTCACCGGACCCGACGAGTACACCGCGGTGGTCAACAACAACACCTTCACCAACCTCGCCGCGCAACAGAATCTGCGCGACGCGGTGGCCGCGGTTCATCGTCGACCCGATCTGGCCGAACAGTTCGGTGTCACCAATGCCGAAGCGGCACATTGGGAATCGTGTGCCGACGACATGACGATTCCCTACGACGAAGCGCTCGGCGTGCATCAGCAGTGCGAATCGTTCACGCTGCTGGGTGCCTGGGACTTCGAATCGTCGGTAGGCCGCTATCCGCTGCTGCTCAACTATCCTTACTACGACCTCTACCGCAAGCAGGTGGTCAAGCAGGCCGACCTCGTGTTCGCCACCTACCTGTTCGGGTCGTCGTTCACGCCCGAGCAGAAACTGCGCAACTTCGACTACTACTACCCGCTGACCGTGCGCGACTCGTCTCTCTCGGCGTGCTGCGAAGCGGTGACGGCAGCCGAGGTTGGATACCTCGATCTGGCCTACGATCTGCTGGCCGAGTCGGTGTTCACCGATCTGCACGACCTGCACAACAACGTCAGCAGCGGTCTACACATCGCGGCCCTGGCCGGCGCCTGGACCGACTGTGTGGCCGGCTTCGGCGGGATGCGCGACTTCGGCGGCAACATCACCTTCGCACCGCGCCTACCGAGCCGGCTGACCTATCTGTCGTTCCGCATGATCGTGCGCGACTCCAAGATCGTGGTGGCCATCGACCAGAACCACGCCACCTACCGGCTGCTGTCGGGCCCGCCGATCGATCTGGCACACCACGGCGAGAAGTTCACGCTGGAATCGGCGCCGGTGTCGATGGACATCCCCGAGTTCACCTACCGCGAACCGCCCAAGGCGCCGCCGAGTTGTGAGCCCTATCGCCGGGAGATCTGAGGGCGGGGGCCCACCATCAGGTTCAGCCGTACCCCCAGCAGCTGGTCCGGCCGTACCCCCAGCAGCTGGTCCAGCCGCGCCCCTCAGCTGGCTGAGCCGCGTCGGGCGAGCTTGCGAGACCGCCGCGCGTCGAAACCAAGGTGACCCGAGGACGTCCGCGACCACTTGACCTTCACACGGTGTCAAGCTGTTGAGTGACGGGTGAAGGAGGTGGTCCCCATGACCCAGACGACAACCACACTCACGCGCGCGCTCAGCGCCCCGGATGCCTCGACAAGGCTTCGGGCGGCATTGGCCGCGGGTACCGCACCCGAGGCCGGCTTCGTCGACCCGCTCGTGCAGCGCTGCGCCGTCGAACCGGACTTCTTTGTCCGCGACATGCTGACCTGGGCGTTGACGCGGCTACCCGCGGAGGTGGCGGTGCCGCGGCTCGTCGTCGAACTGTCCGCTACGCGGGCGCAAGCACGCAGTCAGGCACTGCACACGCTGTCCAAGATCGGTGACCGGGCAGCCTGGCCGGCCATCACCGACGACCTGCTGCACGACACCGACACCGAGGTCGCCCGGGCAGCGTGGCGTGCGGCGGTGGTCCTCGCCCCGGCAGACGAGCATCGCGCACTGGCCTCGTCGCTGGCTCGCGAGTTCGGCCGCGGTGACACCGAGGTGCAGCGCAGCCTCAGCCGCGCGTTCGTGACGCTCGGCGAGGCCGCGTCGTCGGCCGTGACAACCGCGCTGCGCCATCCGGATCCGCCCGTGCGTGCCCACGCGAAGGCCACTCGACGGCTGATAGACGATCCGGAGAGCGACTTCGAGACCGACCTGGCCCTGGCGAGAAAGGTCGTCGCTTGCTGATCGGTGAGGTGGCGCGGCATTCGGGTGTCAGTGCCCGGATGCTGCGCCACTACGACTCGCTGGGACTGGTGCAACCCACCGGGCGCAGTGCGGGCGGTTATCGCGAGTACTCCGACGCCGACATCCGTCGACTCTGGCACGTCGAGAGCCTCCGGTCGTTGGGCTTGTCCCTCAACGAGGTCGGCCGCGCCCTCGATGATCCGAAATTCGCTCCGGCCGAACTGATCTCGGAACTCATCGCCAGCACACGGGCGCGGATGGCGGCGCAGGCCGCGTTGCTCACGAGGCTCGAGCAGGTCGAGTCGGCAGGACCGGCGGACTGGCCGGAGGTGTTGTCGCTCATCGCATTGCTGCGTGGCGTGCAGTCCGCAGACCCCGCTGCTCGCCAGCAGGCTGCGCTCGGCACCCCGGACGGCTTCGCGCTCGGCACCGACGCGCTGGCCCAGGCAGTGCTCGCCGAGGAAGACCCCAACGTGGCCGGCACCCTGCGGTGGGCCCTGGCCCGCTCCGGTACAGCCGGAATCGATTCCCTCGCAACCGCATTGCACGCCGACGACGCGCAGGTGCGGCGTCGGGCCGCCATGGCGATCGCCGAACTGGGCCGCCCTGAATCCACCGAACTCCTGCGCCCGCTGCTCAACGACCCCGACGCCGACGTCCGATGGGCGGCGACACGCGCACTGGGCTCGACGGGTGAGCGTGACGCGATCGGAGCGCTGATCGCGCTGATCGTCGTCGGCGACCGCGATGTGGAGGCCGCCGAAATGCTCGCGTCGTTCGCCGACTCGGCCGATGACGCGACCGCCATCGTCGACGCGCTGACCACTGCGCTGGCCGACGGTGATGCGCCCGCGCGTCTCCGGCTGGCTCAGGCGCTGGCCGAGATTCCCGGACCGGCGGCCGCGCAGGGTCTGCACATCCTCCGCACCGACGAGGACCGGACCGTGGCCGCCACCGCCGAGGCGATCCTGGCCCGCCGCGACGCGTAGCCGCCGAAAACTGCACTTACCAGGACCGCTATCCGCACTGTCCACACCACCGTCGCCGCACGTAAAGATCTGCTCACCCCGACTCCGGTTGGTTACACCACCGCACCGCTCGGTAATCTGGCACGCACTATGGCCGCAGACTTGACCAGCCGCAATTCGCACGGTGACGGACGCCCGTACTACATCACCACCGCGATCGCCTACCCCAACGGCGCACCTCACATCGGGCACGCCTATGAGTACATCTCGGCCGACGTGCTCGCCCGGTTCCACCGCCTCGACGGCTACGACGTCCGGTTTCTCACCGGCACTGACGTCCACGGCCAGAAGATGCAGCAGACCGCGGAAAAGGAAGGCATCCCGACCGCCGAGCTGGCGCGCCGCAACTCCGACCGATTCCAGGCCCTGCAGGACCGGCTCGGCTCGAGTTATCACCGGTTCATCCGCACCTCCGACGACGACCACAAGCGCGCGTCGGAGGCCATCTGGCAGCGGATGAGCGATAACGGCGACATCTACCTCGACAAGTACTCCGGCTGGTACGACGTCCGCGACGAGACCTTCTACGCCGACAGCGAGACCAGCGTCAACGAGGCAGGCGAACGCGTCGCCACCGACACCGGACACGTCCTCACCTGGACCGAGGAGGAGACCTACTTCTTCCGGCTGTCCAACTACCAGGACAAGCTCCTCGAGCTCTACGAGTCCGACCCCGACTTCATCGGACCCGACGTCCGCCGCAACGAGGTGGTCAGCTTCGTCAAGGGCGGCCTCAACGACCTGTCCATCTCGCGCACCACCTTCGACTGGGGAGTACCGGTCCCTGCTCACCCCGATCACGTCATGTACGTGTGGGTCGACGCCCTCACCAACTACCTGACCGGCGCCGGCTTCCCCGACGACGAGCAGACGCTGCGCCGCTACTGGCCGGCCGATCTGCACATCATCGGCAAGGACATCATCCGCTTCCACTGCGTGTACTGGCCCGCTTTCCTGATGAGCGCGGGCATCGATCTGCCCAAACGTGTGTTCGTGCACGGCTTTTTGCTGAACAAGGGCGAGAAGATGAGCAAGTCGGTGGGCAACGTCCTCGATCCCGACGCACTGATCGCCGAGTTCGGACTCGACCCCGTGCGGTACTTCTTCCTGCGTGAGGTCTCCTACGGTCAGGACGGGTCGTACTCGACCGACGCGATCATCAGCCGGATCAACGCCGACCTCGCCAACGACTTCGGCAACCTCGCGCAACGCACCTTGTCGATGATCGGCAAGTACTTCGACGGGGCGCTGCCCGCTCCGGGGGTCTACCTCGACGCCGATACCGAACTCCTCGCCCGCGCCGATGCCCTGCTCGACACCGTGCGCGCCCACATAGAGGTCCAGGCCATCCATCTCGCGCTCGAGGCGATGTGGTCGGTCCTCGGGGAGACCAACCGCTACATCTCGGCGCAGGAACCGTGGAAGCTCGCCAAGACCGACCTCGGACGCACCGGCACCGTGCTCTACGTCTGCGCCGAGGTGGTCCGCATCGTCGCACTGCTCAGCCAACCGGTCATGCCGGCCTCCACGGCGAAGCTGCTCGACCTGTTGGGCGTCGACGATTCCGGTGCCGCCCGGCAGTTCAGCGCCGTCACCGACCGGCTCGCTCCCGGGACCACGCTCCCGAAGCCGACGCCGATCTTCCCCCGCTACGAGGTCTGACCCGACGCGCATGGCCGCGACCGCGCTGGACGTGCTGCGCGCCCTGCACGCCCACACCACCGCGCACCGGCTGCCGCCGCCGGCCGCGCTGATCGGCGACTGGTGGGATGCCGACGCGGTGATCGCCCCGTCTATCGAGTTGCGGACCGGCGTCGGGCCGCCCGCCGATCCCGACCGATTTTGGTTGGGCTACCTCGGTTTTCCGGTCCGCGCCGACGAGTCCACCCTCCCCCAGGTGGCCGGAGGCATCACCGATCATCTGTTGATGCTGCGGGACGGCGTGTGGTCGACGATCGGGGATGTGCCGGCGTGGGCGTTGGGCGCCCTCGTCGGCCCGCGTAGCGGGTGGACGGCCGAATGGACTGCGCCGCAACGGCAACCGCATCTCGACGCGATCGAGAACTGTCTCGACGCGATTCGCGCCGGCGAGGTGTACCAGGCGTGTGTGTGCACCCGGTTCACCGGCACGGTCACCGGCTCGACCGTCGACTACTTCGCCGACGTCACCGCCGCGACCGCTCCCGCGAAATCAGCTTTCCTGCAGGGCGATTGGGGCACAGTGGCGAGTTTCTCACCCGAACTGTTCCTGCGCCGGACCGGCAACATCGTGTCGTCGGCACCCATCAAGGGAACGCTTCCGGCACACGACGACCCCGACCGGCTGGCGTCGTCGACCAAGGATGTCGCCGAGAACATCATGATCGTCGACCTGGTCCGCAACGACCTCGGGCGCCTCGCGGTGACCGGGTCGGTCCGTGTTCCCGACCTCCTCTCCGTGGTCAGCGCTCCCGGTGTGTGGCACCTGGTCTCGCAGGTCCAGGCGATCGTCGAACCGGGCACCGGTACCGACGTGCTGCTCGCCGCCACCTTCCCGCCCGCCTCGGTGACCGGCACCCCTAAACTCCGGGCGATGGAACTGCTCGCCGACTGGGAACACGGCGCCCGCGGTGTGTACTGCGGCGCAGTCGGAATCGCCGGGCCCGACCACGGACTGGACCTCAACGTCGCTATCCGCACCGTGTCGATAGCGCCCGACGGCACCGCGACCCTCGGTGTCGGCGGCGGCATCACCATCGACTCCGACCCGGCCGCCGAATGGCAGGAGTGCCTCGACAAGGCGGCCAGCATCGTCGGGCATGTCGGTTGAGCTGCGCCCCATTCAGCTGGTTGAGCCGGCGCCCCCATTCAGCTGGTTGAGCCAGCGCCCCCCATTTTGCTGGTTGAGCCAGCGCCCCCCATTTTGCTGGTTGAGCCGGCACGGGCGAGCGCAGCGAGACCGAGCCGCGTCGAAACCACTCGTGAGCTGACCGCGTCGGCGCCCCGTGTGCTCCTGGTTGTTGCGGATACTGTTGTCTTGCTTGTGGTTTCGACGCGCGGCGGACTCGCAAGCTCGTCCGTCGCGGCTCAACCAGCGGACGGGGGCCGCCGACTCAACCAGCCGATGGGGCCGTCGACTCAACCAGCAAGAGGGAGGCTTGATCACCCCGGTTGGGTAGCATCGCTCACATGGGGACGCCGACCACGCCGGGCACCGATCTGACGATGCACGTCCGGGATCTGAGCGCGAGCCACGACGCGATTCTGTCGGGCACGGCGCCCACTGTCGCGCCGAGTCACGAGGTCGTCGAATCCTGGTTACGGGCCAAGACGTCGGGTGTCCATCCCACCACCGACCGGCACAACCCGGTGATGCTGGAGCGGTCCGAGTTGTACGAGCGCCGGGCCCACCACCCGGTTCGGGACGCGGTGGACCGCATCACGGCGCTGTTCTCCGCGTCCGACGCCGACACCGCCATGGCGATGGGCATCTTCGACGCCGACGGGGTGCTGCTGTGGCGCGGCGGATCACCGGCCCTCATGTCGGTCGCCGACCGTCTGCACCTGGTGGAGGGGTCACGATGGGATGAGGAGTCCACCGCCACCACCGCCGTCGGGCTCGTGATCCAGCACGGCCGGCCCACCCGTGTGCTGGGCGCCGAACACTACAACCGGGCACTTCACGGCCTGTATTGCACTGCCGCACCGATTCACGACCGCCGTACCGGTGAGATGGTCGCCATCGCCGGGCTCGCCGGGCCCGCGGCCTCGTTGCAGCCCGCCGCGCTGGCATTCACCTCGGCGATTGCCTCCCTCGGCGAGCACGAGATCTCGGCCGCGCACATCGCGACCCTTGCCGACCTGCGCAACGCCGGGGCGGCGAGACTCGCCGCGGTTCGTGGTCCCGGACTACTCGTCGACGATCACGGGTGGGTGGCCGACAGCCACGGGTGCAGCGGACCCACGCGCGTGGCGGCGCCCGCCGACGGCGCCCACCAGTTCGTGCCCGGTCTCGGGGCGTGCGTCGCCGAACGCCTACCCCGGGGCTGGCTGGTCCGGCCGGCCGGCCCGTCGTCGCCGGTCATCGCCGAGCTCGATCTCCGCGGCGAACCGTCGATCGCGGTGAGCGGCGACACGCAGACCTGGCAGACGATACTGACCCGGCGCCACGCCCAGATCCTCCTGCTGCTCGCCGATGCCGGGGGCTCCGGCCTCACCGCAGAACGCTTGAGCCACATGCTGTTCGGCGACGGCAGTCATCTTGTGACGGTACGCGCGGAGATGTCCCGGCTACGCCGTGCGGTGGGTGCGCTGGTCACCAACCGGCCCTATCGACTGGCCGCCGACGTCGAACTGCGAGTCATCGCTGATCCCGACGACGATCGAGGACCCGCTGGTAGATCTCGCGGCGAGAGGCACCGTTTCCCCGCGTGAGTTGGGCACACGCCTCCTTCAGACCCATGCCGTCGGCCACGAGTTCTTCCGCGCGATCGGCCAGCTCGTCGAGGTCCGGCTCGCCGGCGACGGCACCGGCGATGACGACGGTGATCTCTCCTTTGACCCCGTCGGCCGCCCACCGCGCGAGTTCGTCGAGCGTGCCGCGCCGCACCTCTTCGTAGGTCTTGGTGAGCTCTCGGCACACCGCCGCCCGACGATCGGCGCCGAGGATCTCGGCCGCCGCCGACAATGTCTCGGCCAGTCGGTGCGGGGAATCGAAGAACACCGCGGTCCGCGGCTCCTCGATGAGCGCAGTCAACCAGGCGGCCCGCGCGCCCGCCTTGCGGGGTGCGAAACCCTCGAAGCAGAACCGCTCCGACGGCATCGCCGACACCGCCAGCGCGGTGGTGACCGCCGACGGTCCCGGCAACGCGGTGACCGGCAGCCCGGCGTCGGCACACGCCACCGTGATCCGGTAGCCCGGGTCGCTGACCGACGGCATCCCGGCATCGGTGATGAGCACAACCGTCGCTCCCCCGGCGATGGCCTCGACGAGCGCCGGCGTGCGCGCGGCCTCCACCTGGTCGTAATAGCTGACCAATCGTCCACCGATCTCGACGTCGAGAGATGCCGCCAGCGCGCGGGCACGACGGGTGTCCTCGGCGGCGACCACGTCGGCGTCGCGCAGTGCGGCACGCAGCCGGGGCGAGGCGTCGTCGGACCGTCCCATCGGTGTGGCGGCGAGAATCAGCCGTCCGACGGGACGATCGGGTCCGATGGGATCAGACATGGGTGGGATCAGACATGGGCGGGATCAGACATGGGCGGGATCAGACATGGTCGATCCAGCCTACGAGTACCCCGCCCACTACGATCGGACGGGTGACGATGACCGCCACCGGCGAACGACCGCCGGACTCCCGTTGGAGCAGCGGTCCCCCGGCAGCGTCCCCGCGTCCCGAACCGCAGTTGGGCCCGGCGATCCCGATGCCTTTGTTCGGCGCACCCGACCGGGTTCGCGGGCTCGTCGTCGGGGTGGTGATCACGCTGCTCGCGATCGCCACCCGGTTCTGGAACCTCTCGAATCCCACCGACAAGGGCACCCCGGTCTTCGACGAGAAGCATTACGTACCGCAGGGGTGGCAGGTACTCACCGGTGGCAACTGGATCGAGGACAACCCCGGCTACGGTCTGGTGGTCCATCCGCCGGTCGGCAAGTGGCTGCTCGCGATGTCCGAGGGGTTGTTCGGCTACGGGCCGGTGGGCTGGCGGTTCGGCTCGGCGGTCGCCGGGGTGGCCATCGTGGTGATGATCTACTGCGTCGTGCGCCGGCTGTCGCGGTCCACACTGATCGGCGCCATCGCCGGGATCTTCGCCGTCTGCGACGGTGTGCTGTTCGTGCAGTCCCGGATGGGAATGCTGGACATCTTCCAGGCCGTGTTCGTGGTGGCCGCCTTCGCCGCGCTGATCGCCGACCGCGACCAGGTGCGGGCCCGCATGCACCGCGTCTACGTCGAGGGCCGGATCACCGACTCGCCCTACGGCCCCCGCCTCGGGTTCCGCTGGTACCGCTTCACCGCGGGCGTGATGCTCGGTCTCACCTGCGGGACCAAATGGTCGGGGATCTACTTCGTCATCTTCTTCGTGCTGCTCGCAATCGGCTTCGATGTGGCCGCGCGCCGCACCTACCACGTGCAGCGCCCGTGGGTGGGTACCCTGCTGCGCGACGTCATCCCGTCCGGCGCCAGCCTCGTGCTGATGCCGATCGCCATCTACCTGGCGACGTTCATCCCGTGGTTCAACTCCGAGACGGCCGTCTACCGCTACGAGGTGGGCAACGCCATCGGCACCGGTGGTCCGTGGTCGTGGGTGCCCGGTGCGTGGCGATCGCTCTGGTACTACGAATCCGGAATCCTCGAGTTCCACGCGGGGCTCACCAATTCCGCGGGCAACCATCATCCCTGGGAGTCCAAGCCGTGGACCTGGCCGATGAGCCTGCGGCCGATGCTCTACGCCTACGAGAGCGGGCCAGATCACTGCGGTGTCGGCGAATGCGTCCGCGCCCAGATGCTCATCGGTTCACCCGCACTGTGGTGGCTCGCACTCCCGATGCTGCTGTGGGGGCTCTGGTCGTGGATCATGCGCCGCGACTGGCGCTACGCCGCGGTCGTCACCGCGTATGCGGCCGGGTTCTTGCCCTGGTTCGCCGAGATCGACCGCCAGATGTACTTCTTCTACGCCACCGTGATGGCACCGTTCCTGGTGATGGGTCTGGCCCTGTGTTGCGGTGACATCCTGCGCTCGGTCAACCGCGCACCGATCAGACCGGAGCGCCGCGCTCTGGCCATCCTGGTAGTGGCCATCTACGTGGGTGCGGTGGTGACCAACTTCGTGTGGCTGTGGCCGATCCTGACCGGATCGCCGATCTCGCCGACCCAGTGGGATCAGCAGATCTGGCTGCCCAGCTGGGGCTGAGCCGGCTCAGTCCGTCGCTGCCTGGTCGGTCGCCGATTCCGTGTGGGTCGCATCGGTTGTGGCGGAGGCGGATTTCGACGAGCCGTTCGACGAACCGTTCTCGGTCTGCAGCCCTTCGATGAGGACGGCGGTCTCCGGGTCGATCGCCTCGAACTCGCCGGTGGTGATGGCCTCGGCCTGTTCCCGGATGTGCTTGTCCACCTGGGTGCGCAGGATGCGCTGCGACACGATCAGCGGGTCGCGGCGCAGATCGAGGTAGAGCGACAGACACATGCCGATCATGACCACGACGAACGGCAGCGCCGCGATGATGGCCATCTTCTTGATGCCCTCGAGGGCGTCGTCGCCACTGATGGCCAGCAGCAACGCCGCGACCGCGCCGGTCAGGGTGCCCCAGAAGATGGTCACGAGTTTCGAGGGTTCGTGTGCCCCGCGCTCGGACAGCGTGCCCATCACCAGCGACGCCGAATCGGCCCCGGATACAAAGAAGATGGCGACCAGGAACATCACCAGAGCCGACGCGACACCGGTCAACGGCAGGTTGCCCAGGACGTCGAAGAGTGCGGTGTCGCTGCTGGAGTCCGAGGTGAACCCGAGCACGCCGGTCATCTGCTCCCGGATGGCAGTGCCGCCGAAGACGCAGAACCACACCAGCGACACCGTCGTCGGCACCAGCATCACGCCGACGACGAACTCGCGGATCGTGCGGCCCTTGCTGATCTTGGCCAGGAACATGCCGACGAAGGGGGTCCAGCTCACCCACCACGCCCAGTAGAAGATCGTCCAGTCCGCGAGCCACTTCTCCCCGGCGGCGTCGACGGTGGCCGACGACCGGGCCGAGAAGGTGGTGATGTCGGTGGCGTAGGCGCCCAGTGTGGTGGGCAGCAGGTTGAGGATGAAGATCGTCGGCCCGACGACGAAGACGAAGACCGCCAGGATGATCGCGAGCACCATGTTGATGTTCGACAGCCACTGGATGCCCCGGGCGATCCCGGACACCGCCGACAGCACGAAGGCAGCGGTCAGGATGGCGATGACGGCAACGAGCAGCGGTGTGGTCGGCTCATGAACCCAGCCGACGGTGTCCAGACCCGACCCGATCTGCAGCGCGCCCAGGCCGAGCGACGCGACGGTGCCGAACAGGGTCGCAAAGATGGCGAGAATGTCGATGACCTTGCCGCCCGGACCGTTCGCACGATGGCCGAGTAGCGGCTCGAAGACGGCGCTGAGCAGCTGGGTCCGACCCAGCCGGTAGGTGCTGTAGGCGATCGCGAGACCCACCACCGCATACATCGCCCACGGATGGAACCCCCAGTGGAACATCGTGGTGGCCATCGCCGCCCGGACGTCGTGAACGGGGAATTCCGGTGGGGCACTGACGTAGTGGTACAGCGGCTCATACGCGCCGAAGAACATCAGGCCGATACCCATACCGGCGCTGAACATCATCGCGATCCAGCTGACCGTGCGGTACTCGGGCTGGTCGTCGTCGCGGCCCAGTGGGATGCGTCCGTACTTGGACAGCGCCAGCCAGATCGCGAAGATGACGAAACCGGTGGACGACAGGATGAACAACCACCCGAGGTTATCGGTGATGGCGTCGAGGATGTTCTGGCTGACGGAGTTGAGGCTTTCCTGGTCCAGGAGCCCCCAGACCACGAAGCTGATGACGAGAACTGCCGTTATCCCGAAAACCGCGGGGTCGAGGGCTCGCCGCGACGGTTTTGCCAGGAAGTTTTCAGTTGCCATTGCTTTACGTAATCAAAGATCGATGTGAAACTTCAAGCTCCGCGAGTCACTCGCTGCACAAGTGACACAATCGTCTCGTCGTCGAAACCCAGCTCACGCAGGGCATTCACATGTGCGACGGTGGCCCGTTGAGCGGTTGCCAGCGCGTCGTCGGGTCCGGCCTTGACGAACGACCCGAGCCGTCCGCGGGTCTCGATGACGTCGGCCGCCTCGAGTTCGCGGTAGCTGCGGGCCACGGTGTTGGCGGCCAGATGCAGATCGGCGGCCAGTGCGCGCACGGTGGGCAGCCGTTCCCCCACGATCAGTTCGCCGTTGGCGATGAGATCGAGGATGCCCAGGCGCACCTGGTCGAAGGGGGCGCGGTCGCCGTCCGCGTCGATGTTCAGCTTCTGTGCCAGCGTCATCGGGCACCCCTCACAGCGGGTCCCGGGCCAGTGGGCACGACATGCACCGCGGACCACCACGACCCGAGCCGAGCTCGCGGCCCTCGATCTCGATCACCTCGACACCCGAATCCATCAGGCGCCGATTGGTTTCGGTGTTGCGGTTGTAGGACACGACGACACCCGGGGCCAGCGCCAGGGTGTTGTTGCCGTCATCCCATTGTTCGCGTTCGGCGGTAACCGGATCGAGTCCGGTGTCGATGACGCGCAGTTTGTCGATGGTCATGGCGTCGGCCGCGGCCTCGAGGAACGGCCGGGCACCGGTGACCGTGACGGTCCCGTCGACGTGGTTGAGGGTGAACGCCGACATGGTGTCGCGGATGTTCGGATACATCACCACGGCGTCGGTGTCGACCATGGTGCACACCGTGTCGAGGTGCATGAACGCCCGGGCCTGCTCGATCGGCACGGCGAGCACCGTATGGGCGAGACCGTCGTCGAAGAGGCTGCGCGCCAACGCTTCTGCCCCGGCTGGTGTGGTGCGTTCACCCACCCCCACGGCGACCACACCCGGCGAGAGCAGCAGCACGTCGCCGCCTTCGACGGGGGCGACCTGCGATTCGTAGGCGCGTCGGGTCCCGGTGAAGCGCGGGTGGTGGGCGTAGATGAGGTCGGTCAGCGACGTCTCGCGGGATCGGGCCGGCAGTGCCAGCGAGGTGATCGCGAACCGTGGACCGATCCAGAACGAACTGTCGCGGGTGAACAGCAGATTCGGGAGCGGGTCGATCGCGAACTCCGGGCCGTGGTGCATCCGCCGCACCAGCGAACTCACCGCCGCCGACGGCGTCACCGGCAGTTCGTCGTAGGTCATCCCGGCGGTCAGGACGTAGGCCAGGTCGGCGGCGGGCAGCCCGCGCAGGTATCCGGCGAGATCCTCGGCGAGATGGCTGCCGAGGCGTCGTGCGCTGACCGCCGCGGCGATGCCCTGGATACGCGCGGCGCCGCTGTGGTCGAGGGTTTCGGTGAGCAGATCACCGAGCAGGTACACGTCGACGCCGCGGCCGCGCAGGACCTCGGCGAAGGCGTCGTGTTCCTCCTGCGCGCGGGCAACCCAGGGCAGACCGTCGAACAACAGCTGATCGTTGTTGCGCGGGGTGAGTCGCTTGAGCTCGTCACCCGGCCGGTGCAACATCACCGCCCGCAACCGGCCGACCTCCGAGGTGGCGCCGAGCGGATAGCGGTTCGCCCCGTCGGTCGTCGACGTGGTCTCAGAACTGTCGGCCATGGATCAACGGTAGTGCGTCGGGGCGGGTCCCACTGTTCGAATCCGCCCGCGTCGGCTCACTGCGGCTCGGTGGAGGTGATGGTCGGGCCGTCACCGACGATCGCCGGAGCGGTCTCCCGGGCGAACACCCACATGAGCAGAGCCAGTGCGGCGACGACCCCGGTGAGGATGAACGCCGGGCCGAAACCCACACGGTCGGCGACGAATCCGACGATCACCGGCCCGCTGATGGCACCGACATCCGAGGACATGCCGAAGGCGGCGAGCGCCGATCCGCCCTGCCGGCGGTTGCCCAGCACGTCGGCGAGAGCTGCCTGATGCGTCGGCGCGAACAGCCCGGAACCGGCTCCGGCGATCAGCGACAATACCAGCGCCACAATGATGTTCGACGAGAACCCGAGCGCGGCGGTCGCGGCGGCCATGAGAGTCAGTCCGGGCAGCATGACGGGGCGACGGCCGAATCGGTCGGAGAGGCGTCCCGCGGTCAGGATGGCCGCCACGTTGCCCGCCGCGTACACGGCGAGCACCACACCGGCCATCCCGGCACCCTCGCCGAGCCCCTCGGTGATGAACAACGGGACCACCGCGACCCGGACCCCCATCGATGCCCATCCCTGGGTGAAGTTCGAGGCGATGATGGCACGATAGGCGCTGTCGCCGAGAGCATGCCGGAACGAGATCACGCCATGCGCCGGGCCGTCGGCGCTCTCCGGCGCACTCACCTCGCGCAGTTGGGTGGCGACCACGGCGGACGCGATGAGCAGGGCCACGGCGTACACGACGAACGGCATCCGCAGCCCGAACCCCACCAGCGCCGCGCCGATGAGCGGTCCGGTGATGTTGCCGATCAGGAAGCCGGCCGAGAAGAACCCGGATACGCGGCCGCGAATGTCGTTCGGCGACATGCGGATCAGCAGGGCCATCGCCGAGACGGTGAACATCGTCGACCCCACGCCGCCGGCCGCCCGGAACACCAGTAACTGCCAATACGACTGGGCGAACGCACACGCGAACGTGCTCGCCGCCACGATCAGCAGACCGATCAGGTAGATCCGCCGCTCACCGAACAACGTCACCAGCCGTCCGGTGGCCGGGGCGAACAGCAGTCGCATCACCGCGAAGGCCGACACCACCGCTGTGGCCGCGGTGAACGACACGTTGAAACTGCGCGCGAAGCTCGGCAACGCGGGCGCGATGAGTCCGTATCCGAGCGCGATGACCACATTGGCCGACAGCAGCACCCAGATGCCGCGGGGAATCTGCTTCATGTCAGCTCGGGCAGCTCGTCCAGTGCGCGGGCGGTCAGTTCGCGCCCGAGGTCGATCATCTCCGACGCCTTGTGGAAGTCGAGGGTGCGCACGGTGTGCCGCGGCACCCGGATCAGCACGTCCGGCGGGTAGCCGGCCACCTGATAGCGGGTCAGGGCCTCCTGCATGATGTCGAGGGAACGGCTCAGCACCTCGATGCGACCCATCCGTTGCGGACCTTCGGCGGGATCGAGGTCCTCGGCGAGGTCGGCATCGAGGGCACCGGCATCCTCGCCGTCAGCACCGGAAGTGTCGCCGATGGCACCCGAATCGTCGCGCAGTCGTCGCTGGCCCGGCCCCACGTCGAAGCCGAACCGGTCGCGGACCGAACGCACGAACTCGCTGTCGAGGATCGGCGCGACGTTGCGCCGCAGCAAACCCTTGGACCGGGGCTCACGCGACGCACCGTCGTCGGGGCCGCCGTCGGAACCGAGGATCACCCCGATCGTCACATCGCTGGGGACCGCCGACGTCGGCGCGACGGGCAGCGGGTCGAGGATGCCGCCGTCGCCGAGCAGCTGCCCCTGGTATTCGTGGGGGCTGATGACGCCGGGAATCGCGATGGAGGCGCGGATCGCGTCGACGAGACTGCCACGCTGGAACCACACCGCCCGCCCCGCGTTCAGGTCGGTGGCGACTGCCGTGAACGGAATCTCCAGGTCTTCGATCACGGTGTCGCCCAAGATCTCCCGCACCCGCGACAAGACCCGCTCGGCGCCGATCACCCCGCCCGGCTTCGACAGTGAGACGTCGACGAGACGCACCACGTCGAGTTGGCGCAACCCGGCGATCCAATCGACGTAGTCGTCGAGATGACCGGCACAATGCAACCCGCCGACGAGTGCACCCATAGACGATCCGGCGACGCTGACGATCTCGAAATCGCGGGCGACGAGTTCGCAGATCACACCGATGTGTGCGTAGCCGCGAGCGCCACCACTACCCAGGGCGAGGGCAACCCGCGTCGGTCGAGCCATGGATTCAGACTCGCATATTTCCGAGACGGACCACTAGTCGCGCATGAGGCGGCGCGGTCCGGGCCCCAACTGGTTGAGTTCATCACCCGGATTGAGCAGGTGACACTCCCCCAGCGACAGACACCCGCAGCCGACGCAGGATCCGATCATGTCGCGCATGTTCTCCAGTAGTGCGATGCGGTGGTTGATGTCGGCGATCCAGCGTTGAGATGCGGCCTCCCACAAGGCCTTCGGTGGCGACTCGTGGTCGCCGAGTTCGGCGAGGACCTCACCGATGACGGCCAGCGGAATCCCCGCGGACTGCGATGCACGGATGAACGCCACCCGACGCAACATCGCACGGTGATACCGGCGCTGGTTTCCGGAGGTACGGCGGGAGAAGATGAGCCCTTGCTCTTCATAGAATCGGACCGCCGACGGCGCGATCCCGGCCCGCTGCGCAAGCTCTCCCACGGAGAGTTCGAGCTTCTTCAGGGCCATGGCGCCATGGTAGAGCGCCGATGGCGGGGTGATCGAACCCCTGCAGCGGCCGGCCCGCCCACGATTGTCACCGTCGACAATCCGTGATCGACGAACACCCCTGCCCCCGACGGGTTCACGGGCGTTCTCACGGCGTCCGGCAGTCACCGGACGCGGGTATGTGTGGCGCTCAGTTCCGGACGACCATCACCGGGCTGTGCGCCTGGTGCATGACCTTCTGGCTCGTCGAACCGAGCAGCAGGCCACGGAAGCCACCGCGGCCGCGGCTGCCGACGACGATCAGCTGGGCGTCCTCACCGGCCGCGTCGAGCAGCGCCTTCGCGGGCTCTTCCGGCAGCACCTTGCGTTCGACCTTGACGTCGGGATACTCCGACGCATATCCGGCCAGTCGCTCGGCGACGGCCTCCACGGCGTCCTGCGACATCCGCTCGATCTCGTCGGGTTCGATGCCGTAGCCGTGCAGCGCATCCGCGTCCAGTGGCGTCCAGGTGTGCACCGCGATCAGGGTGGCGTTGCGCAACGAAGCCTGCCGGTACGCCTCGGCTACGGCGGCATCGCTGATCGGCGAATCGTCGACGCCCACCACGACCGGACCATCGCCACCGGCACCGGCCACCACGACCACTCGGCCGTGCGCATGCGCGGCGACGGTGGTGCTCACCGAGCCGAGAAACAGACCTTTGATGCTGCCGAGTCCACGGGTGCCGAGCACGATCATCGACGCTTCCTTGCCGAGTTCGAGGAGCACGCGCGCCGCGTCTCCGTCGACGATCGACGTCGCGACCGGAACTCCCGGGGCCACTTCCTTGGCGGTGTCGGCAGCTGCGTGCACAGCGTCCGAGGCGTCCTGACGGATTGCGTCGATGACGTCCTGCGGGATGATCAGCCCGGGGGCGTAATCGCTCGTGCTGGCGTCATAGACGCCTACGAGTTTGAGTTCGGCACCTTCGACGGCAGCCGCGTGCGCCGCCCACTTCACCGCACCGGTCGACGCATCCGATCCGTCCACACCGACAAGAATCGCGTTCATCTGGCGTCCATCTCCTCTATTCGACTTCCGGACACTCTTACCCTCACTCTCCATCCTGCCCGACGCCGGCCGCGACGCAAAGAGGCCAAAGTCCCGCCACTCGGACGAAACGGACAACTGTGTAGGCTGGGCACATCCATGAACAAGCTTGTGATCAGCCATGAATGAGTCCAATGACGACCTGCGCGCGGTGATCGTTCACGTAATCGTCACCGTCGGTTTCGCTCTCGGCCTCGCGGCCGTCGGCGCGGCATCATCGACGCCGCTGAGCACCGTGCTGTTCGTCGCGTCGCCGATCGTGGCGCTTCTCGGTGCGCTCGCCATGCTCTGGCGTACCTACCGGGTCTGGCGCCGCGCGGGCAGATGGCAGTTATGGCAGGGCGGATCATGGTTTCTGCTCGCGTTCTTCGTCGTCATGCTGTTCGGCAGCGCGCCCGCGCTCGTGAACTGATCCCGCTCCCCGAGGTGCGAGCTTGCGAGCCGACCCCCGCTCCCTGAGGTGCGAGCTTGCGAGCCTCGAAGGGACCCGGTCGGTACACTCCAACAATCCGACACGCCGCGCAGACCGGGGAGCAGATCCGACAGTGAACCACGGTGACAGGCCGCCGGGTGGCGACCGGCATCCGCCGATGCGCGCCCGCGTCCAGAAGCCTGCGTCTCCCCCGCCACCCCGGACAACTGCGGCTGTGACCGGCCCGGGATCAACCGCCATGTCACCCGGCACCATCGTCTCGGGCCACCGGATCGAGGCGGTGCTGCGCCACGATGCATCCGGAATCACCTATCGCGCCACTGGACAGCGCGGACCGGTCGATCTGACCGTCTTACCGGCCGACCTGTCCGCCGACCCCGACTTTCGCCGTCGTTTCGGACGTGCTCTCGATATCGCCGTCCGCCTCCGTCACCCCCATCTGGCTGATGTGCTCGGACACGGAAATGACAACGGACGGTTGTGGATTGCGACAACCCGTCTGCCCGGCGACACGGCGGGCCAACTGCTGCGAGCCCGGCCCGACGGGCTCGACGACGCCTCGGCGGTACACATCATCGCCGATGTCGGCGCCGGCCTGGACAGCGCCCACCGCAAGGGCCTGGTCCATCGCAATGTTCGCCCCGACACGATCGTGGTCGCCGAGGCCGACGGCACGCCCCACGCGGTCCTCACCGGATTCGGTCTGTCCCGGACCGCCGACGACGCCCGCTATCATCCGGCCAACGACATCCACTCCTTGGTGTACACCCTGGTGGAATTGCTCACCGGATCGGCACCCGTCCCCGATCAGCCACTGCCCGAACGCATTTCGCCCGCACTCCGGGTGGTTATCGAGCGCGCGCTGGGTGGTGAACGCAATTTGCGCTACCGGACATGCACCGAGTTCACCCGTGCCGCCGAACTCGCCATCACGTTGTCGCGGCCCGGGTCAGAGAGCGCCGGGCAACCATCCGCAGGACGGTCCCCCGGGTCGAGCGGGTCGAATGCCGAGGAGGATGCGCCCGCGACCGAGATTTTCGACGACCCGACCATCCGGGCCCGTCGACTGTTCACCCCACGCGCCAGCCCGGACCGGCCCACCGAGGTCGTCACCGACCGCCGTGCCGCGCTCCAGAAGAACGTCGCCGGACCCGGACCCCAACCACAACCGCACCGCGCCGCCCGGCCAACCGCCACTCCCCGTCGAGGGCGTCTACGTAAGGCGGTCGTCCCGATTCTGGCCGTCCTCGCCGTGGTCGCCGTGGTCGTCGGCGGGCTCGTCTACCTCGGCTCCCGCAACGCGCCGCCCGGCTGGTCGTCGGCGGCGCAGCCCATCGCCGACACGTTCCCCGACCTCCTCCCCAGCCGTCCCGGCGAACAGGGCTGGCGCGACGCCGGATGCAAAGAGACGACGAAGGACTCGGTTGTCGGCATCACCTGCATCAACCCCGACAATCTCACCTTCGTGGTCTGGCACACACGTACCGAGGCGGGTCATGCGGCAGTCGTCGACGACCTGCCGAACCGCCCCGGCATGGCCCGCAGCTGGGACGAGGGACCCGTATTCGCCAGCCCGGACACCGTCTCGCACGGCTGGGTCGTGACCGATTTCAACGACGACAAGCGCCGGCCGTACACGGTGGTCACCACCTGGCCCGGCCACACCGGACGGCAGGTTCTCGACGATTGGTGGCAGAGCGCACCTTTCGGTTCCTGAGCCCCGACGCTCCCTAACGCCGCTCAGCTCCCTGACACTCATCCAACGCCCCCTGAGGTGACCGGAGCGCTGGCGAGCGGAGGAACGAGCGGCCACTGCCCTCCACTTGCTGGTTGAGCCGTGTCCGCGAGGAACGAGCGGCCACGTGTCGAAACCATCCGCAACCCGACAATGTCAGCGCCCCAACACATTCCACAACCCCCACAGCCGACAATCCAGAATTGTCAGACCCGCCTGACATCATGAACACATGTTCGAAGCAGGCCGGAACACCGACGAGGCCACCCTGGCCTGCGCCGGTGAGTCCGAGCTGGCTGCTTCAGCCGCGGCGTTCACCCGCCTGGAACGCCAAGCCATGGCCCGCAAAATCCTTGCCGCCTACCACCTCGGACGCAAAGTGTTCGACCGCCACATCGCCGCCGACTACGACCGCTACCGCAAAAAGATGCCCGACAAAGCCGCCGTCCGCGACGTTGCCTGGCACTTCGACGTCCCCGCCGCCACCGCCGGACGCTGGCTCGCCCTCGGGGAGCTGCTTTCCCACCTCCCCAACGTGCGGGCCGCATTCCTGGCCGGTGACCTCACCGAATCCCGCGCCTCACTGATCGCGCACGCCCTGACCGCGTTGGATGAGAATCAGTACGACGCCGCCGAAGACGCCGCCCTCGGCTACGCCGCCGAAGCCACCACCAACAGCGTGCTCTCCGAACTGCTCGACGAGATGGTCATCGCGCTCGACCCCGACCGCGCCGAACAAGCCCGCCACGCGTATGCCGCCCGCACCCAAGACGTCCGATTCCGCAAAGACCTCTACGGACACGTCAACATCTCAGCCACCCTCGACATCGGCGACGCCCGCACCCTACAAGCCCGGCTCGCCGCGATGATCGAGCACTTCCTGTGCCGCAACGACACCCGCCCACCCGGCCAACAACGCGCCGACGCGCTCGCCGCCTTCATCCACGACCGCACCACCCTCGACTGCCGCTGCGGCGACCCCCACTGCACAGCACCCGCCAACCAACCACCCAACGACGACGAACCCGAACCCGGCACCCCCACCAGCGATGCCAACGGTGACGGCGCCGAGGACGCTCACAGCGACGAGGACATCAGCAACGAGGGCGTCAGCGACGCCGAAGACGCCGACGGCAACGACGGTCACCGTGAGGACAGCGATGGTGACGGTGACGACAGCGACGGATGCGTCGTCGATGCCGATATCGACGCTGACGCAACCACTCTCGACAGCGACGTGGATGCACCACTGCCGGAGGAACCCGACCAGCCCGACGACCCCGAACCCGAACCCCAGCCCTCGACCGAGATCGCGCCGAGGCCGGTACGAGTCGTCGTCGAAGTCGTCACCGACGCCCCCACCCTGGCCGGGCTGACCGGCGACATGGTGCCCTACATCAAAGGCTACGGCGCCATCGATCCCGCCCATGCCCGCGAACTCGCCGCCAACGGCACCTGGCAAGGCATGTACCGCGAAAGCCAACGCTTCGCCCACCACACCGACCCCACCCAACCCGACCAGACCTTCGGCCTGCTGAAACCCGGCCGGACCCGCACAGCCGGAACCATCATCGTGCCCACCCACCTCACCACCACCGACGGCGGCACCGGCAGCATCGTCGTACGCTCACGCCCACCCAACCCCCAACCCATCGACACCACCGGACACGGTGGACTCACCACACCACCACCCGGCGCCCTCGTGTATGCGCCTGCGGAGGTACTGCGGCGCACCATCGCCCACACCGACCACCACTGCCGCGGACCCTACTGCGGCCGACCCGTGGATCAATGCCACCTCGACCACATCGTGCCCTTCAACCACCAAGACCCCCTCGCAGGTGGCTGGACCATCGCCGAGAACCTCCACCCCCTGTGCATCCCCTGCCACGAATTCAAACACCTCGGCATCTGGACACCCACCATGGCCACCGGCCGGACGATCATCTGGCGACACGTCGAATCCGGCCAGATCATCATCACCTACCCGTGATACATAGCGGGGTGGTGCCTGGTCGCCAAAGCTGTTGTCTCACTGACCCTTCGAGGCCCCTCTGCTGGCGCCTCGAGCACCTCAGGGAGCTGGTGGGCCGTGCTATCGACACTGACCCCACGAATTCAGGCTCAGGGAGCGAAAAGGGGCGGTCGCGTCCACTAGAGACGGACCACTAGCCCGCGACGAGCTCCCCGATCTTGTCGGCCACCTCGAGTGCGGTGGCCGGGCGGGTGCCGGCCAGTGCCAGACAGCTGGCGATGAGGGCGCGCTCGTCGCGGTTGAGGTTCTCCGACAATGCCGGTGGCGTCGACAGTGCGGCCCGAATTGCCAACAGCGGCTGGGCATCCGGGATGTCACCGTAGACGCCCTGGCCGGTCAGGGCCACGTGCAGACAAGCACCGAGTGACCAGATGTCGGTGGCGCGTGACGGCACGTCACCGGCCAGCAGCGCAGGATCCATGTACTGCACCGCCCCCGGCTGGGCGAAACTGGTGATCGGTTCGTCGGCGGCGAGGACGCGCGCGAGCCCGAGATCGGAGATGCGACCGCCGCCGTCGGTCACCATGATGCTCGACGGGGTGATGTTGGCATGGGCGATTCCCGCCTCGTGCAACGCATCCACGCCACGGGCGGCGTCGGCGATGGCTGTCAGCTTCTCCGTCCTCGACAACGGTCGCGCAGGCGTTCCCAGCGAACCGAGCGGGAAATACTCCATCGCGTACATGAACTGGCCCTGCAGCACGGCATCGTAGAGCGCCGCGAGATACGGCGAGCGGACCGCGGCAAAGGCACGCAGTTCGCGGACCCCGCGACGGTAGGCGTCGTCGCTGCACGTGCCACTGAACACCTTGACGACCACTCGATCGGTGGTCAACCCCAGACGTGGCGGTGGTACGGCGAGGTAGAAGGTGCCGTTTCCTCCGGTGCCCAGTTTGCCGAGGACGGTAAAATCCGCGAGCTGCTGCGGGATCTCGACGGTGGCCATATCAGTGCCCCTCCGGTGACGAAGCTGTGGTCGATGATGCGGCGCTCGGTGTCGAGTCCGCCGAAGAGCGTGGCAGGAACAATCTGTCGGCTCGGTCGCCAAGAGCCTCTTCGCTGGTGCCGGAGTTGTCGACGACGACCAGCGGGCGGGCCGGAATTCCAACCGCCGGGTCGGTACCCGACGCGGAGACGACCAGCGGGAGACGCTGCCCGAGCGCACCTTTGACGTTCGCGACGATGTCGACCTCGACCCCGCGGTCGCGTACGGCCTGCAGGTCGGCCGCCAGCCGGCGCCGCGACATCGACGTCTCGATCACCAACCGCCGCACGTCAGCGACGGCCAGCGAGGCGGCGACGAGGATCGCGGTCCGGCCGCTGCGGCTGTCATCGACCGAACACACGACCGCGGTGTCCTCGTCGTCGGCGCTCGCCGTCTCGTTGACGAGCGCCACCGGGGCGATGGAAAGTCGTGTGGCGACCTCGATGTCGGCGGCGTCGAGGAATATGAAGTCCGGGTTGGCGTTCTCGGCCATCTGGGTGAGATCGGCGACGGGGTCCGCGCTGAAGCGGCACAACACCGACACCGAGGTGGGGCCGACCAGCGATGAACCCACCGCGTTGAGTTCCTCCACCGCCGACGCCATCGCCGCGAAGTCGGGGATCACCGGTATACCCACCTCGAGCACCGTGCCGGGCGGCGCCGTGGGCAACAGGGCCACCAGCACCACGTCGTGCCCGGCCCCGACGCCCAGCAACCTCCGGTGACGCGCGACGAGTTCCTCGGGCGTCCCATCCAGATTCGGCAGCACGATCATCACCCGGCTCGTGGTACCCACTCCCAGCAGACGCCGCTCGGCCGCCGCAATGTCGTTGGCCACCACCGAATCCGGATACACCAGGCGTAGCAGCGGTTCGGTGAGCACCGTGGTCACCAGTGCCATCACCACCATCATGGAGAACAGTTCGGTGGTGAGGACACCCAGCGTGAGACCGGCGTTCAGGATCACGAGTTCGGTGAGTCCGCGCGTGTTCATCAGCACGGCGATCGCCGCACTCTGGCGTTTGGGAATGGCACTGACCCGCGCCCCGAAGTACGCGCCGACGAACTTGCCCGCGACCGCGACGATCAGCACCAGGCCAAGCTGCCACAATCCGCCGAGGCCGATGCCGGCCAAGTCGACGCTGAACCCGGTGACCACGAAGAACATCGGCAACAGCAACAGCACGCTGACCTGTTCGAGCCGCTCCAAGATCTCGCGATGGAGTTGCTCGGCACCGACTTTGGGCATCATCGCACCGAACAGGAAGGCGCCGAAGATCTGATGGATGCCGATGATGTCGGTCACCGCGGCCGAGAGGAACAAGCCGATCAGAATCACCGCGAGTAGATCCGGGGTCATCCGTCCGGCGGAATCACGCCACGTGATCAGCTTGGCCAGCAGCGGCCGGACGACGAGGAACATGATCGCGGCGTACACCAGCGACAGGCCGACGATCCGGGCCACCTCGAGGGGGCTGCCGCCGGAGATGACCGCGATCACGAAGGCCAGCAGCGTCCACGCCACGATGTCGTCGATGGCCGCGGATGCGAGGCTGAAGACGCCGGGTGGCGTACGCATCATCCCGCGGTCGGTGAGGATTCTGGCCAGCACCGGAAAAGCGGTGATGGACATCGCGATTCCGAGGAACAACGCGAACGCGAGGAACTCGATCGTCTTGCCGTCGACGACGTCGTGCTTGGGATACAGCACCACCGCGAGCGCGGCCCCGAGCGCGAACGGCACCGCGATCGACGACAGCGAGATGGAGGCCGACGCTCGCTCGCGGCCCCGGATCAGCCGCATGTCGAGTTCCAGCCCGACGATGAACATGAAGAGCACGAGACCGATCTGGGCCAGTGCACCGAGCAGCGGCCGCACATCCGAGGGGAACAGCCAGGTGTCGATGCCGCCGGGAATCAGACCGAGCAGGCTGGGCCCCAGTGCGATTCCCGCGGCGATCTCACCGACGACCGCGGGCTGCCGGAACTTGCGTGCGATCGCACCACCGATCCGAGCGGCGGCGATGATGACCCCCACGTCGAGCAGGAGAAAGAAGATCCAGTGCTTGTCCATCGGGATACCCTCAGATCCGGGCGTGCGGTGACTCGAAGATGAAGTGCCGGCCACCGATGCGCACATGCGAACCGGGCGCCAGGACGTGCGGACGTCGGGCGGGCAACCGCGTCTCCCGGTTGCCGCTCAACGGATCCACCACGTAGGTCCCGTTCGCGGACCCGAGGTCGACGAGCTGCACTGTCCACTCCACCAGCCGGATCTCGACGTGCCGTCGGGACAGCTGACCGGTCTCATCCTGCACGCGAATCGGTTTGGGGCCACCGCGGCCGGCGGTACCGGGTTCGCGGCCGATCACCAGATCTTCGTCAAGCAGGTAGGTCGACCCGTTGTCCAGCAGCAGCCAGCCCAGCGGCGGCCGCTCCCCTTCCACGAGGATCGCGGTCAGCTGGTCCATCCGGATGCCGCAGACCCCACACAACCACGACTGCGGATGATTGAGGTGACCACGCGAGCACCGAATCCCATGGACATGGGCCCGGGACTCCTCGATCTTGACGACCTCGGTGGCCGCCTTCTGATGTTCCTGTTTGGGTAGTGGCGCCCGCTTCTCCAGTGGTTCGGCATGCAGCGGATCGTGATGCAGTGGTGGCACCGGCGCCGGGCCGGGGTGCGGGTCCACCGGCGGCGCAGGCGGTTCGGGCGCGTGCGGACCGAGCGGCGCCGACGAGAACGGCTCCCCACCACCGAGAGCGGCCGAACGGAACGGCTGCGCCGCAGGCGGTTCCGGCGCGGGCGGGGTCAGGGATTCGGTCTCCTCGTCATCGGGCATCGGGGCCGGGGGGACGGGCTCCGGCGCCGGCGGTTCGGGTTGCGCGGCAACCGGTTCGACGACGGGCGGGCGGGCGGGCGTTTCCGGCTTCCGGTCCGCGACCGGTGCCGGCGTCGACGAGGTCGCGGGCGGGTCCTCGGCGCGGATCTCCGGGCGCACCCGCGGCGGCGGTGCGCCGATCTCGTGGATCTCGGTGCCGCGCAAGCCCAGTGGCGTGTGCAGCAGCGCGCCGCTGGACGGCACCGCACCGTTGACGAGGTCGAAGAACTCCTCACCGGGCTCGGCGGGTACTGCGTCCGCCAGGTACAGACCGAGCCCCTCGTAGGGCCAGACGACCGCCCGGTCGAAGGGTTCGTCGGCGTCGGGTTCGAGGCGCTCGCCGTCGGTTTCGGCGAACACGGTCCCGGTCATGTAGATGGCGATGCCGGCGCTGTCCGGCGCGGCGAAGGCGATGCTCACCGGTTCGTCGGCGGTGGCGATGAGCTCGGCGAGCTTGCGGACCAGGTGACGGCCACGTCGCGGCATGCGGTCCGGGATGGCGACACTCGCCTCGAGACCCATGACCTCTCGGATCAGCTCGCGGGGCGCGGACCTCTCGATGACGCAGAGGAACGCCGGCCGGCGGATCACGATCCCGTCGCCCGGGATCAGCGTGACCGTGGGGGTCAGACTCGGGGTGTCGGTTGGCGTGCTCAAAAGAACCGGCCTCCTTGGAATCGCCAGTGCGGGAAGATCGCTCGCAGCGGACCGTTCACCGCGACCCACACCAGCAGCCAGGTGGTGATGAACTGGATGCAGAAGACCAACGGGGTCAGTTCGACGTCGTCGGGTAGCACCGGCACGTACTCGAGGAAGAACCAGGCCGCGATGCCCTCGTTGATGGCGGTGAGCAGCCCGAAGAGGGTGGGCCAGTCCTTCTCCCACCGGAACTGCTGCAGAAAGTGGTAGAGGAACTCCCAGGCGACACCGAGCACGATGACCACCGCGAGGACGGTGAACGCCACCTGATAGCTGGTGGCAATCGGCGCGCCGTCGGGCAGGATCGGGGCGAGCACCACCGTCCACAGGCCGCCGAGGATCCCCAGAACCAGCACCCTGGTCTGGATTCGGCCCCACAGGGTTGGCAGCATGAGTCAGTCCACCCCCTTGTTGTTGACCCACCGCCACCACTGCCGGATCGATCGGCCCGGCCAAAGACGTTTGCAGAACCCCTGTGCCGCAAGGTCATCGACGATCTCCAGACCGGCGATCTGCAGACCGAGGAAAGTATCGACCCCCGGGAAGTACCCGCCGAGGGTCGCGCTGCCGGAGGCGTAGATCTTGCCCGCCCCGTTGCGGGTGCCCTTCAGCTCGAAGTTGCGTTCGACGTCCATGCGGCCCACAGGGTTGATCCCGGCGCCGGTGTGGTCGAGGAGGTCGGCGAGCAGACGATGCTCGCG